>JAMOZS010000001.1:8024-141117 GCA_023667765.1 Roseburia sp. | reverse complement strand
CGGGTCGGAATCTTTTCAGGGCTGCATTGCTGTTTATTTGTCAAGGTGCTGCTCTGTTGCTCTCAGCGGCAACTCTGATATAATATCATGTGCCGTGTGCTTTGTCAACAATTTTTTTCATTTTTTTATTTTCTTCCGCTTAAAGCATGTACACTTTTTGCGGTGGATTTTTATAATAGCATATACTTAATTAGTTTGTCAATATTTTTCTCTTAAATTTTAGGCAAATTTTAAATCACTGAAGTAAAAAGTTAAATTTTAGGTCTTAAAAATCGTCTTAAAAAGTCAGACAAAATAATAACTATGCCAATTATCAATAATAACCCTTGCTTCCAGTTTCTCCAGCCCCGTAATATCACAAAGCTCTTGTAATGCCTGTTCTTTTTTTAATTTACGATAAAGCTCCTCCACATGTGCAAATGTCTCCTTCGGATAACTCCTGCCGTCAATCGTAATGATTTTCTGCTTTTGCGCCCGTTCCCTCAGGAATTCTTTCTGCCTCTTTTTACGCTTTCTCCTTGCTATAACGTCAGATAACAAAATAAACAGACCAAGCGTAAGAAGCGCCGCCCCAAAAAGCAATCCCTTGGTAGCGATATCTCCCACCCCCGGTTCCAGACACAAAGGAAGCACATATTTGTCGAGTTCCTCCTCCGTCTCAAACCATTCTGCTTCCTCGAACCATTCCCGGAAATATTCATATTGCTTTATTCTCATTTTCTTCAGGCAGCCGATTCTATGAAGAGAATATTTTCCGAGCGCGCCGCTCTCTCCCCGCAAGTATGCATGGGTAGCTTCCACTATCTTATTATAATCCATTGTCTCATAATCGGCAGCCTTCACCCCAATATAATACATATCCTCTCCCGTTCCACCCGGAGCAGGAATAATATAATAAGTATCCTCTCTTGTAGTGACGCCGAATCTCGTATTCGTATACTCGGCGGCAAAGCTGTCAAGCGCCATACGGATATCAGCCTCCACCATATTAAAATATCCGATATCATTTATATTCGTGCCTTCCTCATATAAATTTGTCATCGGCTATGTCGCTGCAATACCCTCCTGAAAAAACAGCGCACACACAACAGCCCCTATTATCACCAGGAAAAAAGTAACCTTTCCTCTTCTGTTCATAAAACCCGTATCCTCCTGCCCCCGTGCTTCATTCTCTTACCTTTTCGATTTTACTCTATGCTTCTTTATCATGTCAAGAAGCTCACTGGAAGCCCTAACACCCCCATTCTCTCTGCATTGACATACACAGAGCAAAACAGACAATTCGTATACTTTAACCCTTCACAGTAACACAGTGTTTCCTATTCAACAAAAAAACAGAAGTGTATTCTCAACACTTCTGCTTCACTTTCGGTAGAATGGAACGGAGAAAGAGGGATTTGAACCCTCGCGCCGGTTGCCCGACCTACACCCTTAGCAGGGGCGCCTCTTCGGCCTCTTGAGTATTTCTCCATCATCCGAACTTCGTCTCTACCAATATGCAATTACCACGCTATCTTTTTAGCGCAAGTATTATTATACATAAGCCTATTTCGTTTGTCAATTCCCTAAATAAACTTTTTCCTGCCTTTCTTCTCACTTCTCACCTTCCTGTCAGTCGAGCCTTCTCCTTCATAAAAGAAGCTGTCTGAGGGAAATCGCAAGGAAACTGCTACTCATATTCCGCAATGGTTTCTTCTATCCGGCGCTTTACCTCCTCTGCAATTTCAGCCGACTTCATATCCTTATATTCCTCATAATACATGGGCTTCATATAAATCAGCTTCACCGTTACCGGCCGAATAGAATTCTCGTCAAAGGGCACAAAGCAGTTAATCAGAGCGCAGGGTACAATGGGACACTTTGCTTTCTGCGCCGCTTTAAAACTCCCGGCCTTAAAATCCAGCAGCTTATTTCCCTCTCTGCTGCGATGTCCCTCCGCAAAAATAATATAGTTTCTGCCTTTCGCCACCTCTCCGGCTACCTGATTTATCACCTGCATGGACTGTCTTAAGTCCTCCCTGTCCATCGCCAGAGAGCCCGTCGCCTCCAGCACCTGCTTTAACAGAATAACCTTACTCGCTTCCTTTTTAATTACCAACGCAAACGGTCTGGGACAGGAGGCAAAAAAGGTCAGAGAATCAAAAAGCCCCTGATGATTAGGATAAAAAATAAAGCCGTCCTTCTCCGGAAGATTTTCTAATCCGTAAGTTTCCAATATAATATTTCCTGCCTGTATGCCCTGTCTCGCAATCTGCTTCGCCGCCAAAAAACCCGGCATATAATCGCCATTATAATGCCGGGCCGCCCGCCAAATTCTGAAAAACAGAAACGGCACCAGATAAAGTCTGCGAAGCACCATCAGCGCAATTCTCATAACACTTCCCTCTACTCTTTACAATATTCCCGGGAGGCTGTCTCATAGAGATTATTCCCCTCAGCGTCAATCACCACAATCACCGGGAAATCCTTTACCTCCAGCCTGCGAATCGCTTCCGTTCCCAAATCCTCATAGGCAATGACCTCCGACGCCAGTATAGATTTGGACAGCAGCGCACCCGCTCCGCCTACGGCCGCAAAATATACCGCTTTGTTTCGGACAATGGCCTCCCGAACCTCCGGGGAGCGCTTCCCCTTTCCTATCATGCCCCTTAATCCTAAATCTATCAGGGCCGGCGCATATTTGTCCATGCGGCTGGCAGTCGTGGGGCCTGCCGAACCGATTGGCTTCCCCTCTCTGGCGGGTGACGGCCCCATATAATAAATCACATTATTCTCCATATCCAGAGGAAGCTTCTCTCCTCCGGCAAGCGCCTCCTGCATTCTCTTGTGCGCTGCATCCCGGGCGGTATAAATCGTACCGGTCAGATATACATAGTCTCCGGCCCGCAGAGAAAGCACATCTTCTCTGCACAGGGGCGCCTTGATATATTTATCCATAGTCTCTTAACCTTTCTGCTTTCGTTTCCTATAGCTCCCGAACCGCATGGCGGTTCACATGACAGCAAATATTAATTGCCACCGGGAGCCCGGCAATATGCGTAGGATAGGTATTGATATTGACCGCCATAGCGGTAATCGTCCCCCCCAATCCTCCCGGTCCGATTCCGGTGGCATTTATCTTCTCCAGCAGTTCCTCCTCCAGTTCCCTTACATAAGGAATCTGAGAACGCTCATCTACCGGACGGGTAAGGGCCTTCTTTGCCAACAGCGCACATTTCTCAAAGGTGCCGCCAATACCTACGCCTATCACCATAGGCGGACAGGCATTCGGCCCCGCATCCTTTACCGCCGTCAGAATCACATTCTTTACCCCCTCTATTCCGTCTGCCGGCTTCAGCATAAAAACTCTGCTCATATTTTCGCTGCCAAATCCCTTAGGCGCCAGCGTCAGCTTCACATGATTCCCGGGAATCAAATCATAATAGATAACTGCCGGAGTATTATCTCCTGTATTTTCCCTGTAAATAGGGTCCTTCACTACGGACTTACGCAAATATCCTTCTTTATAGCCCTGACGCACGCCCTCATGAATCGCTTCCTCCAGACTGCCGCCCTCAAAATGGACGTCCTGACCTATCTCGGCAAAAACAACCGCCATTCCGGTATCCTGACAAATAGGAATCATATCCTCGCCGGCTATCCTTTTGTTTTCCTGAAGCTGCTCCAGAATCTGCTTCCCCAGAGGCGCCTCCTCACGCTCTGCCGCCTCTGCCAAAGCCCGTTCCATATCCTCGGAGAGGAAATGGTTTGCTTCGATACACATTTCCTTAATATTCTTTGTTATCTCAGATACATCAATCATTTTCACTTAGTAATCATATCCTTTCTGTAAACCATAAACCGTATTACTGCTGCAGCAGCCGCTTTACCTCCTCAAGCTCCTCGGAAGATGGCTTACCGGACGTCCACGATATCTTCTGCCCATCCTCCCGATATCTGGGAATGAGATGCAAATGAAAATGCATCACCGTCTGTCCTGCCGCCTCGCCATTGTTCTGCACCAGATTCAGGCCGTCGCAGACCAGCTTTTCCTTCATATGTGCCGCCAGCTTTTTAGCCAGAGGCATTATTTTTGCCGCTGTCTCTTCCGGAAGCTCATATAAATTGTCCGCATGCTCCTTTGGCAAAATTAAAGCATGCCCTCGGGTTGCCGCGCCCAAATCCAAAATAACATTGAAATCCTCGTCCTCATAAATACTATTAGTGGGAAGCTCTCCATTTGCCAATTTACAGAAAATACAATTATCCTTTTTCATTCCTGCTCCTCTCTCCCGTCTTCACGGGCCTTATGTTTCTTTTTATCCTTCTTTGAACTTTTCTATCCTTGCGCCGCAAAGGGGAAAATCAAATCCAATGTGCGCAGGGCTTTAAAATCTCCCTTTGTCTTTGCCCCGGCCATAAAGACTCTCTGGAAGGTCATGCGGCCGTTCACAATATCTTCCATGATAGAGCGATTCACCTGCATCTCTACATCCGGCTGCTCCAGACTGCCATAATAAATCTCCATATGAGGTCCCTTCACCGAAATAATCAGCTTCTGGGGCTTCTCCTCTATACTGATGGAATACTCTGCTTCAAAGCCCGCCAGGGGCTTGAAGCATTTCCGAAAGGCAGCCAGATATTCCTCCTCGCTGTCAGCCCCTTCATTCTGCAGCATATCCCGAAAGAAGCTGGTGAGCTCCTGAATATCCTCCTTCTGGCGCTGTACATAAGTGTCGTCGGAGACATACTGGGACAGCTGCTCCGTCTCCTGGGGCGTCAGGTCTATCGTCTGGGGAATCGCCACCATCTGTCCTACCGCCTGATTACTGGCCGGAAAGCTGGGCATATGCTGATTAATGGTGCGATACATATTCTCCGTTTTCTTTTCTATGATAGTGGTATACTGCTGGTTCATCTCCAGCGTAACCGTATTCTCTATATAGCCGCACATGCCGCTGCAGGGCAGTCCGCCCAATATCTCCCACGCCGTGGACAGATTCAGCTTCGCCTCTCTCTCCCCGTAGGTAGTAGACATAACCACAGGACACATATAGATATGCGCTATCTTCTCCTTATCTCCAAAAAGCCAGCAGGCGTCCAGAAACTGCTGCATATAACCGCCGATTCCATACCATTCCACTGTTGTGGCAAGAATAATCCCGTCCGCTTCCTTCAATGTCTGGGGCAGCGTGGCAATGGAATTTTTGTATTCATAAAGATTATACCGGGTTACGCTGACCCTCAATTCCTCCAAAATTTCCTGCATCTTGTTCATCACGTAGATTGTGGGGTCATCAATAATGCCACGCCCGCCATAATAAATATTAATATTCAATGTGATAATTCCCCTTTCTGCGTTTTCTCTTAATCAGACAGATAACGCTTCCCACGGCAAAGCCGGCCAATAAACCGCCCAAATGAGCCGCATTATCAATATTGCGAACACCATAACCATTATATAAGGAAAGTACAATCATAAGCAATACTCTTGTAATGGATACCTCTCTCCTGTAGCCCGGCAAAAATAATACCATAGCAAGCAACGCTCCGTCCAGTCCGAATATGGCGCCGCTGGCCCCAATGGAACCCACCATGGAGGCGGACAAATACTTATGATACAAAGACAACAGGCTACCGCCTATGCCCGACAGAAAAAAAAGCGCCGTATAGGCTCCATGGCCTAATTCTTTTTCTATCATGCTGCCCAGGAAAAACAAAATTACCATATTGTTAAAAAGATGACTGATATCCCCATGCAGAAAAACAGAACTGATTACACGCCAATACTGTCCCTGCCCTAATACTCCCCACAGGCTTAAATCCCCGCAATCATACAATAAATCCCCCGTAAAGCTGCAAATCAGAAAAACAAATACGTTTACCGCCACCAAGATAATACTGACAAAGGGCTGCCGTCTCAATTTATTCAAGGATTCCTCGTCTCCTTTTTATTAAAAGCCTCTTCCAAAACATTCTATATTTCAATGTACCACTGTTTACCCCGATACGTCAACCTCTGACAGGCACCCTTTCCTGTTTCTTACATATTCTAAAAGATATAAGCATTGTCTGTGCCGCCGGGGCTGCCGGATTGGAAGAAAGAGGTATTGTCACTATGAACAAGTTTGATATCGCCATCATAGGGGGCGACAATCGAACCGCCTGCATGGCGCCGATATTCGCAGAAAAAAAACTGCGGGTTATCTGTTATGGTACCGTCCCCCTTAAGCAGCGGGAAGCTGTCTGTCCCGCCAATATATATCATGCCGCCTCTCTGCAGGAGGCCCTGGAAAACACGCCCGCAATCGTCTGCGGTATTCCCTTCGAGCGAAATGGCTGCCTGTACTGGGAACAGGAACAGCCCGCCATTCCCTTGACAGAATTACAGAGATGCTTGAGAAAACACCAGAAGATATTCGGCGGCGTGATACCGGAGGGCTTCCGCCGTCTCTGTGACGAGCGGGAAATCGGCTGTTACGATTTTATGAAGGAGGAACCCCTGACTCTTTTCAATGCGGTAGCAACCGCTGAGGGAGCCATTCTCGAAGCATTGTCCCACAAGGCCACTTTGCTGCACCACAGCCCCGTTCTGGTGCTGGGTTACGGCCGCTGCGGAAAGCCGCTGGCGCAAAAGCTTCTGGGATTATCCGCTTTTGTCACAGTCTGTTCCTCCTGCCCTGTTGAACTGTCCATGGCGGACGCCCTGGGCTGCCGCACCCTGCCTTTGTCAAAGCTTGGCAGAAAAATCAAGGACTACGAATATCTGTTTAATACCATTCCGGCTTGCATTTTAAATGAATACCTGCTGAAAAATGTCCGTAAGGACGCATTAATCATTGATATTGCTTCCAATCGCTGCGGCATGGACTATGAGGCGGCTCAAAAGCTGAATCTTGCCGTACGTTACTGTCCGGGACTGCCCGGAAAATATGCCGGCGTCAGCTGCGCCTCCCGACTGGCGGAATATGTGATGAACGCATGCCCTTAATGCCGGCGTCAAAAAAAATAAGAAAGGTATCCTATCGTTATGGATTTAAAAGGAAAAAAAATCGGTATTGCTATGACCGGCTCCTTTTGTACCTTCGAGAAAACTTTTCTGGCTCTGCAGGAACTGGCAACAGCCGGCGCTATCCTATACCCTATTCTCTCCTATTCCTCTCAGAGCATCAGCAGCCGCTTCGGAACTCCCGAGGGCTATCTGGAAAGGTTGCAGACTATTACAGGGCAGGCGCCCATCATCACCGTGGAGGGCGCGGAGCCCATAGGGCCTAAAGCCTATTTGGATATACTGACCATCCTTCCCTGCACGGGAAATACGGCGGCAAAGCTGGCCAACGGAATCACCGATACCCCTGTGCTCATGGCGGCCAAAGCCCATCTGAGAAATAATAAGCCTCTGGTCATCTTTATCTCCACTAATGACGGCCTTGGAATGAACATGAAAAATATCGGCCTCCTGTGTAATGCCAAAAACATTTATTTCGTCCCTTTTGGGCAGGATAATTGGGAGAAAAAGCCTAATTCCTTAGTGGCACACATGGAGCTTTTACAGCCCACTCTGGAGATGGCTCTGGAGCATAGGCAGTATCAGCCGCTCTTACAATCGTATTAGGAGGTATTCTATGTGCGGAATCGCAGGTTTTAGTAATTTTTCAGGAAACTATCGGGAAGAGTCCGGAAAATGGTACGGTATCCTTCAGGAAATGAATCGACTGCAAAAGCATCGGGGCCCCGACGATGAAAATGTATTTTTGTCCCGTCATGTGGGGCTGTCCCATGTGCGTTTATCCATTCTGGACCCCGCAGGCGGCCGTCAGCCTATGGAAAGGCAGCTGGAAGGCCACAAAGCCATCCTTGTTTTTAACGGAGAAATCTACAATATGCCCAAGCTGCGCCAGGAACTGCAAGACAAAGGAATCCGTTTTACTACTACCTGCGACACGGAAGTCATTCTTATGGGCTACCTCCTCTACGGTATTGACTATGTTCGCCAGCTGAACGGCATCTTTTCCTTTGCCGTCTGGGATGAGACCTGGGAGAAGCTCTATCTGGTGCGGGACCGCCTGGGCGTAAAGCCCCTGTTCTATACGCTGCAGCAGCATACCCTGATTTTCTCCTCGGAGCTGAAAGGGCTTCTGTCCTATCCGGGCTTCGAGGCCGTAATAGACCGGGAAGGCCTCTGCGAGGTGCTGGGACTGGGTCCCGCAAAAACCTACGGCAAGGGTGTATTCCAAAATGTGAAAGAGCTCCCACCCGGTCATATTCTGGAATATCAGGGCGCCTCTTTCTCCCTCTCCCCCTACTGGAAGCTGGAAAGCTCTCCCCATGAAGATAACTGGGAGCAGACCGTAGAATACACCCGCTATCTGGTGACAGACGCCATCAAGCTCCAAATGCTTTCGGACGTACCTATCTGCACCTTTTTGTCCGGCGGCGTGGACAGCAGCCTCGTCACCGCTGTATGCAGCAGCGAGCTCCAAAAACAGGGAAAGGTTCTGGACACCTATTCCTTTGACTTTAAAGACAATGATTTGAATTTCAAGGCCAATGCCTTCCAGCCCTCCCAGGATCGTCCCTGGGTGGACTGCATGGTGTCCTATGCTCACACAAACCATCACTATCTGGAATGCAGCAATCAGGATTTATATGAATATTTATTCAAAGCAGTAGACGCCAGAGATTTGCCATGCATGGCGGATGTGGAAGCTTCCATGCTCTTTTTCTGCCAAAAGGTAGCCGCTCACAACAAGGTAACTCTGACCGGAGAATGTGCGGACGAAATCTTCGGCGGTTATCCCTGGTTCCATAAGAAAGAGTGCTTCGAGGCGGACTGCTTTCCCTGGTCTATGGACTTTGCTCCCCGAACCATGCTGCTAAAGGATGAGGTCGCCTCTCTCCTGCCCCTGGAGGAATATGCCCGGGCCGCTTATCAGGCCACCGTATCGGAGACGCCCCTGCTGGAGGGGGAAGCTCCCGAGGAAAAACGGCGGAGAGAAATTTCTTATTTGAATTTGAGATGGTTTATGCAGACCCTCCTGGACCGCATGGACCGAACCAGCATGTATACCGGCCTGGAGGCCAGAGTGCCCTTTGCGGACCATCGAATCGTAGAATACCTCTGGAACGTGCCCTGGCATATGAAATGTAAGGACGGCGTGGTGAAGGGGCTGCTGCGGGAAGCCGCAAAGGGACTGCTGCCCGACGAGGTATTATACCGCAAGAAGAGCCCCTATCCCAAGACCTACGACCCTGCCTATGAAACCCTCCTGAAGGAGGAGCTGCTGCATACGCTGGAAAATCCCAACGCTCCTTTAAGCAGTCTGATAGACCTGTCAAAAACCAGGGATTATCTGAAACGCCCCAGCGATTACGGTCGCCCGTTCTATGGTCAGCTTATGGCCGGGCCTCAGTTACTTGCCTATCTGCTGCAGATGAATTACTGGCTGGAAAAATACCGGATTCGAATGATACTATAATCTTCTTCTTTTACAGGGAACGCCCCGGATGATATCCGGCAGCGCCATGCCTTCTACCCATAGGGACAGTCACCGCCAAAGTAAACAATTCTGCGGCGGCAAAAGAAAACCATACTCCAGTGACGCCCCCCAGCTTAGACAGCAAAAACGCCAATGCTACAATCGCGACAATACCTCTGAGCAGGGCAATAACGGAGGATTCCCGAGCAAGACCGATGGCGCTGAAATATCCGGCTCTGACAAGATTCACAGCCCCCGGAAAAAATCCGGCAAAATAAATTCTGAGTCCCGGTATCGCATATGCGGCCATTTCCCTGGAATGCTCCCCGTTAAATATCTCCACAAAGACCTCCGCAAAAATCCATACCACAGCCACAAGGAGCGCCGCCAGAAGCAGCGCAATCTGTAGCGAATGCCTTTTTAGTCTCTCCGCCGTTTTCGCATTTCCTTTACCATGGGCTTCACTCACCAATGGCTGCAATCCCTGAGCCACTCCGTTAAAAATGGCTGTCCCCACCAGCGCTATATTGGCAATCACCCCATAAGCGGCCACCGCCACATTACCTCCAAGACCCAGCAAAATAAAATTAAACGCCATAGTCGTGATACCGCTTGCCATCTCACCCACAAACGCTACCATACCGACTTTGCAGGCTTCCAGTAATTTTCTGACGGAAGGCACCATGATTCTGAACCGCAGACGATTGCTTCCCGAAAAGAAATGTGTCAGACATACGAGCATACTGACGATAGGAGAAAGTCCTGTTGCCAGCGCTGCCCCAGTCATCCCCCTATTCATGGGAAACATAAAAATATAATCAAACAGAATATTAAAAAAACTACTGGCCAGCGTGGCCGCCATTGCCGTTTTAGGGGCATTATCATTTCTGGTAAAGGCTGTAAACGCATAATTCATCATAAAAAACGGCGCAAACATGAAAGCGACTCTCAAATAACTGGTTCCTACGCCTAAAATAACTTCATCCGCCCCCATAAGCTTAAGAACCGTCTGTGGGCACACAATCCCCAGCAAAACAAACAGCAGGCCGATAAGAATATCCCATATAACCGCATTAGAGAAATAATCCTCCGCCCCCTTTGCCCCTGACGCCTTACACAAAGAATAACGGATGGCAGAACCAACCCCTGTCATAGCGCCAATGGCATATATCAGCCCATAAACCGGCAGGATTAAATTAAGGGCCGTCATACCGTTCGTCCCTTCGACCACCGATATAAAAAAAGTATCTGCCAGAATATAGCAGGACATTCCCAGCATAGCAAAGACATTCGGTATCACAAATTTTCTTAATTGTTTTTCAATCTTCATACAGATATTTCCCTGTGCGCTATAGCGCACATCCATTCCCTAAAACCATTTACTCAAAAATACACTTTTATCTGCGACTTCTAAGACCTAACGCCGCAAACAATCAACTCATTCCCAGCACATCCGACACCTCTGTAATCGTCACATAAGCCATTCTATCCTGCTCCCTGACGATTTCCCTCACCTTATTAATCTGGAAGCGATTGACTACAAAATATATCAAGGTTTTATCCTTATCGGAATAATAACCCTTGGCGTCCAAAATCGTAACGCCATTACCAAATTCCTTTGATAGTGCCTCGCAAATCGGCTCCGGCTTATTCGTAATAATCATGGCCGATTTTGCCTTATCCAGACCCTCGGCAATAAAGTCAACCGCCTTCAGCGCCACCGCATAAGTGATAATGGAATACAGAGGCAATATCCAGCTGTTCTTCATAAAGCCTGCCATAATATACAGCAGACAGTTATAACACATCACGAAAATGCCCACTGATACGCTGAGCTTTTTTGCAAAAAGCACAGCCAGAACTTCTATTCCGTCAATGGCTCCTCCAAAGCGAATCGTCACACCACTTCCGATACCCGAGATTAAACCGCCGAAAATAGCACATAACAAAAGATCGCTCTCCGCCAACGGAGACGCCATGCTTACATCCACCGGCAGTACGTCCGTCACCAGCCAGGCCGCTAAAGAATAGACACCCACGGCATAAATGGAATATATGGTAAACACTCCGCCCATTTTTTTGTATCCATAGGCAAACAGCGGCAAATTTATAATAATCAGAAAAAAGGAAAGCGGTAAAAACTCCGGCGTGATTTGCGCCAGCAGCATCGCCGTTCCCGATATGCCGGAATCGTATAAATTGACCGGATACAAAAAGAGCGTCACCCCAAGGGCATTGATGATTCCCGCAAGGGTCAGCATGATAAGATTTTTAGGCTTTATTTTTTGACTCGACATTTTCCATTCTCCTTTTCTTTCCTGTCTCCTCCCGACGCCAGACTTTCCAGCGTATCTGTAAGCAAGAACAGAATACCATTTTTACAAATAACTGGCAAGTTATTAACCTACTTTGTTTGCCTTGAAATAAGCAGAAAAAAATTATATATTAATTTATAGAAATAGCTTCGTATCATCAGATGAATTGGAATATTCAGATAGAAAATCATCATTTGTCATAAAAGAAGGGACTGGCGAAATGAATAGTGGTGTATTTACAATTAAAGATATTGAAAATTTAGTGCAGCCAATCGCTGAAAAATATAAAGTGAAAGCAATATATTTGTTTGGTTCTTATGCTAGAGGGGAAGCAGATGAACACAGTGATTTGGATTCTCTGGTGTGCGGTGGGGAAAATTTTAAACTTACGATGATTTTTTCACTTGCCGAGGAACTGCGAAAGATTTTGAAAAAAATGTTGACGTATATGAAATAAATGAACTCAACCAAGATAGCGATTTTTATAATGCGGTTATGAGAGAAAGGTTGTTGATAGCATGAAATATTCGGATGAGCAGAGAATAAAAAGGATTTACGAAAATGCCATAAAGCTACATGAGTATATTTTAACACACAGTATTAATAAGGAGGATTTGCTGACAGATATTCCGTTGCAATGGCTTGTTACAACACCATTGTATAATATTGGCGAACATGTCTATAATCTGTCCGATCAATATAAGGAAATGCACGGTGAAGTTCAATGGAGCATGATATCGGGACTTAGACATCGTTTGATTCACGATTATGATGGAACAAATTGGAATATGATTGCTAATCATGAATGTCCATGCACACGCTGCCGGAGAGGCAAAGCGTGATTGACAAACTCACACAGGCCAAATACAATTTTCCAGAGGAGAAATTTGACGCCTTGCGGCGCAAATCCGGTGCAGAAGGGCGGGAGATTTGATACATGAAACAAGTAAAACACAGTAAGCTCCTGTTGCAGGGCAAAAGGGTAGACATTTATCCCGGCGCAGCCCCGAACAGCCCCATTATTTATCTGAATACTGTTTCAGCAGAGGGTGAAGCCGTGCGACAGGAAACAGAAAAAATGAAATGTCCCGATTTTTCCCTGGTTTCTGTCAGCGGTCTGGAATGGAATCACGATATGTCTCCGTGGAATATACCGCCGATTTCAGGGAATGACACTCCCTGTACAGGAGGCGCGGACGATTATCTGAGGTTCCTTTTGCACGAAATCGTACCACGGGTTGAAAAATCCCTGCCGGAGAAGCCCTGCTTTCGTGGACTGGCAGGATACTCTCTGGCAGGTTTATTTGCCGTATACGCCATGTATCAAACAGACCTGTTCTCCAGAATCGCTGCTATATCCGGCTCTTTCTGGTTCCCCGGATTCAAAGAATACGCCATGTCTCATCCTCCGAAAAAATGGCCGGAGCACCTATACTTTTCTTTGGGCGACAAGGAAGGTCAAACAAGAAATCCCTATCTGAAAGCCGTACAGGCCAATACCGAAGAACTGACCGATTTTTATCGCAGGCAGCAAATCAACACCACATTTCATACGAATCCGGGCAATCATTTTACCGAGACCGCCAAACGCTCCGCTCACGGAATCCAATGGCTGTTGTCGAGATAAAACAAGTACCATATGAAGACCTCTGTAGCAGCTTCCCGGACAGATTAAGGCGGAGTGACGATTTCTTCTATGTATTTATTCCGGGGAGGCGCCTCGGACACAACAAGTATTTCGTCTATCGTCACATGAAAAGCTGCCGCCAAAACCACCAGATTATCTACTGTGGGAAGAGCAATTCCTTTCTGCCACTTATAGATAGCCTGTGGCGTTGCAAAACCATATATCTTCTGCAAATCCTTTACCGTCAGACCTGCCTTACATCGCAGGGCCGTAATGTTTTCTCCTGTTTTTATCATATCAATATAGGGTATCATTGTCATTACCTTCTTCATTATGAACCTCATGTTATGAGCTCTACGCGCTGCTATTTGTTCCCATCTGCGCAGCTTTGACGCAAATAGAATGCTTTTTAAAGGACAAAAAAACCACTTACCCAAAATAAGATAAGCGGTTTCATACTCTTAAATACAGCCATGCAGAAAATCTCTTTTTTGCGCAGGCCATCGCTTTATCTTAACTTCCGTGATTCCCTTATACAAATTACACAAATGGGTTCTTCTGATTGCTGTATACATGGTATCCTTCCTTTCCAGCCGAAGCTTAAATAATCGTTATTACAATAACACAAAATTTACTCTCTGTCATTAGATTTATAGTATAAAGCCCTCCTCCCGTTCAATGATATCCTCCGTATACTTCCGTTCCATGGCATGGCGTTTCTTGCGGTTCTCCACCGTGTCAAAAAGAATGGAAAAATCGTAGTTCTCAGGGTATAGCCTGTCAGCAGCCACTTGCAGCCTCACCCTCTTATGATTAATCCAAATCTTCCTGCCCGGCAGCTGTACCCGCAAAATTCCCTTTTCATTCACTGTTTCACACACAATGCCAATTTTCTTATCCGGCAGGACAAGCACACTGTCACCGATTTGGAATTTGCGGCTTAGCTCCTCTACGGGCCGGGAGCTTTTTATCCTTTGAAGCTTTGAGGGTTTGGGAGGCTGGGACGAAATCCCCCCTTCATAAAATTCCTCCCCATAGGCCGCCCTCTTTGCCGTATCCAGCATTTCCTCCGGCATCCCCAGTCTCCGCGCAATAGAAAAAGCACAGCTCTCCCCGGCCTCTCCGATAACCATTCGATAAGTAGGACACAGGGTTTCCTGGTCAAAGGTCATACGGGCATTGACAATTCCTTCCGTTCTACCGGCGTATTCCTTCACCTCCGGATAATGGGTCGTAACCAAAAACAGGCAGCCGCTTTTTCGCAGCTCCTCGAGAATCGCAATGGCAATTCCCATGCCTTCCCCAGGGTCCGTACCGGAACCCAGCTCATCCATAATGACCAGGCTTTCCCTGTCTACCGTCCGCAAAATCTCCAGCACATTCTTAATATGGGCAGAAAAAGTAGACAGATTCTCGGCCAGATTTTGATTGTCTCCAATATCACATAAATAGGCACTGTTCATACAAACCTGTGCTTCCTCACAGGTCACATGGAGACCGCACTGTGCCATCATACAATTTAAAATCACCGTTTTCAGCGCTACCGTTTTTCCCCCGGTATTAGGGCCGGTAATCACAATTCCCCTGACATTCCCGCTGTCTCTGTCTTCTCCGAGAGAAAAATCCAGCGGCACATTTTCTGTTCTGTCCATCAGAGGATGTCTGGCTTGCCTCAGGATAATGCGCCTGTCCCTACGCAGCGTCGGCTCCACAGCCCCTAAATCCATACTCAGCTTCCCCTTGGAAAAAATAAAATCCAGCTTCTCCAGCATACGAAGATTCTCCTCCATGGCCGGGCCATTATCCGCCGTCAGGGCTGTCAGGGTGTACAGGATTCTGCGAACCTCATCTTCCTCCTCGATTCTGAGCGACTGCAGCTCCTCATCATATTTTGCCACACCGGCCGGCTCCATAAACAGAGTATTACCGGTGGAGGATTTCTCAATAACGCTTCCGGCAATTTTCAGCTTACACTCCTTCTTTACCGGAATGCAGAGCCTGCCGTTTTTGAAGGTGCAATAGCTGTCCGCCATGCATGATTTATTCGCCCGCATGACCTGCTCCGCCTTCTCTTTCATTTTTTCCTCCGCTCTCAAAATCTCCCCCCGCAGCCTGGCAAGCTCCCGGGAGGCATAAGTATCTACCTCCCCATTCCGAATCTGTCTTGCAATCTCCTGTCGCAGCTCCTCTGCCGGTTCCAGATTTTCCTCATAATAGGCCAGGGGATTCTCCGTCTGCTTCCCTCGCTCCAGATAATCCTTCAGCCGTCTGACTGCCGCCAATACCTTCTCGATTCGCTCCAGCTGATACGGCGTTAAGCAGTCTCCCCTGTCCGCCACAGACAACAGCTCCTCAATCCCTTCCAGACTCACCAGTGGAGGCGTGCCATACTGCTCCATCATTCTGCGGCTGTCGCCGGTATCCCTTAGATTCTTCCTCAGCTCCAGCTCCGACAGGGAAAAGGATATTTCCCTAATCTTCTGCCTCGCCCCTTCCGTGACCGCCAACGCCGCCCATTTTTCTTTTATTTTATCGAACTCTATGCTTTGCTCTATGTTCATATTCATCTCCATCCCGCCGCCTTTTCAGTTGGCGGCACAAATCTCTTTTTTCATTCACCATTCTGCGCTTATTTTTTGACAGCTTTATGAGCTTGCGCTGTTATAATGCCGCAGCCCCCTCCTCCAGATTACGTGAGTAATCCTTGTAAACAATCCTACTACCAATATGCCGTAAACACCCCTGTATCGATTCATTTCCCCAATCAGGCTCTGTACCGGAAGTGTCGCCATAATTCCATAGGGCAGAAGCAGATAAAAAACCACCTTAAATATCCCATGAAAAGCAATTCCCGGAAGCTTCATACACAGGTTTATTCCGGCGTCCTCCAACTGATCCATCCGAGCGGTAGACACAAGATAAAGAGAAACCGAGCGAATGACAACCTCTACCTCATAATAGAGTATAACCATGACAAAAACCCAGAACAAATATGCCCCCGCAAGTCTCCCTGTCACAGGAATTCCGGCTGTCCGGATGCCGTAAAGAATGATACCGATACTCATGAGAATCAGCGGTATGGAACCGGGGCTGATATACTCAAAGGTAAGGCGAAACAGAGGACTCACCGGCTTCGTCAGATACAAATCCAGCTCACCACTCTTCACTTTCTCCGGTATGCCGTTTACTCCAAAGAAATAAAAGGTCATATTCAGAGCATTCAACAAAGAAAAGGTTCCGATATACAGAGTCATTTCTCCCTGTCCCCAGCCGCCTATACTGTCCACATTCCCGTAAATTCCGGCAAATGCCAGAAGCTGTATCACAAACAGACTGCCGTCTATCAAAAACGGCACAAAAAAGTCAAAACGAAATACCATAAGCCTCTGAAACCGCAGCCGTACCAATACGCTTAAAACACGTAAATTTTTCCTGATATTCTTCATCATATTCCCACCCCGTCATACTTTCTGATATCTTTTTTCCACACATAGTGAATGAACAGCTGTATCAGCGCGCACCATATCCCGATTATTATGAGCCCGGCCGCCGCCTCGTTCTCGCATTGCCCTGTCAACAGCATGGAAGGCAAATAGGTCACATAATAGAAGGGCAGGCATCTGGCGACTGCGGTTATCCCCTGGGGAAACAACGCCAGCGGGATAATACTTCCCGTCACCAATTCCATCAGATTATTTTTTATCATCAGAAAGGCATCGATTCCCTGAAACCTCAGCGTCAATAGCCCCAAAAGATAATTTAACTGCGCCATAAAAAACATACCCACAACCGCCATCAGGAGGGCCGTCAAAAATACACGGATGTTTCCGGTAAATACAAACTCAATCCGAAACAGCCAAACCCATATAGCTGCCGCCGCCAAATCAAAACACAAATAAAAGGCGGCAACACCCAGCTCCATCGCCATAAAATATTTCTCGATTCCCACCGGTATTACCATATACTTTGAAAAGGTTCCGTTGCGAATCCTCTGATGAATTTCCTCGCTGATACCCTGAGACATTTCCAGCTGCGATAAAAAGGCGCTGACAATATAATAAGACAGCATGCCATGGAATGTAAAAGGCCCTACCGTCCCCCTTCCCTGAAAGACAGCTCCCCAAAGCAAATAAGCAAAAAGTATTTTTGTGACGGTAAAAAGCATATTGAAAATTACATCCGTCCTCCATGCCAGCTGTGACTTCATATATATTTTGGAAACCTCCAGATATTTACGCATGTGTATCACTCCCTTCCCGATAAATCCGCTCTACCACCACGCCAATTTCCTCTTCCTTCACACTGATATCGCCAGGCTCATGCCTCATCAACTCCTCCAGCCGCTCATTGGCAAACAGCGCCTCCGTTTCACCGTCATAAATCTTTGTTCCCTGATTCAGGACGATGGTTCTCCTGCACAATGCTTTAATATCCTCCATGTAATGAGAGGTCAAAAGAATCGTAGTGCCTCTTTTCTCGTTAATTTCCTTTAGAAATCTGCGGATTTGTCGGGAGGCAACCACATCCAGACCTATCGTGGGCTCATCCAGAAACAGGATTTTGGGATGATGCAGGAGCGCTACGATTAACTCCATTTTCATCCGCTCGCCCAGAGACAATGTTCTGACCTGCACATTCATCAAATCCGCCACTCCAAACAGCTCTGTGAAAAAGTCTCTGCTCTCCTGGTACTGCGCCTTAGGAATCTCATAAATTTCCTTAAAAAGCTGTAAGGTATCATTGACCGTCAGCTCATAAAAAAGCTGACTCTTCTGACCCATGACCACCGCATACTGCTTCTTGAATTCATTTTGCATATCGTTAGGATAATACCCTAACACGTCTATCCGTCCGGCTGAGGGAGCAATAATCCCGGTGAGCATTTTAATCAGAGTCGTCTTTCCGGCTCCGTTCGGGCCAATCAATCCGATAAATTCCCCCTCTTCCACAGACAAATCCAGGTCCTTTACCGCCGTTTTCTGCTCATACTCTCTTTTCCACAGGCTCTCTATGCTGCCCCGCAGCCCTTCCTTTTTCTGATACCTCTTATAGTTTTTGGTTAACCCTTCTGTTTTGATTATTGTTTGATTCATTTTTGATGTTCCTTTCTGTTATATAAAAAAACGACCCTGTTACCGGCCGTTTTCCAATCATCCATAAACAAAAAAACATGACCACACAGCCATGCTTCTTTTCTTAATCCATTACCATATTTCTCGAAAATACAATATGATAAAACCGCTTCTTAATAATATCTGGCAGATGTAAGGGAAAACGCCGGTAACCTAAATACGCCAAAGAATCCTTTTACAAAAACTAAAAGAACCCTTTCGCAAATTTCTACCAGCATACGGGCAGAATCCAAGCCTTAAGCCGTATCCAGCCCTGCAATATTTATTTTGCAATTTTCTCCATTACATCCACAATCGACATGTACTACCTCTTAATCATTTTTTATTATTATAATTTACCTGTGACGGGAAGTCAATCATAACTTTCTTTTCCATATGTGCAGTCAAAATTTCGTTTTTATAGTAACGGCATTCTTCCCAAAAATCCTGCTATATCCATAATTTAACAATAAGTCTGCCTGCCTCTTCTCCAGGGGAGAGGGCGCTGTCATCCTGTTGGCACAATTTATACTGCTACAGCCTAAGCAGATGCCCTCGCATTGTATTTCCTCATTCTGTGTCAATTCTGCCACAAATACCACACTCTTTTTGGGCAGAATACAGAATGCCTCATTACAGGCAACCAACGGCGTCAGGTTTTCCAGCATTTGAGGCAGTCGCTCCAGCGAAAATCCCTCCTCGCTGCCGGGAAAATGATATCTGGCCACATGCCAGGAGTCATTTTCCCGAATATATTGATTATATGCCCTGTATGCCCGCAATAACAGCTCGCTGGCTAACGCTTCCAGCATATAGCATTCGCACAGTTGTCCCCGCTGCGTGAAACGCTCCTGAAGGCAGTCTATCTGTCCCCCGAGTGTCATGACAACATCCTCATAGGCCACAGAAGCATTCTCTCCTGCATCCCAAATGCAGGATTTATGCCCTGCCCAAAATGCCTCGCTGCGAATGAGAGGAAGCATCTGTTCTGCAACCGCCGAAAGCTCCGGCAGCCGGCTTTCCTCATAATGAAATTTTTCTCCCACTTCCTTCAAAAAAACAGGACTTAACACACAATCCAACACATCCGAAAAAAAAGCAGACACTTAATTCCCTCCTTGCTATCGGAAAACAGCTTTAAAATTCAATTCCCCTTCTGGCAGGAATTCCTTTCTCGTAGGGATGCCTCACGCACTCCATCTCCGTAATATAATCTGCCGCCTCCCATAAAGTATCTGCCGCGTCCCGTCCGGTCAGCACCAGCTCTATCTCTCCCGGCGCTCCTTTCCTCCCAAAATCTAACAGCCGCTTCAACTTATCCGAATCCAGCAGCCCCCACTTTACGGGATAGGTCAGTTCATCCAGGATTATCATCTGACAGTTCCCGCCTGCAGCCTTCTCCAAAAGTCTGTCCAGAATACAGTTATGAACCTCGGTAAGCTCCTCCTTATCAGCCGCTGACATGGAAGAATAAAAGCCAAAATTTCTGCTGCTGCGGAGAATCTCCACATTGGGTATGCTCCCTAACACAGAAAGCTCTCCCGTATCGTTTCCTTTCATAAATTGGGAAAAACATACGGAAAATCCTCTTCCCGCAGCCCGTATGCACAGCCCGATGGCCGCCGTAGTCTTTCCCTTTCCCTCACCCGTATATAAATGTATCATCTTCTCTCATTCCCTTTTCAAACAACTTTGCCTGTCCCTTATTCCATGGCATACAAAAGCGCATTACAGATTGCCGCCGCCACATTGCTCCCGCCTTTTCTTCCTCTGGCTACAATATATGGGACGGGGCACTGCCTAATCAATTCTTTTGCCTGCACCACATTCACAAACCCTACCGGAACCCCTATAATCCCTCTGGGCGCAATCTTCCCCTGCTCCATCAATTCATACAGGCGCATCAATGCGGTGGGTGCATTTCCCACGACGAAAATGAGCTCCTCCGAAAGGCCCGCCGCTTTATCCATACTTGCCACAGCTCTGGTCGTTTTGTTTTTTATAGCGGACTGCGCCACATCCTCGTCCCCCATAAAACAATACACCTTCCCGCCGTATTTTTCCAGCGTTCTTTTGCTGATGCCGGCCTTTGCCATCTGCGTGTCGGTGACAATGGATACCCCGCTTCTCAATGCCTCCCGGAATTTTGTCACCGCATGTTCAGAGAAACAGAGCGTATTCAGATAGTCAAAATCAGCTGTTGTGTGAATGACGCGCTTGATAATGGGCGCCTGCAGGGGGTCCAGCAGGGCATCTCCCAATTCCTCCGTAATAATCTCAAAACTGCGTTTCTCAATATCCCCCGGTAAAACTGTTTCAAACTGCATATTCTTTTCTCCTTTTTTCATCCCATGCCTGCTGCCACGGAGCTTCCAATCATGCGATAAACCGCATCCATGTCCAAATTCCTGCGCAGGATATCTGCCAGCTTGTCAAACTGCTCTTCCCGGTAAGCTTCCATGGAAAATCCGTCCAGCGCCTCTCTGGTAATCCCCTTTCTCTGACAGAGCTTCTGTATCAACGCGGTCCTGAATTCCTGCTCATCAAAAATACCGTGCAGATAACTGCCAAACACATTCTTCCGACAGAATCCATCCGAACCGTCTGCCAGCCGGAGCAAAGCCTCTGCGGTTGCCCGCCCATCTTCTTCACCGCTTTCCTCTGCCAAAACAGTTCTTCCCATATGAAGCTCATAACCGCTCACCTTTTTCTCCGACAGACCTGCGAAAAACCCGGTTAGCGGCGCCACTTCTCCCGCGTTCTGTTTCCTTCTTTTCTCCGGCTCATAATAAGTAACAATGGGAAGCAGCCCCATTCCCTGAATCTGTCCGCCCCCTTCCACATCGCAGGCATCTACAATCTGTTTCCCCAATATCTGATAACCGCCGCAAATGCCTATCACAGGCATGCCTTCTCCTGCCAGCCGCTTTACTGCCGCTTCCAGACCGCTGGCACGAAACCATTTCATATCGCTGATTGTGTTTTTTGTACCGGGAAGGCAAATCAGGTCGGGGTTATGCAATTCGGATACCTTCTCCACATACCGTACCGACACATCCGCCTCTGCGTTTAACGCCTGGAAATCCGTAAAATTAGAAATTCTGGGAAATCTTATGACTGCCACATCAATGCATCCCTTCACCGCCTTCTGCCCCAGGCTTTCCGCCAGAGAATCCTCTTCCTCAATATCCACATCCATATATGGCACCACCCCAAGTATCTTTTTCCCGCATTTTTCGGTAATCATATCCAAGCCTGGGACAAGTATCTCCTTATCCCCTCGAAACTTATTAATGATAAGCCCTTTAATGCGCTCCTGCTCATGGGGCTCCAGCAGCAGCACAGTGCCAATCAGCTGCGCAAATACGCCGCCCCTGTCAATATCCCCTACCAGCAGTACAGGGGCGTCGGCAATCTCCGCCATTCCCATGTTTACGATATCATCTGCTTTCAGATTCATTTCCGCAGGACTCCCTGCCCCCTCTATCACTACAATATCATACTGAGACGCCAGTTTCTCATAGGCTTCTCGAATCACCGGAATATACTCCCGCTTCCTTCTGAAGTAGTCCATAGCACGCATATTTCCCATTACTTCTCCGTTTACAATGACCTGTGAACCCATATCTGTTGTGGGCTTAAGCAGGATAGGATTCATGCATGCCATCGGCTCTATGCCGCAGGCTCTGGCCTGTACTGCCTGCGCCCGCCCTATCTCCAGATTTTCTCTTGTAATAAAAGAATTCAGTGCCATATTCTGGGACTTAAAGGGAGCCACCCGATAGCCATCCTGTCTGAAAATACGACATAGACCCGCTGCAAGCAGGCTTTTCCCCACATTGGACATGGTTCCCTGTATCATAATTGGTTTCGCCATTTTTCCTCCTATTTTCCTGTTCCCGTTACAGGCGGCTCATGCAATCCAACAGCGCCTGATTCTCCTGATGTGTCCTGACTGCAATCCGAAAATATCCCCTGCCGCTTTGTCTTTCCAGTCCCCGGTAACTTCTGCAATCTCTAATCAAAAAGCCCTGCTCCAGCATCCTCTGATACATATCTGCCCTGCCGCGCAGGAGAAGAAAATTTGCCGCTGAGGGATAAACCCTCTCTATAAGCTCCCGCGGCATGTCCCCCAATTTCCTGTATAGAAAGCTTCTTTCCTCCCGAACAAGCTCCACTGTCCGCTTTACAAATTCCCTGCTTTTCAACGCCTGCAGACCTGCCAGCTGTGCCGGAAGGGACGTGTTCCAGGGCTGCAGGCACCTTCTGATTCCGGCAGACATTTTTTTATCTGCGGCCATGGCATATCCCAGTCGAAGCCCCGGCATACCATAAATCTTGGTAAAAGCCCTCAGCACAATCAAATGCGGAAATCTTTCCAGACAGTGCTTCATCGTCAGCTCTCCTTCCCTCTCCGTAAAAGGAAGAAAACACTCATCCACACACATCCATATACCGGTTTTCTCACACTTTTCGGCAATACGAAACAACAGCTCCTTCTCAACGAGCCCCCCGTCAGGGTTATTGGGATTGCACAAAATCACCATATCTGTCGGCCCGGAAAGGGCATCCAAAAAAGCCTCCTCCAAATGAAAATCACAGCTTTCCTCCAGCCGCCAAAACTCACAACCTCCCCCCGCCGCCGTCACGGCGGCCTCATATTCCCCAAACCCGGGAATCGGGATTAAAACCCGCTTCGGATGCAGGTAAAACATAAGGGCATACAGAAGCTCTGCAGCGCCGTTTCCCAAAATAACCTGTTCCTCCAAAACCCCCTCCGCCTCCGCCAGCGCCTGACGAAGCTCCTCGCCTTTCCAGTCCGGATATCGCGTACATAACTCCACCCCCCGCTTCGCCGCTTCCATACAGCCGGGCGGCATTCCCAGCGGGTTGATATTCACCGAAAAGTCATATGGAACTGTATTACGATACACATCTCCTCCGTGAAAATATTCCATCTGTATGCTCCCTTAGAGACCCAATATAACCAACGCCAAAATACCCACCACAAAAACAATTCCGGAAGTACCATACAGCAGCCTGTTCGCTCTGACGATATCTTCCGCCTCCACCTTCCTTATCGCATCACCTATGGTAGGCTTCCTGTGAAGAACCCCAAAATACCATGCATCCCCCGCCAACTGCACCCCCAGGGCCCCTGCACAGACAGCCTCCGTCTGGGCGGAATTGGGACTGGAATGGCGATACCTGTCCCGTCGAAAAATAAATACCGCTCTTTTTCCGTCCAGCCCCAACAAAAAAGCTGCCCCCATCATACACAGGGCGGAAATCCTGGCCGGTATAAAGTTACACACATCATCCAGCCTGGCGGCAGCCCTTCCCAAATATAAATACCTGTCATTGCGATACCCCACCATAGAATCCATGGTGTTTACTGCCTTATATGCCACTATCCCGTAAACGCCGAACACAAACAGGTACAGCAGAGGCGCTACCACTCCGTCTGAAGTATTTTCTGCCACGGTCTCCACAGCCGCCTTTGTAATGCCCTCTGCAGTCAGACATTCTGTATCTCGTCCCACAATCATGGACACCGCCTGTCTGGCGGCTTCCACATCTTTTCTCTGCAGAGCGTCATATACCTTCATACTCTCCACCTTCAAAGATCTCATGGCAAGCATCTGATAACAAATGACGCACTCCACAAGGCTTCGACATAGGGGATGCAGAACCTCGGCCAGGGCAAGCAAGCCCCCTGTTATCGCAAGAACTGCAAACAGCACCAGCGCTGCTAACAAAATCCCCGCCAACTTCTTTTTCCTGATATCGGCGTCTCTTTCCGGTCGAATCCCAAACAGTCTGCGCAGCCCCCGCTCCGTCCACTCTATTACTTTTCCTATCCCGCACACCGGATGCCACAGCCAATGCGGGTCACCCAGAAGCAAATCCAGCATACATGCCACACAGATAATCAAGATACGTTCTTTCATTTTACAGAGCTTCCTTTAAATCTACAATAGACTCCAGCACCGGTTCCCCGTTTTCCCTATCATAAGACAATTCCGCAGCATAACCGTTTCCGTTTTCTGTCTGCCACTCAAAATAATCCTTATGAGGACGTGAAAAACAATCCAATATGGCC
The DNA here is from genome assembly GCA_023667765.1 of Roseburia sp. GTDB lineage: Bacteria > Bacillota > Clostridia > Lachnospirales > Lachnospiraceae > Acetatifactor. The sequence continues at coordinate 116,503 of JAMOZS010000001.1, read as the reverse complement.
ATAATCGTTCCTCCGTGAACGACAAATACCACACACATATCCGGCTTTTGTTTCCATGCAGAAGCAATTACGCTGCAAAACCCCCTGACACACCGCTCCTGAAATTCCTTTAAGGTTTCTCCTCCCGGAAAACCGCAGGTTCCTCCGGAATCAAGGAAACGCTGATACGCCGGATTACCATTTAGCTCATCATAATTTCGATATTCAAACTCCCCAAAATCGCACTCCCGAAAGGCGTCCACCACATGCTGTTCCTTTCCCGGAAACAAAAGCTGCGCCGTCTCGCGACATCTACGCATAGGACTCACATACAGAATATCCGGCTCGAAAACCGCTTTCCGAAAACTGCTTCTCCCAAAAAGCTGTTTCTTTCCCTCCTCCAAAAGCGCCTCATCCGTTCTTCCCACATATCTCTTTTCCCTGTTCCCCTTCGTCTGTCCATGGCGAATGAAATAAATCCTCATAAACCGAAGCCTCCTCGTTTAAGGTTTTATCTTCTTTCCAATACCGCATACCACTCGAATAACCTGTTTAGCCTGAGCGGCCAGATATGCCCCCACCCTGCCCACCTGCTCCCTGTAAGCACGTTCAAAGGCATCCATCGGCACCAGTCCGCTTCCCACCTCATCGCAGATGATAATCAGATTTTCTTCGGAAAGAGGCATCTTTTTCGCTTCCTCCAAAGGATTTAGCCCTTTTTTCATCTGCCTCCGGATTTCTTCGTGATATTGATTTATCTTTCTGTAGGTATCCGGAAAATGTTCTTTTGCATATACCGTTTTCCCCTGATAAGCTCCTCCCACAATCAGTATCATGTTTTACCTCCTTTCTGCGCCTCTTTTTGCGCATTTTGGTTTTTCATCCCGCATATCCTGACACCTTTGAAACCAGCACGATTCCCACCAGAATCCCCAGCTCGCAGATTTGCAGAAAATATCCCGCCAAGTCTCCTGTGATTCCTCCGAAGCTTTTGTAGGCCATATGGCGATACCAGCCAAAGCAGCAGGCTCCCACAATCAGGCTCGTCAGACCATATGCAGGACAAGCCGCCGTCATACCGATTGCACAGACGACAAGCTCCAGAAAAAGAATCCATCGCACCCATCCGGCCGCTGCCTTTGCACTGGCGGCCGCCATCCCCTCCCTTTTCGCTTTCCTGAAGGTCACCACAGAACATGCGCTCAGAATCCGGGAAAACACATAGCCTATGGCGACGCCAAACATCTCCCTGCTTCCCACCTCACAGAAAAAAGCGACTGTTAAAAGCAGATAAACCATACCGTAAACACAGGCAAAAGCCCCCATATGAGGGTCCTTCAGAATCTCCAGCTTTTCCTCTCTGCTTCTCCAGGAGCTTTTCGCATCCACGGTATCCAGATAACCGTCCATATGGATACCTCCCGTCACCAGTATGGGAAGCGCCGACAGCACTATGGCCCTTGAGATTTCACCAAATCCAAGCGCCTCCATCCCGAAATAGACCCCTGCGCTGCACAGACCCAACACAGCCCCCACCAGAGGAAAAAAACACATGCTATACTTCATGTCCTGCTCGTTCCATTCACATCCGGGCATGGGAATTCTGGAATACAGGGAAAACGCAATAATCAGAGACCGCATAACAATCCCTCCCCCTTATGTATCACGGGAATCGAAAACACAACTTCCACCACCGCGCCCGCCCGGGCCGCCAGCCTCCCGTTCAGTTGTCCCAAAAGCTCTCTGTACCTTTCTGTTTCCGGCTCATAGCGCACTCCGTCCGAAAAAACCTCATTGGTCACTACTACCAGCTCTTCCACCCGTTCCGTCAGCTCTAGCAGGGGTTTTACCATTGTTTCCTCCAGCTGTTCCTTCGCCTGAGCTCCTCTGTCCTTAATCCCGCCTTCCGGCAGATACATTTCGTTGGCAAGCAGATTGGACATACACTCTACCAACAGCACATCCTCCCTGCATACCCGGAGACGTGAAATTCCATAATAGCATTCCCTGGTGGAAAAGCCTTTCCCCTTGCGCATCAAACGATGCCTGGCAATCCGTTGGTCACTTTCTTCGTCATGGGAATACATGGTTGCCACATAGTACAGCCTGCCCGACCCGGCGCCCTTTTTTTCCCTGAGCTTCCTCGCCAGGTTCTCCGCATACTCTGATTTTCCGCTTCCGCTTCCCCCAGTTACCAGATACAACATATCCATTGATACCTCCCAGTTTTTATGTCAATCTTTCATAGGCTTCTATACCGTAATCTTCAAAACCTCCCATACTGCCATAGACCTCTACCGCCATATCCAACAGTGGAAACAAGGCCATCGCTCCGGTACCCTCGCCCAGATGCATCCTTCCCCGGAGAATCGCCTCTATTCCCAACGCCTCCAGAGCCAACCGCCCCGCAGCCTCTTCCGATACATGAGACGCCAGCAGAAAATCCGGCACTCTTGGGTCCAGTTTCGATGCCGCAAGCGCCGCTACTGCCGAAATAGCCCCGTCCACCACAATAGGAAGCCCATAAGCCACTCCTCCCAGAAAGATTCCTGACATCATAACAAGCTCAAAACCGCCTGCCTGTGCCAATAATTCCAGTGGATTCTTCCATCCCCTGCGCCTCACCCTCTCACAGGCCAGTCTGACCGCCTCGCGTTTTCTGCAAAGTCCCTCCTTGTCCAGACCGGCTCCTTTTCCGGTGACTGTCTCCGGCGTTTCCCCCAAAAGTAAGGCTGCCAATACGCTGGTAGGAGTCGTGTTACCTATCCCCATTTCTCCTGTGGCAATGATGGTATAACCCTTTTCTTTCAGCTCCCCCACCAGCTCCCGTCCGATTCGCAGCGCTTCCCGACACTGTTCCATTGTCATGGCAGCTTCTCTGACAATATTCCCACATCCGGAACCTACCTTCCTGTCCACCACGGCTCCGGGAACCAATCTTTTCTCCTGATAACAAGACCCCTCCATTCCCGCATCAATGGTATACACATCCACTCCTGCGCATCTTGCCATGATATTCACAGTGGAACGTCCCTCTGCAAGATTAGCCGCAACGATTTTTGTCACTTGGCTGCCGCATTGAGTCACGCCCTCCGCCACTACCCCATGGTCACCGCAAAGCACCAGCAAGGCGCGCTTTTTAATATCCGGAGAGACCGGAGAAGCGGCTATCCCACACAATTTTGTCACATAGGCCTCCAACAGCCCCAGACCGTCTATGGGCTTTGCAATACTGTCCCAATGCTCCTGCGCCCGGCGTTTCGCCTGATACCGCAGGCAGCATTGCAAAAAGCTAAAAATTGCCTTCGGATTGCTGTAATAGTACAAATGTGGAAAACCCGCTGCCATATGCGTTGTATGTACCATGCAGGAATAAGGCTTTCCCCCCACAGGCTTTGCCGCCACACAGTCCGTACCGTTTTCCGTGGAATTCCAATAATGGAATTCATGCCCTCTTATCATCTGCCCTGCCTCCCCCAACATCCCGGACGAACAAGTCTCCACCTGAATATATCCGAAGCGGCACAGCTTTTCTGTCGGGAAACCCTTTCCCGGTAAAACTCCCGCCATGGGGCAGCCTTCCGAGGCAGCATGTTTTTCTTCCGCAGCTTCTGCGGCTTCCAACGTCTGCTGCAGATAAAGAAATCCTCCGCATTCCGCCAGACAGGGAATTCCCTGCTCACAGAGTTTTCTGACGGCATCTCTGACTCCTTTCGCCTGTTCCAGTTCCCGGGCATAGTTTTCGGGATATCCTCCGCCTAACAACAGGCCGTCCAGCTGCGGCGGCAGTTCCCGGTCATGAAGGGGCGAAAATTCCACCAACTCCGCCCCCATCCGACTAAGCAGCTCCAAATTCTCCGTATAATAGAAGGAAAAGGCTTCGTCTCTCGCCACCCCTATGCGCACCTTTTCCGGCAAAACAGAGACCTCCGGCGCACTTCCTGAGATTTCCGGCGCCTTGTCTGCGATAGCAAGCAGCCTATCCATATCCACATTTTTTTCCGTCTCCGCCGCCACCCTGTCCAGCCATGTGCTAAAGTCCGTCATTTCCTCCGGCGCCATCAGCCCAAGATGTCTCGACGGCACCTCCAGCCCCTTCATCTCCGGCAGGAAACCGACTACCGGAATTTTGCATTCCCGTTCAATCAGCTCCTTGAGTCTCGCATAAAAAGACCCTGTAACCCGGTTCAGTAAAATCCCCCTGATATTGCTGTCCGAACGGTACTCTGTCATTCCTTTGATGATTGCCGCCAGAGACACACTCGCACCCTTTCCATCCACTACCAACACGACCGGCGTCTCTGTCACCTTCGCAATCTCATAAGTACTGGCCCTATCCGACTGCCCTCCCAGACCGTCGTAATAGCCCATGACGCCCTCTATCACGGTAAAATCCGCATGCTTCATCCGTTCCCGCAACAGGTACTTCGTGGTTTCAGGCTCTGTAAAAAAGGTATCAAGATTACCCGATGGCACCCCCAGCACGCTACGGTGAAACATAGGATCAATATAATCGGGACCGCATTTTACGGCGGACACCTGTAACCCCCGCCTCTTCAACGCTTCTATCAGACCGCAGACCGCCATTGTTTTGCCGCTGCCGCTTTTCGGGGCCGCAAACAGCAGCCGGGCCATTCCCCTTTTGTTTTTATCATCCATACCTTTTTTCATCTTTGCTCCCGTCCGCCCGCTTCGGCACACATACCAATCCATCATTTATCCCCCCAAAGCTGGCAATCATTACCGGATTTTCAGCATGCATCATATGATATTCGCCCACATGCCTGCTTCGTGTGAGAGGAACCTGCAGAATCTCCATATCCTGATACTCCGGAAACTTCTCCGGTATCCGCCCTATCTGCGCCATGGTTTCCATAGTAACCGCATTTACTACGAACCTTACAGAAGGGTTCTTTTCCCGGGCCGCTCTTATGATTTCTATCAGCCTCCCGCTGCTTCCCCCCATGAACACATGCGTAGGAGCAGGCAGCGTTTTCAGTGCCTCCGGTGCGCTTCCTTCTACAATTCTCATATTTTCTGCATGAAAGCAGATACGGTTTCTTTCCAGAAGCTCTATGGCATCATGTCTTTGCTCAACAGCATATACCATCCCCCGCGAACAGAGCCGGGCCGCTTCTATGGATACAGAGCCTGTACCTGCCCCAATATCATAGACCACCGCATCCTCCGTCAGCTCCAGTTTTGCCAGAGAAAGAATCCGGACGCCCTGCTTTGTCATCGGAACTTTTTTCTCCGTCACCTGATTTCGGGAAAAACAGGCGTCCGGTAAGCCGGGGGTAACCGCAGGAGCGCCATATCTGCATTCCTCCCATTCCAGATACATTACACTCAAGCTGCCGAATTTCATTTCCAGCAGCTCCCGTGGCGTGCCCTGTACAATGCGTTCTTCCGGATAGGACAACGCTTCTCCCACAACTACCCGAACCTTCTCCAGACCAAGCTCCAGCAGACTCCTGCAGATTTCTTCTGCCTCCCCTTCCCTGCCCAATAGTGCGAACACCCTTCCTCTCCGTAGAAGCAACGGAATCAGGCATGCCGCTCTCCCATGACGGCTCACCAGTTCCACATCCTGCCAGGCTACCCCTATCCTGTTCAGAAAATATTGCGCCGTAGAAATTCCACTGACCGGTACTACCCGGAATTCCTCTAACGTCTCCCACATGCCTGTGGCTCCGGAATAAAACCCGATATCTCCCGAATATACCAACGCTACCTTTCTGTATTCCCTGTGTTCTTCCAGGAAGGCTGCCACCTCCTCTGCCCTGTAGGCACAAAACTGAGGCTTCTGCACCATTTGCCTACAGCTTTTAAGAACACGCTCTGCGCCAATCACACAGTCCGCTTCCTGTATATACCTCACCGCCTCTTCCGTAAAAAGTTCCGCCGCTCCCGGTCCGATTCCAATCAAATACGCTGTCCTTTTTACTTCCAGACCCCAGCGCCCGGACAGATATTCGACAGCGTCCCACAGGGACATTTCCTGAAAGGCATTTGATTTGACGGCTTCCCCATCCCCGGGTCTTTGTACCACTATCAGTTTTACTCCCGCGCGCATGGCTGCTCTGCATTTTTCCTCGTATCCGCCCTCCTTCCCGGAAGCCTTTGTCACAAGATACACACAGCCCGTCTGTTTCAGTAGCTGGTAATTCATCTCCTCCGAAAAGGGGCCCTGCATGGCAATGAGATTCCTGCCGGTAAAACCCAGCGCCGCACATTTCTCCATCACAGACAGAATCGGTAGCACCCTGGCCACGCAGCGATTTTGATAATCTGCAATAACCGTGTATTTTTCCAGCTCCTTGCTCCCTGTCGTAATCAATATCTTACCCTGTGTATTCGCCAAAAATGCGGCGGCCTCTTCCACAGAATCCACAAGGGTGGATTCCCTGTAACATTCGGTTATTTCGGGAAACATATTCCTCTCCCGCAGGATGCGAATCAAAGGACAGGAAAGCCTCCTGCATACCTCCCGAATATTCTCCGTGACAGCCGCCGCATAGGGATGTGTGGCATCCACTACCATATCCGGAGCCTCCGTCTGCAAAAGGCGTTCCATATCTTCGGCCTCCAGCCTTCCCGTATGTATCCTGATATTGTCCCGCCGAGGCAGCAAAGAAGCCCCATAATCCGTGGCTACGCACAGATGCACCTCCAACCGTGTCCCCTCGAATGCCTCCGCCAGCTCCCTGCCTTCTGTTGTCCCCCCAAATATGATAATAATCGCCATACCATCCTCTTTCCCGTATATTGCAAATGACATCTGCATACCTTCTGCACCTGTCAATTCTTGAAAGCTTTACTTCCCTGATAACTCCTGTGAGACAGTTAAAATTCCCGCCCCCAGGGCAAGAGCCACTGTAACACCATCCCTGACAAATTTCCTGCAAAGCAGTCTGCCCTGTCCCCCGCCCTCCGTCTCCCGACAGCAGGCGGCAAGAGCGCTTCGCTCACATACATTGTCCACGCCTGTTACCGCAGATACAAATTCCGACGTAGTGAACCTCCCTTTCTGCCGCCCCAGTTCTTCCGCCGAAAAAGTCAGAAAGGGCAACGGTTCTTTCCTGTGCATTTCCTCTGAAAACCCGTTACAAAATTCTAATATTCCGGCTTCCTCCTTCTTCAAATCAATGCTGGCGGCCATACACACAGCTTCTCTACAAATATTCTGTTCTTTCAGACAATCCTCGACTGCCCGGGCAATCTGAGCCGCCTCTGCTCCTTTTCGGCATCCGATTCCCAGACAGACCCGCCGGGGAATCAGCTGCAAGGTCTGGGGAAACGGCCTTTCCCTGCAGGCTGCCTTTCCGTTTCGACGAATGGAAACCTGTATACCTGCCTGACATCCTACTGCCCTTGCCCCAAGTAACAGGTACTCCGGCGGCTCCCCGCATAAGGAAAGCTGCAGTTCTTCATCCACTGTCAACCCAATCTTCTCTCCCGCCAGAATCCGTGCCTCCAATTCTTTTGCGGTCTGCCAGTCTGTCAGGGCCAGACGATTCCCGGCTGCAAAGATATCCACCGCCATTTTCCCCTCCCTCTCCGAGGCAGTCGTAATCACCGGTACGGCTCCCGTCAATCCGGCCAATTCCTCCGCCAGCCTGTTGGCGCCGCCCACATGGCCGGAGAGCAGCGCTATCGAAAATGCTCCCGTCTCATCCATAACCACTATGGCAGGGTCCTTCGCCTTATGAGTGATAAAAGGGGCTATGCATCGCACCGCAATCCCTGCGGCACACAGAAAAACGATGGCATCTGTCCTGGGAAACCACTCTCCTATATGGGCCGTCAGACTTCCCTTCTCCGTCACCTCCAAAAGCGCATTACATTTTACCAGACTGTACACCGTATCCTCCGGATGATTCTTCTGCCACTCCTCCCGAATACGCTCCATCAGCCTATAAGCCGGTATGCTGCAGGCTACCAGTAATAGCTTCATTTTTCTTTTCCTTTCCGGTATCCGGTAGAAAAATCTGCGTCATAAAGCCGGGACCTTCGGCCTCCTCCATCCAGGACTTTACCCACAATGATTAATGCGGTTCGTACCATTTTTTCCCTCTCCATTTCCAGGGGAAGCTTATCCAGGGTAGTCCGCAGAATCTTCTCCTCGGGCCAGGTGGCCCTATAAACCACCGCCACCGGGGTATCCCCATCATAACCGCCTGCCAGAAGCTGACTCTTCACCTGCTGTGCCAGGCCCGCCGACAAAAAGAGCACCATAGTCGCATGATGAGCCGCCAGGCTGCACAGCTCTTCTCCCTTCGGCACTTCGGTCAACCCCTGCTGCCTGGTAATCAGAATGCTCTGTGAAATACCCGGCTGCGTATACTCCAGCTGCAGGGCTGCCGCCGCTGCAGACATAGAACTGACTCCGGGACATATGGAAAAAGGAATCCGCCGCTCCTGGAGCGCCTCCATCTGCTCCTGAATCGCTCCATATATGGAAGGGTCTCCGCTGTGGAGACGCACTGTGACAAGGTTTCTGTTCTCGGCATCCTCTATGACTGCCACCACTTCCTCTAATGTCATATATGCACTGTCATGCAGTTCACATCCTGCCCCGGCATACTGCAGCAACGCAGGATTTACCAGTGAACCTGCATAGACGATAACATCCGCCTGCTCCAGAAGCCGCATTCCTCTTATTGTGATTAAGTCCTCTGCACCAGGCCCCGCACCTACAAAATATACCATCTTTTCTCCTTATTCCCTTGACGCTCACGGCATCTGCTCCGTATTTACCCGAAACCCTTCCAACATCTGTCCGCAGCCTGCCGTCTCCCCCAGGAATCCGTATTTTTCCGAAAAAAGCATGACCCCTGCCCGCAGTCCGCTTCCCGCTCTCCTGGCAATATGGAAGTGTATCTTTTCACATATCCCGGCAACCACAGCCTCTCTTAGTCCCCACTCCTCCAGATATCCCAGCATTTCCTCAGTAGTGACGCAGCTCATGAGTACTTCCGCCATAGTAAGGCTTCCTCCCTGCAATACCGTATGTGTTACCATAATTTCTCTGCGGCCATCCGCTACTTTGGAATGGGTATTCATAATGCCTGCCGCCAGCTTTATCAGCTTTCCCATATTCCCTACCAACAGGAATTCTTCCATTCCATAGGCCGTCGCCAAATCAAGAGTATCACCTATATAATTACTGCACTTGATGCTCTTGCTCAAATCCAGACCTAAATACGCAGAAACATATCCCTGCCCATAATTTCCCGGCGTCACCAAAAGCCTTGTCTCTCCCTGGGCGCGAAGCTGCTTTATCTGAGCTTCTATGGTATCCACGATTGCCTTTTCACTCATGGGCTCCAGAATGCCGCTGGTACCAAGAATCGAAATACCTCCCTCAATTCCCAACATGGGATTAAAGGTCTTTTCCGCCAGCTTCTCCCCGGCAGGGATGCGTACCAGAATCAGAAGCTTTCCCTCATATCCCGCAGATTCCCTAACGCCGCCGACCGCCTCAAAAATCATAGCTCTGGGAACCTTATTAATTGCTGCGTATCCAATTCCCTGTTCAAGGCCGGCTTTCGTCACACGCCCGACCCCCTGCCCGCCCTCCAGCCACAAACCCGGATAACGGGAATCCGTAAATGCCGTCACATCCGGCATCCATTCCTCGCTCCTTCTTTCCACCGACACATAAACCTCAGCCCCATTGGTTACATCCGGGTCATCTCCGCTGTTTTTTACTGCCATATATTCACATTTCTCTGCTTCTTCGGCAAAACATTGCACTGGAACATACGCGGTAATGCCCTTAGGCGTATGAACAGGAATCTCCGTCTGCCGAACCCCTGTCAGAAGATGAACTGCCGCTGCCTGCGCCGCCGCTGCCGCACAGGTTCCTGTAGTAATGCCTATCTTCCATTGTCTCTGATTGACCGTTTTATACGGGGAATCCAAATCCCGAAAAATGCCGCATCCCTTTCCCTGCACTATAGTGCATCCTAATCCCTTCTCATCCTTTTCCATCATGATTCTCCTGGGCTTCCAGCCATGCGCCCACACTCTTATATGCGGGAATCTTCATTTGCTCCGCCAGTGCGAATAACCGCCCATTCATCCTGTTCGTGCTGCCGACAGGCGTTCCCGCCTGAATCACGGAACCTGCGCTTCTCATGAGCTTTGCTGCCTGCTCCAGCTGTTCCTCCGACATGGATTCAAAGGCCGGCGCCGTCACCACATGCCTGCCAAGAGCGAGCGCTGCCGGACAATCCATATCATTTTCGTGAAGAATGCCCGTCGCAAAAGGTATCTGACGTTTCTGAAGCAAACGATACACTTCTGTCCCATATCCGCCCCCCGCTATTACAAATACCTTTGGGTCCCCTTTGGGACGGCCAAACTCCACACTGCCATATATTCTGTTATAGCTTCCTTTTTCCAGCCCGTACAGGTCTTCTATAACCCCTTCTCTCAAAATTTCCTCAGGCGTACCGAATGCGGCTATGGTGTCTCCTTTCACACATGCCATGTAATCGGACAGCTTCGCCGCCAGATCAATCTCATGAAGCGACATCACTACGGTAGTCCCTTCCTCATGCGCCATCTCTCTTAGAATATCCAGCAATTCTATCTTAAAACGAATATCAAGATAAGCCGTAGGCTCATCCAATACAATGACCCGGGGATTCTGACAGATAGCCCTGGCCAGCATAATCCGCTGACGCTGTCCATCGCTCAGGGTAGAAAAGTCCCGGTTTTCAAGTTCCTGCGCATGAACTCTCTGAAGCGCCCGCAAGGTTGCTTTTTTATCCGCCTCCGTCATCCTTCCCACGGCATTGGTGTAAGGATAACGGCCCATGGCAACTACTTCCCCACAGGTCATCAGCTCCGGCCGGATGCGCTCGGTCAGTACTACTGCCACCTGCCCCGCCATCTCCTTCGCACTCCATCCCTGTATATTCTTTCCCCCAATCACCACGGTTCCGGTAATTTGGGCCAGATGTCTGGTAATCGTCTTTAATATGGTAGATTTCCCCGCGCCATTAGGGCCGATTAAGGTAAGTATCTTTCCTTTCTCAATACTCATGCTAATATCATGAATCAATATCCTGCCCCGATATCCCACCGCCAGGTTTTCGGTTTTAAAATAATCCATATACATCTCCTGTCATTCCCGGCGATACGGAAAGTATTAGTCCGCCGAACGCCTCTTCACCATCATAACCATCACCACCGGCGCTCCAAATGCCGCCGTCACTGTCCCGATAGCCAGTTCCGTAGGGGAAAATAAAGTCCGGGCAATCAGGTCACAGTAAATGCAGAATACAGCGCCACTTAAGTATGTAACCGGAATTACCACCGTCGGACGGGAAGTTTTCAGCATGGTCTTTGTGATATGAGGCACCGCGATTCCCACAAAGGAGATAGGGCCTGCAAAAGCCGTCACACAGGCCGAAAGCAGACTGGACAAAAGGATGAGCACTACCCGGAACAGTTTTACATTAACGCCAAGGCTCCGGGCATAGCCTTCCCCCAGGGCATAGGCGCCGATAGGCTTAGACAAAAGCCAGGCCGCCGCCAGTCCCGGGATGCATATCCATGCCGAAAACACCACATTTCCCCAATTTGCCCCGGAAAAGCTTCCCATAGACCATCCGGCCAGATTTGCAATATCGTGTTCTTTTGCAAAGGCAATACAAAAATCCGTAGCAGCCGAACAAATATAACCAATCATAATCCCCACTACCAGCAGCATAGACATGTTATGTACCCTCTGAGAAAACAGAAGCACCGCCGACACCACCAGCAGGGAACCGGCAAATGCCGCCAAAATCAGCGCCGCCGAACTGATTTTTCCCATATACTGCGCTCCGAATACAAGCGTGATTCCTACAATTAATTTCGCCCCGGAGGAGATCCCCAGTACAAAAGGCCCTGCGATAGGATTCCGAAAAAAGGTCTGCAGCAGGAATCCGGAAACAGCCAATGCACCGCCCAGCACAGCGGCCAGCAGCATTCTGGGCATCCGAATACTGAAAAGAATTTTCGACTGAGTGGATGCCCCCATGACCGCTTCCAGCTGTTCTGTATAGGCGCCTCCGGTAATCAGATTCATTACCCCATACCGGACGGCATCCCATACCATACGGAAGATATCACCTGACGGAATGGGTACCGAACCAAGGTTTATATTCAGTACCAGCCCCCAGGACAGCAGGACAATCAGAATAACCAGTGTAGCAAGAAATCTTCTCTGTGTCTGCCTCATATCTGCCTTTAATCCTGTCCTTCTGCTTCCTGCGGTATCTTAATCAAATGCTCTGTGGTAACCTCGTCCGGGTTTTCGCTGGACAAGATGGTATTCATATCCGAAACAATGGAAGAAATCGCAGAGGTCGCCTGGGTGAAATCGGGAGAAGTAATCCATACATGACCTTCTTTCACCGCCTTGAAGTCTGCAAACAACGGCTCATATTCCACCATTTCCTGAATGGAATAAAACTTATTTCCAAGATTCCAATAGAAGAGATAATCGGCGTCTTTAAAGGCTGCATACCATTCTTCAAAGGTCATATTGGTATTTCCACTCTCCTCCGGCTCCATATCGGCACAGATATAATCACCCCCTGCCAGCTGAATCATCTGAACCAGATAATCGCCGCCGTTTCTGGCATAGCATTTGCCGCTGGAGGTAATATAACCCATAGCCACCGTAATACCGGTGCTTTCCGCCGCCGTGGCCTGTTCCATCAGCGCCTTCTGGTTATCAAAGTACTCCTGAGCCTTTGCTTCTTTGCCGAACAATACTCCCAACAGCTTCACCCATTCCACACGAGCCAGAGGATGATTCTCTTTGGAGGAAATCTCCACCAGATTCGGAATTCCCAATTCCGTGAATTTCTCGTTGACCTCGGGAACAGAATCCACCATGGCATTGTCAAGGTGGAGCTGAACGCCCTGCTCTACCATCATCTCATAATCAGGCTCCTTATAATTTCCGGAAAAGCCGATGCGGCCGGCTTCCATCGCTTCACGCACTTCATCAATATACCAGCCGTCCACCTCGGTTGCCACCAGCTTTACATAGTCCAACGCGCCGATGGCATTCATCAGAGAAACCATACCCGTGCTGGCAATATATACCTTATCCATCGGCAGCTGTAACACCGTCGCCGTCCCATCCGCCTCTTCCGGCACGCTCATTCCCTCAGGCACCACAAGGTATTTCTCCGCCGGGTCGCCCACCGTAATCATACGATATCCACCCTCATAAAGTTCCACGGAAAAGCCTTGGGCATAATCCAGCTCCATAACACCGACAGAAACCAGCTTTCCGTCATAGCTTTCTTCTTCACCTTTCTCTGCTTCGCTGGAAGAATCCTCTGCTCCGCTTGCAGACTCTTCCGCATCAGAAGGATTCTCCGCTCCGTCGGAAGCTCCGCTATCTCCTACGACTGCCGCTTCCTGTGTCGGTTCTCCCCCATTTCCGCATCCGGCAAGCAAAAGAATCCCCAATGCCGCCGACAAAATAACAGCTACCAGCTTCTTTTTCATAATAACTCCTTTTCTTCCTGTTCTTTCAGGCAATTTAAATGATTTTGAATAGAACGGGAAGGAATGTTACGCCGATAGGGCTCCTGGATTCAGTCTGACAGAGGTCAGAAAATGTGTACAAAAGAAAACCCTTTCTCCGAAAAAAAAGGGTAAAAGGAAATAAAGACAATGCTTTTTCATCTTGTCTCTCGGTATGTACTCCCAATTACTCGTAGGCTGGAACTTCTGTTCCCGTACAACAGCAGGCAGGTCTCCTGGCTCATAGATCATCACATCGGCCATCTTCCCAGTATTCCCAGTGATATAGCGGCTCCTGCTCCCTAAATACAGTGACGAGTTCGTACAGGATTCTCACCTGTTTCCCTTTTCACCAAATCCCGGCTCCCAAAAGAAGCCCATTTGACACCTGCTGTTTTCTCTATTCAATTTAAAAATTAACATAGCACATTTCCCGCAACTATGCAACAAAAAATTCTTCTTCCACGGTAGCACACAGCTACCTCACGGCGATGAAGAATACCTTTCTTCTATCCCTCGTACACATACCGATATTCCTCCCGGTTCACAGCTTTCTTCTCTTCTCCTTCAGAGGAGTATTCCACTTTTGTTTCCTTTATCCGGTTTCCCGCAGCATCATAGGTATAGGAGGTCTGCGAATCCAGCCTCCGCCCTGACTCTTTGTCGGAATAACGGTTGATTGTCACAACCCTTCCCTCTTCATCATAAACATACTCCCGGTCATGGATGCACTCCTCCTTCAGCCATTCCCTATACTTGATTTCCCGGCCCTCCTCATCATATTCCACAAGCTTCTTCGACAGCTCTGCTCCGTCCGTGTCGTAATCTACATACTTTTTCATGTTTCCGGCGACATCATACCATATTTTACATCTCGTTTGCGCCTGCTCCGGGACATGATTGAATACCTGTTCTTCCACGGTCCCCTCCAGGCCGTCCTTTTCATAGGCGGTAAGAATCTGCCAAAAAAGCTCGCCCTCCTGATTGTAACAGCGCCGCTCCACTTCCCTTCCATCCTTATCATAGGTATATTCTGTCCGATTCATAATACTGCCGTCTTCCTGTTTTTCCACATACCTAATGATGCGACCAGCCTCATCATATTCCTGCTCATACCATTTATATATCACATCCTCTCTGCTCTGCCTATATAGAATCTCATTCCCTGCCTCATCATACTGAAATATAAAGCGCATGCCTAAAACACCCTCTTCATAATACCAGGTTTTCTCTGTCAGATTGCCTGCCGTATCATACACATAAAAGGTCTGTCCCGCCGGTTCTCCCTCATCATAGGTATATTCCTCCACACACCTTCCTGTTTCATCATAAACATACTCGGTACGATAGGACTCTTTTTCCCTGGCGCCATAAGAAATTCTTTTACTCAGATTTCCCCCTTCGTCAAAAAACTCCTCCCTGATTTTACTTCCGTTCCGATATCCGGCATGGCTCTCTACCCGTATATGCGTTAAAACATACTCCCGTTTCTCTGCCAGAGCCTCCTTTGTTTCCACTTCCCGGGAAGAGTTTTCCCCATTCGATGAGACCATCTTTCCCTCCTCCCATGCCGTGATTCCTCTGTCCAGAAATGCAACCGCCGCCATGGGATTGCCGCACTGCAGCGCCGCTTCGGATGCTTCTATGTATAATTCTCCCATTTCAGGATGCCAATCCAATATCACCTGGTAGCTTCCAATTGTATTTTCCAGCAAACCATCCTCCACGCATCCTCTGGTGCTTCCGAGAAAGGCCCAAAACCGTCCTTCCTCCGCCCGGGCAGAAGCCGGATTCAACTCTCCTGCCCACTTATAATAATAATAGGCATCCAAATAGTCCTCCCTCCCGTAGGCGGCATCTGCCCTCCGCAGCTTTCTCAGATAGTCGTAATAATCACTTTCCAGGAATAAATAAACGCCAACCCACAGGGAGCATACACACGCCGCCCCAAGAGCCATCCAGATGTTTCTGCGTCTCTCCCTCTTTCTTTTCTCTGGAATAGAAGAATCATAATACTCTGCATACCAGCGCTGCTGCTGTTTCGCCTGCTGCTTCTGCTGCCTTCCATAGCCTGAAATCACATTGTCAGGCAGCCGCTTTAGCAGTTTTGCCCAATTCTCTCCAAACCACACCGGCCCCAGAAAAATACTATGCTTTTTGCCATCCCGCGTCATCAGCACCAGCGAAAAAAATTTCATCTGCGGCGATATAATCATCTTCTCCATATTCGTATATTGAAAATCCAAGCGGGTTATATATACCCAGATAATTTCATCATAGGGAAGAATATTGCGCATAAAAAACCGACGGCTATCCAAAAAAACAAAATAATTTTCCATAAAACAGATATTGCCAAACCGTATTTCTCCGTCATAAATACGACTGACCTCCAGCCTCTCCTTGTCTGACATCCTTGCATCATACACCATACACTCCCTCTGCGCCATGCACATAAACCCATAAAACAGCCAGAACGGAATACTGAAGCAAAAGAGAATGAAGGCAAAAAGCAACCAGTCTCTCGCCTGCGACGACGCCAATTCCTTTAGCAGCTCCTGCCAGGAAATGATACTTATGGTAATTCCAAAGGAAATAAGCAGAAGCGAAATGATACTGCCGAAATATGCAAGCCAGAAAGTCCGCCTTTGCCTGTGAAATTTATCCGCCAATGTCTCTTTCTTCATTTCAAACCTCATTTCTATCCTGTTCTCTGCGCTCTGCTCATGACCTGTTCCCAATTCTGTGAATCACATGGCAGCGCCTCTTCCTGTCCTCTTTCTTTTGTGATATACTATAACCGTTCGGAAGGCGCTCCCGGCCAAAAAGACAAACAAAGGAAGCGCTGATGAAAGCAGCCCTTCCTTAGAGCCTCCGGCGAGGGCACAAAACAAATACGGAAAAACAGCGCAGAAATGAGGATTATCATGAAATTATACTACCTGCCCATTCACAATGACGATTTTACGGAACAGGACAGGCGACTGCTCTCCTTTGTATCGGAAGAACGCCGCCATAAAATAAGCAGATACCGTTCTCCCAAAGACCAAAAGCTTTCCCTTTATGCGGCTCTGATTGCCCGTCAGGGAATTTCCCTGCTTACGGGAACTTCCGCCGAAGAACTTACCTTTACTCAGGAAAACATGGGCAAGCCCCGCGTCAATCAGTTCCCCGATATAGATTTCAGTTATTCCCATACCAGAGGTATGATTCTCTGCGCCATTGCCACCCAAGGAGCCATTGGTGCGGACGTGGAGATTTTGAAGCCCTCTCCTCTGTCTGTCATGAAACGCGCCTTTAGTCCGGAGGAGCAACAATATGTAACAGGAGAATCTGCGTCTCTCGATTCCGCCAAATCCATAGCCGCCGGGTCCATGACAAATATTCGTTTCTTTGAAATCTGGACAAAAAAGGAAGCCTACACGAAATATCTCGGCAAGGGACTGGCTGCGCCGCTTCAGAAAATCAACACGCTTTCCCCTGAACTGGCCCCTCGCTTTTATACCTGGCAGGAAAAAAATCACATCTGTTCTGTATTTAGCGATGAAACCCAAACGCCCCTTCCCTGCTTACTGAAGGAACAGGAAATTGCCGATTTCTTTATCCGCTGATTGCCTGTCCTCAGGCTCCATATACGTTCAGTACACATGTTATTTAATAATGCGTCGACACTTCCGTCCCATGATACCGATTACGGCTCCGGCTACGGCTCCGGCTATCATCAGCACCGGGCTATAATAAATCAGTTTGGTATTCTTTACCACCAACATGGCAACCGTCAGCTGTCCTAAATTATGACATACTGCCCCCGCAATGCTAACACCTGTTATGGAAAAAATCTTTACCCGCTTCAATACAAGCATGACAAGGAAAGCGGCCAGCCCACCGGCCATGCTGTATATCATAGATGACATATTACCAAACAAAAAAGAGGACAGCACGATTCTGGCCACCAAAATCACCAGCACCTCACAGGGACTCAACAGATAAAGACCCGTCAACACCACAAGATTCGCAAGCCCCAGCTTCATTCCCGGCACCCCCGCAGATAAGGGAACCAGACTTTCCACATAACCAAAAATCATGGAAAGGGCTGTCAGTATAGCGGCATTGGCCACTCTTTTCGCAATTCCTTTATCCTTCACCTTCCGCCTCGATTCTATATCTATACCGTTTATTGCACAACACCATCTATTTGCTCCTCTCCTTGCCGGATTGGATTCGGCTGCTTTGCTGTAATCTCCAATACAAGCCTGTGGGGCAGACAGACTATCGTCTCGTTTACTCTGTCGATTGCGTGGTGCTTTACACAATACTTATCCGGACAGTCCGCCTCCTCCACAAAGACCGTTCCCTCCTGAATCACAACATCATTACTTCCGTAAACCTCCTGTACCAATATCTTTCTGTCTGCTTCCAGACTGTATTCCCCATATAGCTCTCCGTCAATGATAATACGCAGATATTTCCCCGGCTGCTTATCCTGCCTGCCAAGCATAAACGCCATAAACGCCGCCAACAGCAAAATTCCTGTAAATAATAGCAAATCGCCTTTCAATAACACCTTATCTTTTTTCATTCCCTTCCTGCCTTAATCCTCCCGCCGCATCAGCACCTCATAGGGAAAATCTGACGAAAACCGTCCCTGTAGACCCTCCGTAATCATGATTCGGCTCTCGTCCGTCACAAATACTCCATCAAATTCTTCTGCATGTTCCCTCCAAAACGAAATAGCTTTTTCCCGTCCCAAAACAAAAAGTGCCGTAGAGTAACCGTCTGCCCGTATCCCGTCCCGGCATACCACTGTTACAGACTTTAACCCGTTCTCTGCGGGATAACCGGTAGAAGGGTCTATAATATGATGGTATATGACGCCATCCTCCTGAAAATATCTCTCATACCCCCCTGATGTGACAATTGCCGTGTCGCAGACAGAAAGCACGCCTATATACGCCCCGCCCTCCTCCGGATTCCTAACGGCGATATTATAACAACTGTTATCCGGTTTATTTCCCAGCAATTGCACATTGCCGCCCAGATTCAGCATGGCATTTTCCACTCCATATTCCTTTAAAAGCTCCACCAACCTCTCACCGGTATAGCCCTTGGCAATGCCTCCAAAATCTATCTGCACTCCTTTCGGCAGAATCAACTGTCTGTCTTGTGCATCCCATATAATACGGGAGGAATCTACCTTGGCAAGCAGTCTTTTCAATTCTGACTCCTCCGGCACCCGGAAATTACCTTCCGTAAATCCCCAGGCTTTCATCACCGGATAAACGGTTATGTCAAAAGCGCCTTGGGTCTCCTCATATATTTCGTAAGAATTCTCCCAAAGACAAGCGGTATCCTCTGTCAAATATCCCGTGCCTGTTTCATTCAGAGCTCCGACCTCACTGTCCTCTATTTCTGTGGACAAAAGAAGCTCCAACCTGTTAATCTCCGCAACTGCTGCCGCTGCCGCTTCCTCCGCCCTGTCTCCATACACCGTAATCGTCATATAGGTATCCATGGCGAATACTTCCCTTGTAACTCCTTCTGGGGCAGCCTTTATCAGACTCCGCCCCGAAAATCCACACCCGGAAAGACATATCGCCATAGCTGCACCGCAGCCAAACAGCCGCAAGATTTTCTTCTTCATATGCCCTTCCTTTCTACTATCATTATACCATCGCTGTTATGCTGCATTTCCGTGCGCAATAAACCATGCTATTTTAACATCATTTTGTGTAACAGTTCAGCCATGGAATGATTTGCAAGCTGTGCGTGAGTGCTTGCACACTAAGCACCGATTGTGAATCATTCCTTGAGCGGAAGCTGAACTGTTACCATTTTGTCATAGAGCCTGATTTCTGTCAAGAACCGCTTACTGCCCCGGTCAGGAAAACAGTTAGCCGTGAATCTACCTGTTATAAGCAATCCACGGCCGCCTTCAAATTTCTTGACTTCCTATTAGGCCGGCGTTATGATATTTAAAAATACAGGAATTCGTTAAAATGATGGGAGGCGCCTTTATGTTTGAGCAGGACTATATTATGCGATTAATAAAGGAAATGGTTCGGGCGGTTCTGAAACTGCTGTTCCATATCGATACAGAACAGCCCACTGATGAGATTCTGCAACAGGAAGAAACAAGGGCCAGGTTAAGCCGCCTGCTTAACTTGGCAGATATGGGAAACATCAATGAAGCCGAAAATGAAATATACGAAATGACATCCAACGGAAACCAGGAAAATCTCAAGGCTGCTTTGCTCTTTTACTCTCATTTAAACGACAAGGAGGATTCCTTTTTGCAGGAACATGGTTTCAGCAGAAACGAAATAAAACAAGGCATGGAAAGCCTGTTGTCCCGGTATGGCCTAAGCGGTATAATAGAACTGTTCTAAAAAGCAATGCCGAAACATCGTGGAAATGAGGGGAACCATGTCAACGGATTCTGCTGGAGCAGGAGGGGGTAAAATTTCAAAAGCGCACACCGATGCGCAGACAGGAGTTATCATGATTTATTTCATTTCAGATACACATTTTGGCGATGACGCCATCCGCAGATACGAAAACCGTCCTTTTGAAAATGTGGCTCAAATGAATGAACAGATGATTCAGAATTGGAATCATACGGTACAGGAAGAAGATACCATATATATTCTGGGCGATTTCTGCGTATGCGGACAGGAAAGCTGCTTCCTGAAACGACTTCAGGGCAGGAAAGTTCTTGTAAAGGGCAATCATGATACAAAAACCAACGAAGAATACCGGGCTCTCGGCTTTGCAGAGGTATACGACCTGCCGGTCATACTGCAATCCTTCTGGATATTGTCTCACGAGCCCCTGTATGTCAATGAAAACATGCCCTATGCCAATTTATTTGGTCATGTTCATAATGCCCCTCAGTATAAAACCTGCAGCAAACAACATTATTGCGTAACAGTGGAACGAATCCAATATACTCCCATCTCCTTTGAAGCAATCAAGGAAGCGCTGCCGGCAGCTTCCCGGAATTAATTCTGCCTCCTTATCTGCTCCTGATAAACAGGCTTATAATGTATCAGACAACGATTCTCCAGATTCTCTTTGTACATATCTACCGCTGTAATCTGATGATTTTCATAAGATGTATAATAGTAAATTCCCTTGTCCGTATTACAGCAGGAAGTATAAATCGTAATTTCATACTTTCCGTCACTCAAAACACAGCAGCCTCTCTGCTGGTCAACTGCACCCAGAATATGAAAAAACTGGCTTACGCTCTCCTCCTCAGAATCTCCCGAAACAGAATTCATCTTTGTAAACGCTGCTTTCACAAAACGTGATTGCGAAGACAAATCGCCCGGAAGCCCCAACGCTCCCATGCCTCGACTATATGCTTCCAGCTTAAGTTTATCAGAAAAATGATTTTGCGGAGGCTTAGGAGATAAGCTCATATAATTATTTAAATGAAACATCTGCATTTCAAAGGGCGGATTATTGGTCAAAACCCCTACCGGATTATCATATATTCGGATACCCGCCTCTACCGCCTCCACTGTGATGGCCTGATTACGGTCCGCAATAATCCAATGCAGCTGTGCCAGCGGCAGTTCCTCACTGAAAGGCGTATTGGTAAGATTGATTCTTTCCAGCAAAGGCATGGCTTCCTCCACCGATGCGCATTGTCCCAGAATCCAGGGAATAAATTCAAATTGCGCCACATTATCCTTACCCGTACAGTTTTCCCGATAAACAGCATTCCCAACAAAATTCAGACCTGCCATTCCCAAACCCTTTTCGTTGACTGCGTCATAATAAAGCGGATAATCCTCCGCAATATATGCCATTCCAATCATAGCATAGTGCTTTTCCATATCGCCCATGCTGTGGAAACGAAACGGATAATTCCGCGGTGTTACCGTAACCTGGTCTCCATATGAAAATTCATAATCCAGTGTTCTGCCAAAATAAAAATCCTTTGTCTTATAAGTTGCCGCTGTACACATACCTTTACCTCTCTATTTCCTGTCTCTGTTTTATTGATAGCTCTTCTAATGCTTCCACCTGTTCAATCGTCAAATCGGTATACAGGGCAATCTCTTCTATCGATAATTTATTCTTCTTTAACATCTTTATTGCCATCTGCCTTTTACCCTGCTCTATTCCCTGTTCTATCCCCTGTTCTATCCCCTGCTCATACTTTTCCTGATATCTCATCTGCAATGTCATATAGTCCAACCTCCATTTCTCATTTCTTCTGACTGATTCTATTTCTTCCGCCAGCGCCTTAGTATAATCATCGGATGCTTCCTTGCCATCAATAAAATCAAGTACTTTCTTCATTTCCGGTGTAATATCCTCCCTTGTTCCCTTTGTATTCAAAATAATCTTGATGGCATCGTCCCCAAGTGCCAGTCCCAAACTCTGTATACAACGATTTTCAAAGGTATAGATATGCCTTCCTTCTCCGAATAAATCAAAAGTACATACAAAAATAATAAAGCTGCATTTCAGGTTTTTGGAATCAAGCCGCACGCTTTTGGCATCTGCAGAAAGGTCTATGGTATTTTGTGACTTAGGATATTCGATTCGAGATATTTTTATGCCAAGAACTCTCTCTAACTCCTCCTTCTACCACAGCTGTCTCTTGGCTGCTTCCTCGGACACGAAGGGCCCGGGAATGGGCGCTACGCCCCGATGTTCACCGAGATAATCACTGTCAAAAATGATTGCCGTACCATCCGGATTCTCGAAACGCTCCTCCGGCTCAAAGGCCTCTCCCAAAATATCGCTGGTAATGACGCCATCCCTGAAATCGCCTATCCATTCATATACATTGGTTTCCAGCGTATATCGACCGTCCTGCTCAACCAGCCTCACCCAAACCCTATCCGTATCGTTTATGAATCTGTTCTGCTCATGCTTCCATGCCCGGGCGCCGTTAAAATAGGCATTGCCATCCGACCAGACGGGAAGATGAGAAAAATGATACCGGGCCATTTTATTCATATTCGCAGGCTTATCCAGTTCAAACCAGTTTATCCATTCCTCATAGGTGGGATACTCGTCAAACACATGCGTGCCCACCTCCTGATTATCCCTCATCACAAAGCCCATATCCTCCTTTTCCTCCGTATGCTCAACAGGCCGGCTCTGGATGAAAATATTGTTATAGAATCGGTTATCACCATGAAGAATCGTCATAAAACCGGCGACCTCCGTGCGGTGGCGGATATGGTAAGGGGTATATCTGGGCTGATTAACGCCGTTTACCATATTGTCCGTACCACATCCGATAGAGGTAAAGGAACCCGCAATCAGATTATGCACCAATGCCACACCCTCAGTGGCAATTCGCACAGCGGCCTTAGAAAGCATAATATTATTGTCAATCAATGTGGGGCCATGGCCAACCTCTATAAAGATATCCTGACTCATCATAGCCCCCTCCGCCTTGGGAGTATTGTCAGGCGCATCATTATCATGCAGCAGATTCTGCGTAATACGGGTGCCCTGCGCCTGCCAGTCGCACCAGATACCCATGGTACTGTGATGAATATGGTTCCGGCGAAAAACAACATCAATGGCGGCATGGAATTTAATGCCTGCAATTTCTGCGCCTCCCAGCTGCTGCATATTATTAATATGATGAATATGATTGTCCTCGATGATACTGAACACACAGCCCATACGCCCCACAATACCGGTCTGTTCACAATGATGAATATGGCAGCGGCGGACAATATGGCTCCCTACCTTCTCCTTTACCCAGCCGTGATACTGTCCCCGGCAGACTGCGTCGCGCTCCATCTGCGTAGGACTCTTCACACGCTTTACGGTGAAATAATGGTCATTTTCAGGGTCATAGTACTTACCCAGAGAGATACCGCAGCATTTGCTGTTACTAATGTCGCAATCCTCTATAATCCAGCCCTTAGACCAATGAGGGCCTATCATACCGTCCTGATAAGCGGCCGGCGGCGCCCAGGTCGTAGCAGCCTTATTTACCCGAAAGCCGCTAAAGGTAATATAATCTACTCCCGTTTTAGAGGGCATGAAGCAATTTCGACGTACATTAATATCCACCTGCTCCTCATTAGGATTCTTGCCCTGGAAGTTAGCGTAGATAACGGTTTCGTTGCCCTCCTGCTCCGTATACCATTTATAGATGGAATATTCAGGCTCCCAAGAGGGAGCATATACCTCTCCCTTTATACATTCCTCCAATGTCTCCGTCTCATATAACTGACGGTCATTTAGGTAAACAGCTCCCGTATGCCTCACCGCCGGAGCAAAATACCAGTCGCCTCCAATCACCGTAGTATAGGGATTATAGCTGCCGAATACCCCATTATTCACACGACAGACCCAGACATTTCCCTGATAGGGCTTCCAGGATTTCACAACCTCTGCGCCGGTAATGACAGCACCCAATGGCTTTTCGCTGCGGTATACAATCCGGGCATCCTCGGTCCCCCCATGAATCGGGTCCACATATTCCCGATAGACGCCGGGAGCAACGATAACCTCATCGCCGGGCTTTGCAACCCCTGCAGCCTCATTGATGTGTTTAAAGGGCATTTCCCGACTGCCGTTTCCCTCCCTTGCAGCCGCTGCATCAACATAAATAACCATAATCTATCTCCTTTCCTTAATAAAATTTAGCGAAGTATTTTTTTGTCAGTTTTGCTGCCGCCTTTTTCTCTGCTATCCCTCAGATATGCTTCCCCGATTCCCAACAGGGCAAATACGATAGCCACACTCATAATCTGCTGAAAGCTGAAAATATTGTTAAAGGTATAGGCCAGAATGCTGACGCCGCAGGCGCAGGCCGCCGGACTGCTGTCACGGGCCTTAATAAAACGGAGGATTGCGCTGATTATCATCCCCGCAAAACCCATCAGCCCCAGAATACCCGTATTGACCAGCACCGTCAGCCACTCACAATGGGCATTTGTCAAAAAAACGGTGCCGAAGTTTTCCTGCATCCTCTCCAAAAGCTCCGCATTACCCGAAAAATAAAGATGCATATACATACTGTCCGGCCCCACGCCCACAAGCTTATGCAGCCAATCCTGTTCCCAAAAACAAATAAACCCTGCCCTCCAGGTAGCGCCTCTCTTACTCCCCCAATCATCCTGAAAGGTAAAAAGCTCCTGGGGAAGACAGGCAAGCGCTCCCGGCTGCAGCGTATTAAAAACCAAAAGTCCGATAAAGAAAACCAACAGCAGTAACACCCCATAAGGCAGAAGCTTCGCAGAGACATCCACAAACCTTTGCCAGAAAGCTTTCTGCGCATTACGCCCAAGAAGCACAGACAAAAGCAGCGATATGCCAAGCAGCAGAAAGGGAAAGGCCGTACCGGTCATCAACTCCAGCATGCCATCCGTATAATTGATGCTGCCGGGAAAAACCTTCCTCAAAGCAAAGGTAAAGACTGCCGCCAGAGAAAACAAAAGGACTATCCGCCAGAAAAGCAACATCCGCTCTTTATATCCGGCAGATAAACTGTATAATACCACAAAAACCGCCGTCAGAGCCAGATAGCCGCTGAGGCTCCCCTGCACAATCAAAGCCCCCAAACCCAGCCAGACATAAAACATCAGAAGAAGCTGCTGCAGCCGCCCTTTCCCGGCCCCCTGCCACATAAGCGTCAGTCCGAAAAAAAGCAGACACACCAGATAACCGCAAAACCAGTTCATATTGCCTATCGTGGAAATATAAGAATAATGATAATCCTCCCCGTTCATCGCCAGAGGGAAAATTCCGAAACGATTCAGATATCCAAGGATAAAGACCCCTGCGGAGGCTCCCAATGCCGCAGTCAGAATCCACTTCCTCGGCAGCCACAATCTGGATATCAGAAAATAAACTGCCGTCAAAATCAGGAACGTATACAGACCCATATACCAGCCCGGCGCTCCCCAGCGTGCCTGCTCCCGATACCGGGAACAGCCATAAGAACCCAACAGGCTTATACCATACAACAAAACGAAGCCGTCTGTCAGAGAAAAGTTTGCTTTACAAAACGCCCGGATGCCGGCAGGTCGAAAGGCCCAAAAACCTTTGGTCCGGTTCCTTTGAAAATACAGGATAACTGTCAGAGAAACATAGGCCAGAAGCACCGGCAGAAAAGCTCTGCCCAAATCCAGTGAGCAGCGTTTAAAGAAATTGAATTTATCCGTACCGATATTATAATATCCGTCCGTAAAGTAATAGGGCATTATCACAAAAAGCGACAATAAATAAAGGCACAAAATAAGATGTGCCAGGAATTTCGCAAAGCCGTGAAGAGATGCGGCAATGGTTTCCGTCTCCTTCTTTTTTACCGCCGGGTTTCTGCTCATCTTTCCTCTCATTCCGCCGCTTCGGGACTCTGAATCACTCCTGCAGAAGCATTCGATATTATTTTTATTATACACGTCCCCCATCCTCAAGTAAAGGAAAACCATGCCCAATTTCCCAAAGAATCCGATGCGCTCTTACGATAAAGATGCTATAATGATATTGTATTTCTTCGTCAGGAAACATCGTTTTTTATTGCTGCCCGTTTTTTACAAAGGAGTTCTTATGAAATTACTGAATCGTTTTTTACATATCATTACTTTGCTGCTTACT
Source organism: Roseburia sp. (assembly GCA_023667765.1). Classification (GTDB taxonomy): domain Bacteria; phylum Bacillota; class Clostridia; order Lachnospirales; family Lachnospiraceae; genus Acetatifactor. Next base: position 90,400 of record JAMOZS010000001.1, on the reverse strand, counting down.
ATGAATCTTCCTATCCTCTGGCAGGCTCTCTCCCTAAACAGAGCCTGGAAATTGCTTCTGTGTCTGGTGATAATCACCCTCTTTCTGGCAGGCGAGATTCTTCCTTGTCTGGAAAAGGGGATGAAGGCGCGGATTCAGATTCTTGCAGGAGGCTATGAACTGATTATCAGCTCCGTCTGGAGCCTGGCAATCGAAATGACGTACTACCTTCTTCTGCTGCGCCGGACGCCGGACAACTCCTTCACGTCTCTTATTATTAATGGTATTTGCGCTTATCTGATTCTGCTGCTACATTATCTGAACGGTTTTTGGCGAACCGCCTTTTGCTCCGCTCAGCTGGGAATCACTCTGCGCATACTGATGTTCTTTTTTTGGTGGGTGCCCCCGATAAATCTCATTCTCTTCCTGAAATGGTGCCGAATTGTCCGCAGGGAACTGCTTACTGCGAAAAACAAATATCTTCTGGAAATCACCCGAAGGGAAAATGCCATTTGCCGGACAAAATATCCGGTAGTCATGGTTCACGGTATTTTTTTCAGGGACTGGCAATATCTGAATTATTGGGGCCGCATTCCTGCTGTCCTTAAGAAAAACGGCGCCATCGTCTATTATGGCAGACAGGAATCCTCCCGCTCCGTGGCCGACAGCGCCCAGGAGCTAAAAGCCGAGATTCAGCGCATCCTGCTGGAAACCGGCGCCGAGAAGGTGAATATTATAGCGCATTCCAAGGGCGGGCTCGATACCCGTTATGCTATCAGCGTTCTGGGGCTGGCGCCCTGTGTGGCTTCTCTTACCACCATAAACACCCCTCACAGAGGCTGTCGCTTTGCCGATGTATTGCTGCAAAGACTCCCTCCCTGGCTGGTAAATTTCGTGGCAGGCAGATACAATCGAATTTTTAAAGCTCTGGGCGATAAGGAACCTGATTTTCTTGGAGGTATCCACGATTTGACCGCATCCTCCTGCGCCAGATTCAACGAAACCGTTAAGGATGCTCCCGACGTGTACTATCAAAGCGCCATGTCCCGGCTCGCCTCCTTTACCTCCACCGGCTTTCCCCTGAATCTTTCTTATTTACTGGTAAAAAAGTATGATGGGGAAAACGACGGGCTAGTGGGTGTGGATTCTGCTCCCTGGGGGAATTATCTGGGGCTGATTTCCAGCGGGAAAAAAGGAATCTCCCACGGAGATATGATTGACCTGACTCATAAGGATATCCGGCAATTCGACGTGGGAGAATTCTATGTCAATATTTTTTCCAATCTCAGAGAAAAAGGGTTCTGAAGCGTTACAAAAGAACAGGTTTTCCGTCCTTCCTCCATGCGAGCCTGCGCAGTCTTGCATGTCTGCAGGGGTCATATAGCGGGTCATTCTGGGCATAACCACAATTTTTCTCAAAGCATTCCCTGCTTCGTGCATGATATACAAAGATATCATTTCCCTCCTCATCCTGAGTAAAAGAATTATGTCCAGGACCGTATTCCTCTACCAAATCCTCGGAACGCAGAAAGGGCTTATCCTGCTTCTTCCAAGTCTTCCGGGAGAGCAAATCCTCATCCTCGGAAGCTTCCAACATGCCCACGCAGTACTCAGGACCTGTTCCAGAGGCCGAATAGCATACAAAAATCCGTCCCTCATGCTGAATAACCGCAGGCCCCTCATTCACAGGAAAGCGCACTCTCTCCCAATCATACTCCGGGCTGGACAAAAGCATCGGCTTGGAAATCAATCGATAGGGCTTTTGCGCATCCACCTGCCCGATGTACAGACAAGAAATCCTCTGCTCATTCTGCTGCGCCCAAACGCAGTAGGACTTCCCGCAGGCCTCAAAGTATGTCATATCCAGAGAAAAACCCGTAAAGGAAAAGGAATCGTCCTCTCGCTTTTGAAACTTTCCTCTCTCCACCCATTCTCCTTTACAAGGGTCTGAGGAGAGGCATTCCAGCACATGACAATCTATCGCCCAACGGTTATGCAGCTCACTGCTTCCTGCATAAAAAATATACCATTTCCCTGCGATATAATGAATCTCCGGAGCCCAGATAAAACGATGGCTGACGCTTTCGTCTGAGGTTTTCCATATGGTAAGTTCCTCCGCCGTGCTCAAATCCTTTAACCTTTCTGCACGCCGCAGAATCACTCTGTCATATCCCTCCGAGTCATTATCGCTCTTCATCGGATAGGAAGCCGTAAAATAATAATACCCGTCCGGTCCTTTGATAATGTATGGATCCGCTCTTTCCAAAATAAATGGATTCTTGTATTCCGTCATCTGATTCATAAATTTGCGTTTCCCCTTTCTTCCCTTTTTTGCTCTTTTCATCATACTGCTACTGACTTCACACTTTTCTCCGTTCTCATGCAAGCTTCTCCACGCCGCCCGGCCTTATCCCTCCAGCTTTAAAAGTATTGCACCATGTGCAGGCAATATCTGCATCTCGCTCAGGCTGCAGGTATCCCCGCTCCATACGTCCAGAGCATTCCCCTTTTTCTGTAAAAACATCGTAGGCACTACTGTCTGCTCTTTTTCTGTGATATTAAAGATTGCCAGATAATCCCTTCCGCTTTCTCTTTCCTTTGTATTCCAGGCTATCAGCGTATCGTCTCTGAAACATTCTCTGGCACCTTCCGTAGCCTCTATCATATGTAATAATTCCCGATTTGTTATGAGACGCAATGTCTCCTGCTTCAGCTTTGTGAGCTCTCCTCCCAGCATGAGAGGCGACCGGAAGATGCACCACAGCGTCATCATGGTCTTTTGTTCCTCCCGGGTAAAGTTCGTCTCACGTTCTTTTCCAAAGCCCTTACCCAAAAATCCTAACGGAAGCATATCACAATCCGGGTATCCTCCGTCTGCCACAAACTCCTGCCAACTCCTACAACGGTCGAACATATCTCTCAGGGCTTCCCAATGATCCCAGAAATCATCCGTAATCCTCCACATATTTGCATTTTCCTGATAAAAGTCATTCTCTGCCAATATAGCCGGCCCCGGAGACAGACTTAACACGATATCTCTGCCACATCTTTCAATGGCCTTTTTTAACATTACAATTTCTTCTTTGGAAGAAGCCGCATCCATCCGACAAATATCATCGCATTTAATAAAGTCCACACCCCATTTCGCATAAAGCTCCAACAGAGAATCATAATATTCCTGAGCTCCCTCCGCCTTGGGATTAACGCCATACATGTCCGGATTCCAATAACAGATAGAATAAGGATTTGCAATTTCATTGGCAGTATGGGTACTGTTTTTAATAGCTGTACGCAGATATGCCGCCTGTCTGGGAATACCCCGCATAATATGAATACCGAATTTCAGACCCAGACTATGAACATATTCGGCCAGAGGTCCAAAACCCTTTCCGTCCGCCGAAGAAGGAAATCTGGATACACAGGGCAAAAGTCTCGAATATTCATCCATCTCTACCTGAGCAAAGGGGACATACTGATATTGATCCCTCTGCTGACCCGCTTCATAGGAATACCAAGCAATATCTACCACAATATACTCCCAGCCATACTCCTTCAAATTAGCCGCCATATATTTCGCATTGGCGCGAACCTGCTCCTCATTTACAGTAGTATCATAATAGTCATAGCTGTTCCACCCCATAGGAGGTTTGTGTATCATTGTTTTCATAGAGAACTCCTTTCCTGCACTTTTTACTACAAATTCATAAGAACACCTTTTGAGCTGTTATCCTTAATGATACTATAATTTTCCTGTTTATCCATGTAATTTTGTGATATGTACCTGTTAAAATGTGCCATTCTATTTTCTTACACAATATAATTCTCTTTGACATCCTATATTTTACGTGCTATATTTATTTATATTTAAAATAATTCATTATAATCAAAATGGCTTTTTGGCAACAACAAAGGAGAAGAAGAATGGCTGGAAAAACCTTTGACCAATGCTATTGGTTCCATTATGATACCTATGAAGATATCAGCCTGTATGAGGTGGGAAGCTTTAAATGTCCTCCCTCTTACGGATATGGCCCTATTATAAGGGAAACCTATATCCTACACTATGTTTTCAGCGGCAAGGGAAAGCTATGCCTGGAGGGAAAAGAATACCCTATTTCCAGCCGCCAGATTTTCGTAATCCCTGCGGGACTGGCATCTTATTATGAAGCAGACTATCAGAATCCTTGGAATTATATCTGGATTCGTTTCCATGGCTCAAAGGCTAAGGAACTGCTGGAGGCGGCCGGCATCACCGGCTCCTCCCCTGTCTTTACTTCTTCCGGCTCCACAGAAGAAATTGAGCGCTGCCTTTTAGATATTCTGCAGCATTATCAAAAAGAGTATACCAGCATCGGTAATGTCTATCGACTGTTTCAGGAAATACTTGACCTGTCCTGCGCCAAACAAAAAGAACCGTCTGCAAGAAACGACGGCCCCGAGTACTATGTACAAAACGCATTAAACTATATCAAGCAAAAATATTCCGAACCCATTCAGATTCAGGAGCTGGCGGAATACTGCGGCTTGAACCGTTCCTATCTGGCCAGAATCTTCAAGCAGGCTACGGGGCGTTCTCCGCAGGAATATCTGATTTCCCATCGAATCAACAAGGCAAAGCAGCTTCTAAGCCAAAAACAGCTTTCCATACAATATATTGCCTATTCTGTGGGTTATAACGATCCCTTTACCTTCTCCCGTCTCTTCAAACGGGAAACCGGGCTGTCTCCATCAGCATACCGCAAGCAACAAACCGCCCTCTCCAAATAGTATTGTCTTTAAAGCTTCCTGGAGAGGGCGGCCCGGAATATTACATCAGATTCCCAGGCACGCCACTATCCTCTTTCGCTTTATGCACTGTTGCTTATCTGATTATCCGTCAAAACCAATAAATCATCAATTAACACCCCTAATTCGGATGCCAGTATCACCATATTGTCAATATTCGGCAACGCAGTTCCATGCTGCCATTTATAAATAGCCTGGGGCGTCGTAAAGCCAAAAATCTTCTGCAATTCCGCCACAGATTTTCCTGCTTTTATTCTCAGATTCGTAATATTTTGTCCCGTCTTTTCCATATCAATGGTCCGTATTGCAAGCATCTTTTTCCTCCTTTTTACCGTCTCGTGATAACTTCCGCTAATCTTCCTGTCGTGCAACACCGTCAAACCTTGCAGTCATACATACAGAGGCAACGCCTCCTCAATCCTCCAGATACATTTGCGCCTGCAGCTGATACAATTCCGCATATACCCCGCCCACATTCATCAGCTGCCTGTGGCTGCCTGTCTCCACAAGCTCCCCGTCGGCGAACACCAAAATCCTGGAAGCGCTCTTTGAGCTTGCCATCCTGTGGGAAATACTGATGGAAGTAGTATTTCTCACGATTTTATCAAAGTCCTTGAATATCTCGGCCTCCACTTTCGCATCGATTGCCGCCGTGGGTTCATCCAGCACAATCACCTGCGATTTCTTACAGATTGCCCGGGCAATGGCCAGTCTCTGAGCCTCTCCTCCCGAGAGTTCCACACCGTTCTCGTCATAAATTCGGTATAAATAGGTATCCAGTCCCTTATCCAACCTGTCTATCTTATCTTGAAGGCCTATTCTCTCCAGAGCCGCCCAAACCTCCGCATCCTCCGTCTCCTGCAGAGCGGTAATATTTTCCCGAATAGTATAGGCAAATATCTTAAAATCTTGAAACGCTGCGGAAAAGAACTCCAGGTACTCCGAATAGTTGATTTCCCTGATATCAATGCCGTTCAGCCTGATGACTCCCTCCGTAGGTTCATACAATCTCAACAACAGTTTGATAAAGGTAGTCTTTCCCGAACCGTTCTCCCCCACCACGGAAATTCTCTCCCCCTTATGTATGGTGCAGCTCACATTCCGCAGCGCATAACCCTCTGTAAAAGGATAACGAAAGGACACCTGCTCAAATGCAATGACAAAATCATCTCCGACTGCCTCCGCCAGGGGAATCCTTCCCTTATCAAAATGATTGTCAAGCCCCAGAAACGCAAAGTAATCCTTCAGATACCTACCATTGTTGTCCATATCCACAAAGGCAGTACTGATATTGGTCAGCGCCATCTTGAACTGCATGATAGCAGTCAGATACAGCGTAAAATCCCCAATGACAATGCTTTTTTTCACTATCAGCTTAAAACCCAGCAGCAGATACAAAAGCACTTGGAGAATGGTATTTGTAACAATGCTGATGCCGTTTGTGACCGCCCAGCCCGTAAATATCTTTTGCAGAAAGAAGCTAATCTCCTGAAGAAGTCCTGCCTGCTTTAAAATCAGCGCCTCGCCCATATGAAATATTTTAATTTCCTTCATATACGAAAAATCCGAACTGACATTATCATAATAATCAATTTTTCTGTTCACCGGAATCACCTCCCGGGAGGCGCGGTATTCCGTTCCCTTTCTCTTGTATACGGCTATGGTATTGAATCCTATAATGACAACCGTGGCAAGTAAAATCCAAATATCCGTTGACGCTATCGTGACCGCAATCCCCACCAGCGAAAGGAGATTAGCCGCCAACATTCTGAAGTTCATGGTCAGATTGTTAAAGCTTCCCCCTTCTATTGTCCTCTTTGCCAGCTGTCTTTTCTCCTGGATGTCTTTTCGGGACAGAAGCTCATAGTCCATCTCAACACATTTTCGAAATATCTTCTCGTTTAATCTGTTTCCGATTAAATTTCCCTTCAAGGTTGTAATGTACTGCACCCAATTATCCAGAATGCCGATTAAAAAATCTACCCCCAGAAGGATAAGCGCCACCCGAACCAACTCCTGAAAGGAGCCGGTAGGGCTCGTCAGAATATTCACCGATTCCCGGGCAAGAAAAATCAACGGAAACGGCTGTATCGACGTCAGAATAACATCCGCAAAAATAAAGAAGAGAAATCCTCTGTCCGTATCCCAAAGCACATTGAACATCTGTCTGAAATAAGTTAATTTAACTCCTAATTTTTTCATAAAGGCCTCATTTCTCACTGGCGTAGAGACTCAACCAGGTCTTATTGTTTTCGTCGGGCTCAGACAAGATTCCTTCGTTGGACGCCTCGTACAGAGAGCAGGTAATCAGCCATCTGAGCTTTGCGGCCAGGAAATTCCCCATCTGCCAGTGAAGATGCGCCGGCACGCTTTTCTGAAACTCCTCCAGAATAAGATTGTAACCCTGTTTCATAAGACCTTCTGTTTCCCGATACAGCTCCTCCGCCATCTCCGCCATCCTGTAGGGGATATCACGCTCCACAAAATAGTAATTCTGTCGAAAGCCTTCAGGCGTCTCAACAAACAGCTTCCTCTCAAGCGCAATACCGAATAAATATTTCTGTTCCTCATTGAGCTCTTCAATCTCTGTCTTTCCTTTGATAATCTCCCCGCACAACACAAAAACCTCTTCCGGCGTGTCAAAGAAGTCTCTGCTGGATACCCCGCTCCAGGCATGGAAAAAGCCCACGGTAAAGATTTCTTCCTGTTTATGCACAGGCCCGTCAAACCTCTGATACTTTTCCATCCGTACCCGTTCTCCTCCGCAGGCGCTGTCGTCAAAGCCCCGGGCAAGCCAATTTCCCCCATTCATACGCAGAGGCATATCCATTTCCTTCACGAGAATACCTTCTTTATTGGTGTATCTGCAAATGATTAGTTCCGTAAAAATGAAGATATACACCCAGAGCAGTCTGTCCCAGGAAAAATCGGCGGTGTTAAATTCTCTGCTTGTAAGAAGCCCTTTTCTGGCTTCCAAAAACTCCATCAATACATCAAAATATTTCGGAAACAGAGCGGCATAGATTTTATTGGCAAGCTGCGGACTGCTGCCGGGCAGAATCACAAAATCCGTCTGATATTTCCCTTTTGAGACCTCACGCATCAGTTCATTCCTGACCAGATTCTCAACCTCATCCTCCACATAGGGTGCAGCTATTCCAAGCTCCATACACAGCTCGTCTATGGTTACAGGCGATTGATAGGCCGCCAGCAGAATGTTCTGGGTCGATTTTCTCTGCACACAGCTCATCGGCTCATAATTACTTCCCGGGACGCCCTGACAGGAAATTCTGATGCTGCCGGGGCGATAGCTTTTTTCTCCAAATTCTCTCATCGTATCCATCCCTTTCTCAATGACCTTTCTCGCTTCGTAAAGCCACCACTTGACGGTACCCTCGCTCTTTCCCAACGCCACACCGATTTCTTTACAGGACAGATTGTCATAATAATGCATGATAACCGCCTTCCTATAATCGCCGGTCATAAGGGCAATCTCCCTGCGCAGAAGCGCCCTCTCCTCCTGCAGAAGGATTTCCTCCTCAGGACTTTCCGCAGAGGGAAGGGTCTCCGGCAGATATACGGTGGTGTCATGCTTCTTCTTGCGCAGCCTGTTATAAAACATATGATTTGCTACACTCCAGACAAAGGCATCCATATTTTCGATATGCTTTCCCCTCTGAATCGTTTTCAGGACTTCCATGCATATCTCCTGAGACAAATCCTCTGCCTCCTGTCTGGTATTCATCTTTAAAACACAAAAGCCGTATATCTTCGGAAGCAGCTCCGTTTCCAGCAGTTGTGTCAGGCGTTCTTTCTCCGTCAAGCTATTTACCTCACTCGTTGCATATCATTGCTATTCATATATATATAGTAACCAAAAAAGGATTTGGGTTGGGAATTTCAGAAATTTTTTAATATAATCTTTCCTTCCCCGCCGTTTACCTTTATATCCATTACCATATTTTGTTCGATTATTGATAGGCCTGTAAAATTTGATAGCTCCGCTTCCTGCATCATTCCCGACACTCTGTTACAATCCAGTGTGCCGGCCATCGATTCATTTCAACATATCAGTTTCCGGGAAAAATGTAAAGTTATTGTTTAGTATATGTATGAAACAAATCATATTCACTTTCATTATCATCCAGCCACACAGCAAAAAACATAGGAAAAAGAACAAGCTACCTTAACCTGCAGTTGAGATTACCCCACCATCTCCCACAAAACCGACTTCTGCTCCAGTCCGAACTGCAATATCTGCCAGCCATCCTCCCGAAATATATCTGGGCGTCCTTTCACATGAACCTCATTGACCTGTTTGCGGATTTTATTTACGGATTCAAGTTCTTCTCTTTTTGCATATGGCACAATTTAATTTTCCATATTGTATTACCCGTCCGCACTCTGACTAAAATCCTCTCTGATTCAGGCTCTTTACGAAATGGCGATTTTTCACTTAACATTCCCATCCGTGCCGCCAGCTCCCGGAAATGGAACCACCAGAAACCGTGCTGCTCCATATATTCACCGTTAATCGGATGAATGATGCTGCCAAGCGGGGCGACAAGCTGTGAACCCGCTTTCATATAGATGGGAGGAATCGGAAGCCACGCATACAGTTTTTCAAAATTCTCTCAACTGCGGTCAAAGCAATTTAAAAGCTACGGCTTAAATGCAATGTCACTTAGTTAAGCCTGCAAATACAGCCTCAGACTCTCTATTAAATTGGAAAATATGCAAGAGCAATGCAATAAAATCAAAGCCATGGATGTATTTACGCATGGCAAAGTTAGTGTATAATGCCATTTGTGAAAATATATTTGACAGGAAACAAGCGAACCGTTATACTCAAATTAGTCGAAATTACAATAAGTCAATGAAAGGCCCTTGCGGGTATGACTCATTGCGCGTAAGAATTAACAGAGCCTGCCAAAGCAGGAGGATGGGGGCAAATATGGAAAAGAATACGTTTACCGCAGAGAAGCAGAATACCTTGAAGCAATCAGACAAGACAGGGACATTACATAACACGGCATCTGAAGATACAGCCGGTAAAATCGATTCTACGGAAACTGCTCAGGATTTTATGGATTTTCAATATGAACCTCTTGTTATAGACGAGGCCACCTTCCAAAAGGGACTTCCGGCTACTCCTAAACCCTATTTTAAAATTGCTCAAATCGGCATTGTTGTTATGGCCGTCCTGTTAATCGTGGATATGTTTCTGCCCTTTTTGACGGTATCTGCGGCCGGCGCAGTTGATACACAACCCCTGTTTCCCTACAGCCGCTTTTCCTATGCATTTATCCTTCTGTCAGTTGCCGTCCTGATTTGCATGTATTTTAAAAAGCAAAAATGGATGACAAGCTGTGCATTTGCCATTTTCTTTGTAACCCTGTGGGCAGCAAGAAAAGCAGGTCATATGGAATATAGTATCAAAGCAGGTAACCAGGACAATGTCCTTCTTGAGCTTAGCAGGCATCCGGAAGCCGGCTACTACGGAATGTTTATCTGCTCCATCGGGCTGCTTATTTGCGTGCTTGCCTACGCAATAACATCCTCCGACAGCAAGAGGCTGCATTAATTGCGCTGTTGAAAATACACATACAGCCAAAGAAACCGCACTTTGATTTCCGTAAAGGATTCGGGAATTGACATACCGATGGAACAGGTTTAGAGCTTTCTATTGTAAAACACGCCTACAGCATTTGGATGGTAAAATCTAAGTCCATTATTTCAGGGACAGTTTTATGGCAAGAATCAACCCCGGTGAATCTCTCCACCGGGGTCTCTCTAGCAGGACAACTCCTGCTTCGCAGGGCTACAAGGATTCGAACCTTGAAATGACGGAGTCAGAGTCCGTTGCCTTACCGTTTGGCGATAGCCCTATTTCTTATTACTTGATGTATTATACACGAAGTATTTCCATTTTGCAATACTTAAATTCATAAAAACAGGAAAAAAAGGGCAATTTTTTGCCCGAATTTTTAACTTTTTTTATGCACTTTGGACAATACCCACAATTTATGTCCTATCTCGTATAGCCATGAGCGCTTCTGCCCATAGCAGAAGCGCTCACAGACCTGCTGTTAAGTGTTAAGCCTCCTTAGACGTATGCCATTGCCAATCACGTACCTCAGGCAAATCCTGACCATACTCAGAGATATACTGCTCATGAGCCACCAGCGTATCGCGCATCTTCTGCAGCAGATATGCGCCGCGATTGCCGAGCTGAGGAAGATGATTCACTACATCCATAACCAGATGGAAACGGTCAATCTCATTCTGTACACGCATGTCAAAAGGTGTCGTAATCGTACCTTCCTCCTGATAACCATGTACATACAGATTTCTGTTGTTACGATTATAGGTCAGTTCATGAACCAAAGTCGGATAACCATGGAATGCAAAGATAATGGGCTTATCCTTCGTAAAGAGCGCATCATAATCCACATCCGTCAGACCATGAGGATGCTTGCTGTGAGGCTGAAGCTTCATCATGTCAACCACGTTCACGAAACGTATCTTCACCTCAGGAAGGTTATCGCGCAGAATGGTAACTGCTGCCAAAGCCTCCTTAGTAGGCGTGTCGCCGCAGCAGGCGATAACTACGTCCGGCTCCTGCCCCTGGTCGTTACTTGCCCACTCCCAGATACCGATACCCTGGGTACAATGCTTGACAGCCTGCTCCATGGTCAGCCACTGATGGCTGGGATGCTTGGAGGCTACAATAACATTGACATAATTCTTACTGCGGATACAATGGTCAAAACAGGACAACAGGCAGTTCGCATCAGGCGGCAGATACATACGTACAACATCCGCCTTCTTATTGGAAATATGGTCCAGGAAGCCCGGATCCTGATGGGTAAAACCATTGTGGTCCTGCTGCCATACATTAGAGGTCAGAAGCAAGTTCAGAGAAGCAATTTTCTGTCTCCAGGGCAGCTCGCTGCAGACCTTTAACCACTTGGCATGCTGCGCGCACATAGAGTCTACCACACGGATAAATGCCTCGTAAGAAGCAAAGAAACCATGACGGCCGGTGAGCAGATATCCCTCCAGCCAGCCCTCGCACATATGCTCGCTCAAGTAGGAATCCATGATTCTTCCGTCAATAGCTACATCCTCATCTGCAGGAAGCCTGTCTGCATTCCAATCACGCTGCTCTTCTTCAAATACCTTGTACAGACGATTGGACATGGTTTCATCAGGCCCAAAAATACGGAAGTTCTTAGACTCTTTATTTAATTTAAAGATATCGCGGATAAACCCGCCCAGTTCAATCATATCCTGTTTTTCAACAGCGCCGGGCTCCGTAACCTCTACCGCATAATCCTTGAAATCAGGGAGACGCAGGTCACGCAGAAGCTTACCGCCGTTTGCATGAGGGTTTGCACTGATTCTTCTGTCACCCTTAGGAGCAATATAGCGCAGTCTCTCAACCAAACGTCCTTCATCCGTAAAGAGCTCCTCCGGATGGTAGCTGAGCAGCCATTCCTTCAAAAGCTCAAGATGCTCAGGCTTCTCCATCGTAACAGGCACCTGATGCGCACGGAAGGAGCCCTCTACCTGCAGTCCGTCAACGAACTTAGGGCCGGTCCATCCCTTAGGCGTGCGGAGCACAATCATCGGCCAGAATGGTCTCTTTGTGTTGCCATTTTCTCTTGCATCCTTCTGGATTGCCTGAATCTCCTCAATACAATGGTCTACTGCCTCTGCCATAAGCTTATGCATGGTCATGGGGTCGTCGCCCTCAACAAAATAGGGCTTCCAGCCACAGCCATGGAAGAAGCTTTCCACTTCATCATGAGAGATATGGGAAAAGACAGTGGGATTACTAATCTTATAACCATTCATATGTAAAACAGGCAGAACGGCGCCATCGGTCTTTGCATTTAAAAATTTGTTGGAATGCCATGCCGTTGCCAGCGGCCCGGTCTCAGCCTCACCGTCTCCTACGATAACAGTGGCAATCAAATCCGGATTATCAAAAGCGGCGCCAAAGGCATGGGCAATGGAATAACCGAGTTCACCGCCCTCGTTGATGGAACCGGGCGTCTCGGGGGCCACATGGCTGGAGATACCGCCGGGGAAGGAGAACTGCTTATTCAGTCTCTTCAGGCCCTCTATATCCTGGCTGATATTAGGATATACCTCACTGTAGGTACCCTCCAGATAGGAGTTTGCCACGAAGAAATTTCCGCCGTGTCCGGGGCCGGAAATTAAAATCATATCCAAATCATATTTATTAATCGCACGATTCATATGCGCATAGACAAAGTTCTGTCCGGGAACAGTCCCCCAGTGTCCTACAATCTTTTTCTTAATCTGCTCCTGTGTCAAAGGCTCCTTTAACAAAGGATTGTCCAATAAATACAGCTGAGTGGCAGCAAGATAGTTCGCCGCACGCCAATATGCATTTAAATCCGACAAATACTCATCTGATAAAAATTTATCATCTGACATGTTACATTTTCCTCCTGTGTTTTTATTCTTCTCTGTTTCCTCAGGCAGCAAATACGCAGCCGTCCTCAGAATCATGCAGGCATGGCTTTGATTCAATCTCAGCCGCTGCCTTCCTACATTATAAAGCACATTCGTGAAAACGCCAATGTTAATACTTTAACAAATTTTTCTTATTTATACAGTTTTTATGTGAAATTTTACTTATTTTTCAAAATGCTCCGATAAATAACGCTCCACCTCCGGACGCAAATCCATAAACACCTTTGCCACCACCGGGTCAAAATGCGAGCCTGAGGACTCCTCAATAATCCCATAAGCCTCCTCCACCGTCATCGCGGGTTTATAGCAACGCTTGGAAATGAGTGCGTCAAACACATCCGCTACTGCCATAATTCTCGCACAGAGGGGAATCTCCTCCCCCGCAAGGCCTTCCGGATAACCTGTGCCATTCCATTTCTCATGATGATATTTCGCCACATCATGAGCCATATTGATATAATCCCACTCCTCAATGCCCCTGAGCGTTTCGTACACTATCTTGCCGCCCTCCGCCGCATGGCTTTTGATAATCTCAAACTCCTCCGGCGTAAGCTTTCCGGGCTTTTGCAGAATGGCGTCGGGAATCTTGATTTTGCCTATATCATGAAGGGGAGCCGCTTTCCACAGATTTTCCAGAAACGTATCATCCATCTGCTCTTTGTAAATGCTGTCTTTTGCCAGCCGTCTTGCAATTCTGTCCACAAACCAGCCGGTACGCTTTACATGCTCTCCCGTGTCCTCATCCCTGCTCTCAATCAGGTTCGCCATACCTACAATCGTATTGTACTGCAGCTCCATCACGCGCTGCTGATGGTTTTTCAGTTCCTCCTGCTGCCTGTCTACAATCAGTCTGCCCCGCCAGAATACAATGCCGATACAGACCACCGTGATAAAGCCTGCCATTAGCAGACAGTATACGGCCACGCGCCGTGCGGAAGCAATACTCTCCTCCATCTTTGCAGTCGCCGTCTGCCCCTTCTCCTCCACATTTTGATTAATCTCTTCCAATGTTTCATTGACATTGTCAAAATAGGGATTCAGCTTGATTTCCACATAATATTGAGCGGATTGCTTGGCGCCCTTTCTGCTTAAATCCAAAACGGCGGCCGTATTAGACTTAAAGCCCACGAATTGTCTGACTATAATATGCAGCATTTCTCCGTCGGAATCCTCGCTCAGATTCTCCTCCAGCCGGGCAAACAACTCCGATATATCCTCCAGCAGTTCCTCAATACGCTCCTCATACTGGGAATACTCCGTATCGATGCCGCTGACAATATGCTGCCACACAAGCGATTCCGTCTGATAGATTTCTCCGCGGATGCTTGCCATCGTTTTCTGATTCTGCACAGCCTTACTGATATTTTGTTCATACTGTGCGGAAATGAAATTAATATTGCTTCCCAAAAGCAATATTCCCAGAATACATGCCATGGACGCAATAATCACCACCACCAATATGTGAAAGGTCATCTTCCGCATACCCAAACCTCCCGCCGTATTCTCCTCAGCTGCCACCCATTTCTATTCCTCCGGCTTCCCAGCCTCCTCCACCAGCTCATCCAGAAGCTCCTGCAGCTCTCTGCCATCAGGGTTACCCGATGCCATAATTGTACCAAAGACAGTCGCCGGCGTCCAGAAGCTTCCCGCAATAGACTGTCTGGTAGAATAAGGAGCCTGTTTCCCAAGCGCTACCATCGCAGGAGATTCCTGTACTCTGGGCGACTGTGCGGCCGCTATATTGGAGGGGCATTCCCCGGTGACGTCAAAGCGCTTCAGCTGATTCTCTTCATTCGTCAGATACTCCGCAAACCTCGCCGCCCACTGGGGGAACTCCGAAGAGGACTTAACTCCCACCAGCTTATAGCCGCCAAAGCTGGCCATTTGCACCTGTTCGCCGCATATGGTATAGGTAGGCAGCTTAACCGCCCTGTAATTCTCACCCCACTGTTTTTTGACGAACTCCACATTCCAGGGCCCATTCACTCCGGCTATTACCTGTCCGCTTTCCATTCCCTTCCGAAAGCCCTCATCATTCGTATTCAGAAAGGCCTTGCTGGCCGCAATATTCAGCATGGCCTCCGCCACATCCACTCCCCGGTAATCACCGATGGTTTGATTCCAGTTACAGAAGTTACTTTTACCGTCCTCCGCCAGGGAAATCTCCATACCTGCTCCGCCAAAAAAGGAATAAATATACCATCCGCTGGTCCAGTCCATAGCGACGGATTTGCCCGCCTGCTCCGCCACCTGCAGCATCCTGTCAAGACTCTCCACATCAGAATCCTCAAAATACTCTGCATTATAATACATAAAGTAACCATTGCTGGCCGTGAGAGGATAAGCATAAAGCACGCCGTCCTCAGATGCCGTCTGGATAGCGGCGCTGTCCGCCCCGCCGTTAGCCTCAATGACTGCCTCAGCCCCGTCTCCCAGCGGCAAGAGTATCCCTGCATTTATCAGGCGCGGCATCTGGTCGCCCGCAAAAGAAAATACATCCGCAAGCTGTTCCGGATTACTCACTGCATTATCCGCCACAGTGTCCTCATCCTCCACCCGCAGTACAATCTCTATCCGGGCTTCCTTCTTATGCATCTCAATAAATGCATCCGCCATCTCCCGCAGCATCTCCTGACTGGCCTGGGAACCCCAAACCGTCAGTTTCACCTGTTCTTTCGCGCCACACCCGCAAAGTCCGACAGACAGGAATACGGTCAGTATCAAAGTCCCTATTATATGTTTTTTCGTTTTTGTTCCCATATTGGATACCATTTCCTTATCTTGATTAGAAAAAAGCCAAAAGCCATTAAAAGGGCATACGCTTTATACAAGCGTACACCCTTTTCCGATTAGTAGGTATATTCCCTGGAATGCCGATAATAGTAGGTCTGGAGCTGGCTCCTCGCATTGTAGGTAACAGTATAACAGTCAACCGGTCGGCTCTCGTCCAACGCCTTGTCAAGAATTACCGCAAAACCGTCAGCCTTGGCCTCGGCGGAATGATGCTGCTGAGAGTTGCCTCCTTCTCTCCTTGTTCGGGATACTCTGGAAACCTCCTGAACCGGAAACACCTTGAAATCATAAAATCCTTTTGCTGCGTTAATCCCTCCTTGGCTGCATATTTCAACAGTGTCTTTTCTTCCTTCTATTTATAATATCGGCATAAATTAAAATGGGAACACTCCTTTTTACAATTTTAAAAAAATTTTTAATGTTTATACTTCAAAAATCAAATCGCCATAGGTAGGGATAGGCCAAACCGCCTTATCTACCATCATCTCCAGCTCATCCACCGGCGTTCTGAGGGCCGTCATAGCCTGGAATACTTCATCCTTATAGAAGAAGGCCTTTTCTTTCTCCTCCTGTATACTGCCGGCCTGAGCCGTCTTTTCCTCCAATACCGTCAGCGCTTTCCTGGCCTCTGCCAGCTTAGCGGATACCGCCTGCAGCTCATCCGCCTGTACTTCGGCGTCCACACCGGCTTCCTTTACCGCAATCACAGTGTCTGCCAGAGATTTGGTATACCTGATAACTGCCGGTAATATCTGCTTCTTCGCCATATCAATCATAGTCAGAGCCTCAATATTGATAGTCTTAGAGTAGGTTTCATACAGAATCTCCTCACGGGACTCAAGCTCTGCTTTGGTAAAGATGCCGAATTTCTCAAAAAGTCTGATAGACTTCTCTGTCGTCAGCGTGGCGGAAGCCTCCACCATAGACTTAATATTCGGCAGCCCGCGGCGCTCTGCCTCGACTACCCACTCCTCGGAATAGCCGTTGCCGTTAAACACGATTCTCTGATGCTCCGTCATATATTTCTTAATTAAATCATGTACCGCTATCTCAAAGTCCTCCGCCTTCTCCAGCTCATCCGCCGCCTCACAGAAAGCCTCGGCAACAATGGCGTTCAATGTGGTGTTCGGACTTCCGATAGAATCCGCGCTGCCCACCATACGGAATTCAAACTTATTGCCGGTAAAGGCAAAAGGTGAGGTTCTGTTTCTGTCGGTTGCATCCCTGTCCAAATCCGGCAAGGTAGATACACCCGTCATCAGCTTACCGCCCTGAATGGAATGCTCGGCCTGCCCGGTTTCCACCAGCTGCTTCACCACATCCTCAAGCTGCTCTCCAAGGAACATGGAGATAATCGCCGGAGGCGCCTCGTTAGCTCCCAGTCTATGGTCGTTCCCTACATCTGACGCGCTCTGACGAAGCAAATCCGCATGCGTATCAACCGCCTTCATAATGCAGGCAAGCACCAGCAGGAACTGTACGTTTTCATTAGGTGTATCGCCCGGATCCAAAAGGTTCACTCCATTATCCGTGCTAAGGGACCAGTTGTCATGCTTACCGGAACCGTTTACCCCCGCAAAGGGCTTCTCATGGAGCAGGCAGGTCAGGCCATGACGTCCTGCCACCTTCTTCATTGTCTCCATCACAAGCTGATTGTGGTCTACTGCGATATTAGCCGTCTCATATATGGGAGCCAGCTCATGCTGGGCAGGAGCCACCTCATTATGCTGTGTCTTGGCAGTTACACCCAGCTTCCAGAGCTCTATGTTCAAATCCTTCATATAGGAACCGATTCTCTCGCGAATCGTGCCGAAGTAGTGATCCTCCAGTTCCTGACCCTTAGGAGCCGGCGCTCCGAACAAGGTACGCCCGGCAAAAATCAAATCCTCACGCTGCAAATATTTATCTCTGTCCACCAGGAAATATTCCTGTTCAGGCCCCACGCTTGCCACTACCTTCGTAGCGCCGGTATTTCCGAACAGACGGACAATACGGAGCGCCTGCTGGCTTACGGCCTCCATGGAACGCAGAAGAGGCGTCTTTTTATCCAAGGCCTCTCCCTTATAGGAACAGAAAGCGGTAGGAATACAGAGAATCACACCGGTCGCATCCTCTTTTAAGAAAGCGGGAGAGGTGATATCCCATGCCGTATAGCCTCTTGCCTCGAAAGTTGCGCGAAGGCCGCCGGATGGGAAGGAAGAAGCGTCCGGCTCACCCTTAATCAACTCCTTACCGGAAAATTCCAGAATCATCTTGCCCTCCTCGTCGGGATGGGTTACAAAGGCGTCATGCTTTTCTGCGGTAATACCGGTCAGGGGCTGAAACCAGTGGGTATAATGAGTTGCTCCGTTTTCAACGGCCCAATCCTTCATTGCCTTTGCCACTACATCGGCAGTCGCCAGGGAGAGCTCTCCGCCCCGGTCCATAATCCTTTTGACTTCCTTGAATACACTCTTGGGCAATCTCTCCTTCATTTTCCCTAAGGTAAATACCTTACTGGCAAAAATCTCTTCCACATTTAAAATCTCGCTCATATTCCCTACTTCCTTTCTGTTTTTATTTCGGTTCTATCCACACCGCGGCCATCTCTTCCTGCCCCGCTTATCAAATCAAAGACCCCACAGCAGGCTGACGGGAACTCTAACCTGCAATGCATCAAACTGCGGGAAAAAAAAACGTCCCAAAGTAAAGATACTTACCGTTGGAACATCTTTGTTCTAAATTACCTTATGTGTGGAAAATGCAAGAATACAATCTCTCACATCCATTTTCTATAAGATAATCCATTTTTTCCAAAATTGCAATACCTAATTTTTATTTTTTTTATATAGTCGTAATCGTTCAGCCATGGAATGATTTGCAAGCTGTGCGTGGGTGCTTGCACACGAAGCACTGATTGTGAATCATTTCATGGTTGAACTGTTACATATCTATCAGCAAAGCGTTCTACTCTTAACAAATCATATTGCCTCGGTGTTTCCGAAAGTTGAAGCCAAATCACCTGTTTGGAATGGGGGGCACTTTCCTGCGGCTGCAGCTTTTCATCATACATGGCCTCCACAGTCGCCTGTATATTCCGCCCATCCGGCTTCATAATCTCAATGACGTCGCCCGCGCAGAATTTATTGCGTTGTCTAATCCGGCTAAGCTGCGTATCCCGCTCATTCAGAATCAGCTCCGCCGCCGGCCGTACCTCCTCCACTATCCCCAGATAAGTATATTCGTTCACATAAGTGCTATTGTCATAAATCTGCATTTTTTCATCCGGCCTGCCAAAGTAAAAACCCGTGGTAAACTTTCGGTAGGTACATTTGGAAATCTCCGAGCGATACCAGGCCATATTTGCCTGATAAGTTTCCGGGCTTTCAAAATAATCGTCTATCGCCCTGCGATAGGTTCGGGCTACTGCGGCCACATACAGAGCAGTTTTCATACGACCCTCTATTTTCAGACTGTCAATACCCGCCTCTATTAGCTCCGGCAAATACTCAATCATACATAAGTCCCCGGAATTAAAGATATAGGTTCCCCTCTCGTTTTCATAGACCGGCAGATACTCTCCGGGTCTTGTTTCCTCCACCACCGCATATTTCCAGCGGCAGGGATGGGTACAGGCTCCCTGATTGGCGTCTCTGCCTGTGAAATAATTGCTGAGCAGACATCTGCCGGAATAGGAAATGCACATAGCGCCATGAACAAAGCTCTCTATCTCCATCTCCTTGGGAATATGCTCTCTGATTTCCCTGATTTCCGCTAAGGAAAGCTCTCTTGCGGACACCACCCGCTTTGCACCCAGCCCCCACCAGAAGAGATAGGTTCCATAATTGGTATTATTGGCCTGGGTGGAGATATGGATTTCCACCTCCGGCCACACCTCCTTCGCCAGCGCAAACATGCCCGGGTCAGAAATAATCAACGCATCCGCCGTCTGGGGCTTCATATCCCGAAGCTGTCTGAAATAGTCCTCTGCGCTCTTCAAATCCTCATTGTGGGCCAGAATATTGGCTGTGACATACACCTTTACTCCGTGCGCATGGGCAAATACAATCCCCTCCGCCATATCCGACATAGAAAAGTTTTTTGCCTTGGCCCTGAGTCCGAAAGCCTCGCCGCCGATATATACTGCATCTGCCCCGAATATCACAGCAATCTTTAATACCTCCAGACTGCCGGCCGGAATCAGAAGCTCCGGTTTTCCTCTGTCTCTCATTTTTGTCTCCGTTTCTTTTCCTTACACTCTTGTACTCAGAGTGATACCGTCTCCCATCGGCAGAATAACCGTCTCCAGCTGAGGGTGATGCTTCAATTCATATAAATACTCCCTCATACGGGCATGTATGGTACGATTCCTCCTGGTTACCGCAAAACGGGATTCCAACACGTCCCCATCCTGGAGCACATTATCCGATATCAGAAGACCGCCTGCCTCCATAAGTCTCAGAATATCCGGCAGGAAATGGATATACTGTCCCTTTGCTGCATCCATGAAAATAAAATCATAGCGATTCCCTCTATCCGCCAAATCCCTGAGGATTTCAGAGGCATCTCCCTCTAACAGAGTAATTTGCTGCTCTCTGCCGGCGCGGCCGAAATTTTCCCGGGCAACAGGAATGCGCTTCTCATATTTCTCTATGGTGGTAATATGACAGTCCTTCGGCCCATATTCGCTCATCAACAAAGCAGAAAAGCCGATAGCAGTCCCGACCTCCAGGATGTTCTTCGGCTTCGCATAGGCCATAAGAAACTTTAACAGACTCTGCATGGAGCTGCGGATGACAGGCACCTGTGTTTCCCTGGCATATTTCTCTATTTCATCCAAAAAAGGAGTGTTGCCTTTATCCAGCGAATCAATAAAGACAGACATTCTTTCCTCTGTTATCATGTGTCCTCTTCCTCCGAGGCAGTTTCCGTCCCCGCCGCCATCACCTCAAACATCTGCTCTGCCGTCATGGCGGTGGTCAACTCGAAGGTGCCGGGCTTTATATCCTTGCGGTACTCCGAGCAATAATATTGCAGGCCAAATAATCTGCCGTCTCTCACCAGGCCTTTCTTCTCCATCAGCTCACCCATCTCAAAGGGGCTCATATCCTCTGTGGTGGTCACCGTTATGGCTCTTCCCTCACCGCTGCTCACCGCAGGCTCCGCAAAAATGCGATACCCATAATCGTAACATATGCTCGTGCCCCGATAAATGAGATAGACCGCCGCAATGGCAAAGACCGCTCTGAATATCATACCGCATACTGCTCCAACAATACTTTCGGATTTCATGTACTCACTTCCTTTTCTACTGCAATAAACCTTTACTCAAAATGGATTTCTTCCGTAATACGAAGATACATTTCCTGCATCATCCTGCAAAAAGCAAGCTCTGCCGCCAGGAAATCCGAAACCAGCGGATTTTCCCGAAAATCCTCGTATTCCCTTTCAAAGGCCTCTATCCTGTTCAAATCATATTCCTGCCTGGTCTGCAGTATATAATTACGGCTCCGAAACTCATCAATCTGTTCTTTCAGACCGGGCTCCTGCTTTACCCTCTCCAGCTGCCTGCAATACTCCTTATATATATCTGTTTCCATGACAGCCTCTATCAGCCGCTTTACTGCGCTGTCAACATTATCCATACTGTAACTTTTCTCCCTATTTGAAGTCCCTAACCCCGCAGCGCTCGCCAAATACACATACAGACATGTCCATCCGGCGGGCTGCCCCCGGAAATAAAGAGCCGCTCCCTGTCATTCTTAGGCGGCTTCGGAATTACCGCATTCTATCTTATTTTTCAATCTATACTTCCATAATAATCGGCAGAATCATAGGACGCCGCTTCGTCTTTTTCCATACATATTCGCTCAGCACATCCTTGGTAGTGGATTTGAGTTTCCCCCAGTCCGTTATGCCCTTGTCCAGACAGTTCTGCAGAGCCTCGTCCACTATCTGACGCGCCTCGTCAATCAACTCGTCGGACTCGCGCACATATACAAAGCCTCTTGACACAATATCCGGCCCTGCCACCAGCTGGCCGCTGACCTTTTCAAGGCTCATAACCACTATCATAATACCGTCCTCCGCCAGATGCTGACGGTCCCTGAGCACTACATTTCCCACATCGCCCACGCCAAGACCGTCCACCAGAATCCCTCCGGTAGGCACCTTGCCGGTGATTCCTGCCTGATTTCCATTTAATTCCAACACGTCTCCCGAGGAGAGGATAAAGATATGTTCCTTATCTATGCCCAGATTCTGTGCAATCTTAGCCTGCGCCTTTAAATGCTTATACTCTCCATGCACAGGGATTGCATATTTGGGCTGCACCAATGTATAAATCAGCTTAATTTCCTCCTGGCAGGCATGTCCCGACACATGAGCGTCCTGGAAGATGACATCCGCACCCTTGCGCAGCAACTCATTGATAATCTTGGTAATGGATTTCTCATTCCCGGGAATGGGACTGGAAGAGAAAATAACCGTATCCCCCGGGCCTATGGTAATCTTTCTGTGCATATTATTGGCCATGCGGCTGAGCGCTGCCATGCTCTCCCCCTGACTGCCGGTGGTAATAATCACCTGCTGCTCATTGGGATAATTCTTCATCTGCTCCAAATCCACCAGTGTATTTTCGGGAATGCTGATGCAGTCCAATGCGATAGCCGTCTCAAGAATACTGACCATACTGCGGCCCTCTACCGCCACCTTGCGGCCGAATTTATAAGCCGTATTGATAATCTGCTGCACGCGGTCCACATTAGACGCGAAGGTAGCCACAAAGATTCTGGTGTTTTTATGTTCCTCGAACAATGTGTCAAAGGTACGACCCACCGTCTTTTCCGAGGGGGTGAAACCGGGACGCTCCGCATTGGTGGAGTCACACATCAGCGCCAACACGCCCTTCTTGCCAATCTCCGCAAAACGCTGCAAATCAATGGCGTCTCCGTAAACAGGCGTATAATCCACCTTAAAATCTCCCGTGTGTACCACGGTTCCCGCAGGGGAATAGATGGCAAGAGCAGCAGCGTCCACTATGCTGTGATTGGTCTTAATGTACTCAATCCGAAAGCTCCCCAGAGTAATGGATTGCCCGAATCTCACCACCCTGCGCTTGGTGCTCTTCATCATCTCATGCTCTTTCAGCTTATTTTCTATAATGCCCATGGTAAGCCGGGTAGCATAAACCGGGACATTTACCTCTCTGAGCACATAGGGAAGGGCTCCGATATGATCCTCATGTCCATGGGTAATCATAAAGCCTTTTACCTTGTCGATATTATCCTTCAAATAAGTTACATCCGGGATTACCAGGTCAATCCCCAGCATATCGTCCGCCGGAAAGGACAGACCACAGTCCACTACAATAATACTGTCTTCATATTCGAAGGCAGTAATGTTCATGCCGATTTGTTCCAAACCCCCTAAAGGGATAATCTTCAGCTTGGAACCACTAATATTCTCTTTTTTCGTTCTCAATCTAAAATTTCCTCCATATCTACTCTTAACAAAAAACAAGCCATACGAAAGAAGCCCCTCGGGATTGTTCCGCTCCACAGTCCCTCCCGGCACTTCTCGACGATTCCGGAATGATTTTCTGTTACGCCAAACCAACAATCTCGCTGCAAACAGCGAGTCTTAAACAAATGTTACATCCTCCAGCATATTTTCAAATACGTTTGATACTGCCGCCAGTTCCTCATCGTCCGAGACAATCGTATAGACGCTCTCTTCCTCCCCGTCCTTTGATAAATCCTTCAGAATCAGAGCCTCGCCGTCACCCTCCTCAAAATCGGTTACCAGGATATAGTTATAGCCGCCGATTCTGGTCTGCTCCAACACAAAAAATTCTACGGGATCCTCCCCCTCGGGATTAAAGGTTATCTTTTCCAGCTTACTCATCTTCGCTCTTTTCCGCTTCCCTTTCCTGCATGCTCCTGCAATCTAAATAGCCTTGCAGTATCAGTGTTGCCGCTATTTTGTCAACATATTCCCCGCGATTCTCTCTCCGTATCCCGGCCTCCATCATGGCTCTGTCCGCCGCCACCGTGGTCAACCGCTCGTCCCATAAGGTAACGGGCAGCCCGGTACGCCGCTCCAGCTTTTCCTTAAATTCCATAGTGAGCTCTGCCCGCAGCCCCTCCGTGGCATTCATATGCAGGGGAAGCCCCAGCACAATCTCTTCCACCTCATACTCCACAATCAGAGCCTCAATTCTGGCCAGTGTCTGACGAAGCTTATTCTCCTCCTTACGGCGGATAATCTCCAGACCCTGAGCGGTAATAAGCAGACTGTCACTGACTGCCACGCCCACTGTCTTAGAGCCAAAATCCAACCCCATTATTCTCACAGGTACCCTCCTACTGCCAGTTGCTCTTCCTGATGTACTCTGTCAAAAGCTCCTCCACCAGCTCATCCCTCTCTACCTTCATAATCATGCTCCTGGCATTCTTATGACTGGTAATATAAGTAGGGTCTCCGCTCATAATATAACCAACGATTTGATTCACCGGATTGTAACCTTTTTCCGTCAATGCCTGATATACGGTATAAAGCACCACCTTTACGCCGGTTTCGGGCTCAGCTTCTACCTTAAAATATTGTGTATTTCCTAAATCCTGCATAGTTCCCTCTCTTCTCCTGACTGTCCCTGCCCCTTAGATTTCAATGTAGTTACAATTTGCTAACTCTAATCTTACCTCATTTGCCGCAAAAATTCAATGCTAATCTTCATTTGAATCTATTTCAGCAATCTATTTCCCGTAACAGGCCGGTCCTTTACAGCACTCCCAACCAGTCCAATGCGTCTCGGATACCGTCTCCTTCCACCTCCCCGGTGACATAATCCGCAATTTCCTTTACCGCCCGGCTCCCGTTTCCCATGGCAATCGCCGCATGGGCACATTTCAGCATAGACAAGTCATTATTACTGTCTCCGATAGCAGCCGTATCCTCCATGGAAACTCCCAGATGCTCCGCCACACGACGCATGCCGCCGGCCTTGGAAAACCCTCTGGGCACCACCTCATAAAAACCCTTTTCCCTGTCTATAAAATCCAGCCATTCCCCGTACTCCCGCCGAAAGCCCTGTATCTGGCCGGATTCCGGCGCATAACAATAAAATTTATCAAAATGCCCCGGGGCCTCCTCATAGCTCCCATAGCCCTCCCCCGCAAAGCGCAGCATATAGTCATGAAAGACCTTGGTGTGCATCCGCTCCAGCCGATTATGGTAATTGTTCTCGCTTCCCTCCAGCACCGCATCAATCCCATATCTTTCCAGCCTCTCTATCATATGCCGGGAAAGCTCCCCGGGAAAGGTCTTATGAATCAGCGTCCTGCCACGGTAAATAATATGTGTGCCGCAGCCGCACAGATAACCGTCAAACTCCAGAAGCTTCGGAAGCCATCCTCCTACCAGCTTATAGCTTCTGCCGGTGTTCACAAGGCAGACATGACCGTTTTTCTGGGCCTGTCTTATGGCCCGGACTGCACTGTCCGGTATGCCGTCCTCCTGCTTTGAAATTAATGTCCCGTCTATATCAAAAAAAATCAACTTCATTTCTCCGCTAACAATATCTCCTCCGTCAAAAATTCCTTTAGCTTCACCCGGCTGATTTCTCCCTGCTTTACCGGCAGTTCTCCGGGAAGCGCCGCCTTTACATATTCTCTGGTATGCCCGATATGGTAACGGCTTCCCGAAAGCACCTTATCCTCCTCCCACAAAACCTCCGTCTCCCGCCCCAGAAGTTTTCTTCTAAAGGCCTCGGACTGCGTTCTCTCCAGCTTCAAAAGCTCATTGCTTCTTACCGTCTTTATCTGTTCCGGCACCTGTCCGGGCATCTTAGCCGCATGGGTTCCTGCTCTTTGGGAATACTTGAAAATATGCATTTCATAAAAGCCTGCCTGCTCCAAAAAGGCTCTGGTAGTCTCGAATTCCTCCTGGGTCTCTCCGGGAAAGCCCACAATCACATCCGTAGTAATGGCCGGACAGGCAAAAGCCGCCCGCAGAGCCTGCAGGCTCTCCCCGTACTGCCCGGTGGTATAATGTCTGTTCATACGCTGCAGGACGGTATCACAGCCGCTCTGCAGGGACAGATGAAAGTGAGGACACAGCTTCGGCAGCGCCGCCAGGCGTCCGACTGCCTCTGGGGTAACAATTCTGGGCTCCAGGGAACCCAGGCGAATCCTCTCAAGCCCCGGTATCTCATGGATGCGCTCCACCAGCTCCAACAGCTTACTGCGGCCGGAGTAATCCAGTCTCTCAGAGGTTTGCAGGGCTCTCACACTTCTCCCCTCCCCCCAGGAGGCTTCCTCGAAATCAATCCCATAGGAACTGATATGAATCCCGGTAAGCACTACCTCCCGATAACCGGCAGCCGTCATATCCTGTATCTCTGCAATGATGTCCTCCGCCCGACGACTGCGCACCCGGCCTCTGGCCAGAGGAATCGCGCAGTAGCTGCAGAATTGATTACAGCCGTCCTGTATCTTAATATAGGCTCTGGTATGGTCCGCCGTCTTTTTCAGAGACATTTCTTCGTACTCATAGGTATTGTCTATATCTATCACCGTTTTCCCGTATAAGGTCTTTCGTCCGGCGGCTCCCTGTCCGGCCGGTTCTCCCTGCTCCTCCCCCTGGGACTCGGCCGCCGAAAGCCGCAGATATTCCTCCAGTATCTGCACCAAATCCTTTTTGCGGTTATTCCCGATGCAGAGGTCTATACTACCGTCCTCCACAGCCCCCGCCAGGTCCGTCTGCACATAACATCCCACCGCCACCACCACAGCCCGGGGATTTTTCTGCTTCGCTCTGTGAAGCATCTGACGACTCTTCCGGTCAGCCATATTGGTTACGGTACAGGTATTAATAATATAAATATCCGCTTTTTGAGAAAATGGTACAATTTCGTAGCCCCTTTCCAACAATCTTTGTTGCATTACATCCAACTCATAGGAATTTACCTTGCACCCCAAATTGTGAAATGCTACACTTTTCATAGATATCCCTCGCTATTTTCCCCATTTTTCAATGGTATTTTCCCTTGACTTTTATCCGCTTTACCATTAATATGTTGTCAGAAGGTATGACAAACAATAAGGAGGTAACTTAACATGAAAACAGTAAAGATTTCTTTAAATTCTATCGATAAAGTAAAGTCATTCGTAAATGATATTACAAAATTCGATTACGATTTTGATTTGGTATCCGGCAGATATGTTATTGATGCAAAATCCATTATGGGCATTTTCAGTTTGGATTTATCCAAGCCCATCGATTTAAACATCCATGCTGAGGATGGCGCTGAGGAAGTGCTTGAGGCATTAAAGCCTTACATGATTTAGGCCTGTCCTGTCCGGCAAAACGGAAATATCCAGACAGCCCCGGGAATACAAGTACCCGGGGCTGTCTTTTTGAATCGCAATATTATTCTACAATAATCAGCTCATCCGTCTTGATTGCTGTCTCTACCAGTTCTTCTATTTGTTCATCCAGATTATGCTCATGGCGCTTGATAATCTTCAGATTCGGTTTGGTCACGGGATGCTTTGCCACAAAAATCGTACAGCAATCCTCATAGGGCTGTATAGAAGTCTCAAAGGCGCCGATTTTTTCGGATATCTCCACAATCTCCTGCTTATCAAAGCCAATCAGCGGACGATACACCGGCAGCTCGCACACTTCATTGGTTACAGCCAAAGACGCCATAGTCTGAGAGGCCACCTGCCCAATGCTCTCTCCGGTAATCAAGCCCAGGCATTCCGTCTTGGCGGCAATTTGCTCCGCAATCCGCATCATGTAACGACGCATAATGATTGTCAGCTCCTCATGAGGACATTTTTCATATATATACAACTGAATAGCCGTAAAATGAATCACATGGAGGTAAACGGGCCCCGCGTACTTCGAGACAATTCTGGCCAAATCCACTACCTTCTGTTTTGCCCGCTCACTGGTATAAGGCGGCGCATGGAAATACACGGCATCTATCTTTACGCCCCGTTTTGCAATCATATAACCTGCTACCGGCGAATCAATGCCGCCGGACAGAAGGAGCATCGCCTTTCCGCCGGTTCCCACCGGCATACCGCCGGGCCCGGGAATCGTTTCGGAATAGATATAAATCTTCTCCCGTATTTCAATATTCAGCAGAATATCAGGCTGATGCACATCTACCCTCATGCCGGGAAAGGCATCCAAAATAGCCTCCCCCATATCCCTATTAATCTCCATAGAGGTCTTGGGATAGTTTTTGCGGGCTCTTCTGGCATTCACCTTAAAGGTCTGATTACTGTCGGGATATCTGTCTGCCAGATACCGGATAACCGTATCGCACAGCCGCTCAAAGCCCTCGTCCTCCGCATAAATCACGGGACAGATACCCGAAATACCAAATACCAGCTTAAGCTGCTCTACCACTTCGTCATAATCAAAATCTGTCTCCGCATCCACATAAATGCGTCCCTGGGTCTTGTGAATCAGAAACTTCCCCTCACATTTCTTCAGGGCATATTTGATTTGATGAATCAGGGCGTCCTCAAACAGATAACGATTCCTGCCTTTAATTCCTATTTCCGCGTACTTTATCAAAAAAGCTGTAAACATAATTCTTTTCCTTCCTTTATCGCTCCAGCCGGCTGCTGCCGCACCTCCCGGCCGCTATGCTTCGCCGCGTTTATGCCCGACGGGTATATCTGCGCAGCATAGGAATTGTATCATACAATACCTCTAAAGTATAGTCTATTTCCTCTTTGGTTGTAAAGATAGAAAGACTGAAACGTATGGTGGATTCCAACAAGGTTCTATCCACCCCCATGGCCTTCAGGGTAGCCGAGGGCTGGGGTTTACGGGCGGAACAGGCGCTTCCGGCCGATACATAAATGCCCTTTTCCTCCAACGCATGCAGCAATACCTCGCTGCGCACTCCTCTGAAGGATACACTGATGATATGGGGAGCAGTTCCGCCTCCCTCCGGCTCTCCGGGCAAAAGTCCATTGACCTGAATACCGTCCAGTCTGCTCACACCCTCAATAAAATATTTCTTGTAATCATACAATCTCTCCAAATCCTCGTCCAGATGCTGATACATCAAGTCCGCCGCTCTGGCAATTCCTGCAATGCCAGGCACATTCTCCGTTCCGGAACGCAGATTGCCCTGCTGCCCTCCGCCGAACAAAATCGGCTGGAATTTCACCCTCTCATTCGCATACAAGAAGCCTACGCCCTTCGGCCCGTGTATCTTATGGCCGCTCACACTGAGCATATCTATATTCATCCTCTTCGGCAATATCCTGCATTTACCGAAGCCCTGCACCGCATCCACATGGAACAGGATATCCGGGTTTATCCTTTTTAAGAGGGCTCCCGCCTCTGCGATAGGCTGTACGGAACCCACCTCATTATTCGTGTGCATAATAGACACAAGAATCGTATCCTTGCTCACAGCCCGCTGCAAATCCTCAAGGCGAATCCTGCCGAATGCATCTACCGGAAGATACGTCACTCGATAATTCATGTCCTCCAAATGACGCATGGTCTGCATAACGGCGGGATGCTCAATCTGGGTCGTAATCAGATGTCTGCCACGGCGCTGGTTGGCCGCCGCTGCTCCCCTGATGGCCAGATTATCCGACTCCGTACCGCCCGAGGTAAAAAACAGCTCCGTTTCATCTACCTTTAACAGCCTTGCCAGAGTCTCTTTGGCATGACGCAGCTGTCGCTCCGCCTCCATCCCCTTTGTGTGAAGGCTGGAAGGATTTCCGTACTCCTCACACATAATCTTTTTCATCAATTCCGCAACAGCCGAAAAGGTCCTGGTAGTAGCGGAATTGTCTAAATATACTTCCATGAAAGAATCTCCTTTATTTTTCATACCATTATTTTCTAATATATGCAATCTCTTTGGGCGGGGCTACCGTTCCAGACAATACATAAGCCAGGACAACACCGTTAATCCGGCTGTTTCCGTGCGCAGAATCCGTCTGCCCAGCGTGATAGGCTGAATCCCTTCTTTCATGGCCAACTCAATCTCTTCGGGAGCAAATCCCCCCTCCGGCCCGATGAACACCGCGATACTCTGTCCGGGCCTGACGCCGGCAAGCAGCTCCCTTGTCCTGTCCATCCCCTCCGCCAGTTCATAGGGAATCAGCCGCACCTCCATGCCCGCCGCCTGCCTGACCGCCTCCGAAAAACGAACAGGCTCTGCGACCTCGGGAATGATACCCCTCCTGCTCTGCTTAGCCGCCGCCTCAGAGATAGCCTGCCAGCGAAGCGCTTTGCTCTTTGCCTTCTTCTCGTCCAAGCGCACCACACAGCGCTTTGTCTCCACAGGTATCACCTGATAGACGCCCAGCTCTACCGCCTTCTGAATAATGAACTCCATCTTATCAGCCTTGGGAAGCCCCTGGAACAAATAAATCCTGCCGGGCAGCTCTACGCCGTCCTCCTTGATAAACCTCAACTCGCATTCTACCCATTCCTCCCCAAATGCCCGAATCCCACATCGATATTCTCTGCCATCCTGCCCGTTGCTGACAGATAATTCCTCACCGACTTTCATACGCAGTACATTTTTAATATGATTAACATCCTTTCCCGAAATGATGACGCGCCTGTCAATCACATGAATTTGGGATGGTTCCACAAAAAACTGATACATTTTCTCTCATTTCCTCATTTCTGCGCCGTCAAGCTGACCCATTCTCCCTGATAGGTCACCTCCAGCACCTTAAGACCCGCCGCCTCAACAGCCTCCGTTACTATTTGCTCCTTATCGTCTATAATGCCGGAGGTAATGTAAATACCGCCGGGCTTTAGCTGGTTTACAATGACCGGCGTCAGCTGTACCAGTACCTCCGCCAGAATATTGGCCACAACAACATCATATTTCTCATAGCCGACCTTATCCTGCATTTCCTTGTCCGTTATAATATTGCCAATCATCAGCTCAAAGTCCTCCGGCCGGATGCCGTTATATCGGCAGTTCTGGGCCGTCGCTTCCACCGCGCAAATATCCAAATCCGTGCCCAGGGCATGTTTTGCCCCAAACATCAGCGAGAGAATGGATAAAATACCGCTGCCTGTCCCCACATCCAAAAGCCTTGTAGTCGGCGTAATGTATTTTTTCAGCTGGCGGACACAAAGCTGAGTGGTCTCATGCATACCCGTTCCAAAGGCTGTGCCCGGGTCAATATGCAGCACATACTTCTGCGCATCCTCCTCTTCGACGCTCTCCCAGGAAGGAATCACCAGAATATCGTCAATATAAAACTGATGAAAATAGTTCTTCCAATTATTAATCCAGTCAAGGTCCTCCGTCTCATCTACGGTCACGCTTCCCTCACCGATATCGCAAAACAGCCGCAATTCCTCCAGCTCCTCCTCTATAAGGGCCAGAAGCTCTGACACGCCAACAGTCTCTCCCTCCAGCTCCAGCATACCGTTCTCTTTCTTTTCCGCAAAAAAGTTCAGATAAGCAATGCCGTCATTCTCAGGCCCGTCAGGCAGAATATCCACAAACATCTGCTCCTTCTCCAGCGGAGTTAAAGGCACCTTGTCCTCAATCTGCGCCCCCTGCAATCCAATGTCATAAAGTACACTGATAATCATATCCTCCGCATCTGCAATTGTCTTAATTCGAAATCTAACCCACTTCATATTCTTTTATGCTGCTCCTTCTGTTTATTTTATCCGGTTATTGGTAGTCTGCATTCGTAGTTTCAAATGCAACCATATCTTTCCCAAAATAATGCGCCATAGATTTATTGAGCCAGTTATCGCTGTCCGTGTCAATATCCGTAAAAAACAATACATAGGGCGCGCAGCTAAAGGGCTTTAAATAGGCCTCTTTAACCGATGTATCTTCCAGAATAGCCAGTCTTTCCTGCTGCTCCTCATAATATTTTTCAGCCTCGCCTCTGCGCAAAGAACAAAAAGCGCTGTAGGAGGTTACCGTACTGCCGCCCCATACGCTAAGAGATAATAATAAGAGCCCTCCTCCCGCTATCCACCCGGGCAGCAGACTGCATTGCCCGTTTGCCTGTCGCGCAGGCTCCTGTTCCTTCTCCCTGCGCTTACGCAAATACCAGCCTGTCCAATACAATTCATTTCCATAGATGAAAATATAATAGGTAAAGCGATAGAGATTTCGGACCCGCCCCGCCCCCAGAATACCCAATGCATAAAGATTGGGTGTAAATTGTGCCGCAAACACTCCAAAGGAAACCAATGTTACCAGAAACGGCAACGGATACCTGTAGCTTTTTGGGCGCACAATCTGCACAAACAGAGGAATCAGCATTACGGCCAATATGACGCAGGGCAGTATCATGTTCGTGAGCACATAAATACCGGCCTCGTACAATGATAGCAGAATACTCCTTAAAGCCGGCGTCGGCTGTACTCCCGAGGAGGCCTGACGCACGGCATTTCCCGGCGCCAAAACATTCACCAAAAAAAGAACAAAATATAAAATCCCGCTCCCCAGCATCAGGAAACGATAACTGTGCTTTCTCCACCAAAAGTATAAGGCGCAGAAAACATAACTGATGAGCATGGTCAATGCCGTAATATAATTACTGCCTGCTACTGCCATCGTCAAAAACAGCATACCAGCCATCAACAGGCCGTTTCTCCATCCCGGGCGACTCTGCTTGTGATATAACAATATCCAAAAAGCCCAAAGCACCATCGCCAGATTATGAATGAATGTATATAACATAGCTCCGCACAGCCAATAATATGCCTCTGACGGCGCCGGCGTCAACAACACCTGCATACAAATACAGCTCAGCGATACAATGGCCGCCCGGTAATAGTCCGCTCCCAGCGCCTTGACCAGTATCACCATAAAGGTCATCAGCTCCGCCAGCACCAGACCTCCTAGGGTCAGATACGTTCCTATATAATAAGCGCCGGAGCTGAAAATACCCATCACTGTCGTTGTCAGCCACACGCCAAAGTACGTTCCCTGCCAGGTATGATAATAATCCAGCGTCTCTGACACCTGAGCGCCCATCACATGGAAAACAGAATGTGTTTCGTTCCAGGCCTGTTCGGCATTTTTTGCATATTCATAATCATCCGCACTTCTGAAATTATAGTGCGCTATCTGAAACAAAGGAAGTAATGTGGCCAAGGTTACCAACAGGATGCCTGCAAATAGTATCTTTACCTGTATTTCTTCCGTTTTCCATTTTCCCATATATAATATGTTCTCCCTCATTCATTCTATATTTTGCACAGCGTTGTCTGATAGTTCCTGCCTGGCTCTCTGCTTCTCCTTTAACAGACGGCTCTCGCACAACCCCAAAATCAAAAACAGATACGGCGCATTCATCACCTGCTGAAAGCTGAAAAGAGAAACCGCTCCATACAGAACCACTGTCAGCACACCCAGCAGCATCCGGCGGTATCGCCAAAGACTTCCCGCAAAAATCGCAAAATAAGAAACCGTTCCCAGGACGCCCAGATTTATCAGCTGGTTCAGCCACTCGTTATGCGCATTGGCAAAGATTGCACCCTGCCAGTGCCCGTCCTCCATAATATTTGCCGTATACAATACCTCACCGAAGCAATCCGGCCCCGCGCCCAACAGCTTCTGTCCTAAATCTCCTCTCAGAAAACCCCACCATGCGCGCTTCCACAGAGTTCCTCTACCGTTTCCCCAGTCCATGTCCGGACTGAGCGGAAACCATCGGCACAGCGCATAGATACCCCCAGCCAGAAAGGTAAAGGCTCCCAGCAGCATGATAAGCCTGATTCCCTTCCTCCGAATATTCTCCCGCATTCTGCCGAAAATCAACCAAAGTAAAAGCAAAACTGCCCCTATTGCCCACCATCCTGCCCAGGCTATACGCTCATAGCTGTTTCCATCCGCCGGCATTGCCATTGCGCTGTCCCGGCATTTTACCAGCCATGCAAACAAGGGTAGTCCGAAACACATTCCCGTCCCCAATAAAAGACCTCTTAAAAAAAGCTCCGTCCTCCAAAGACCAGCCCCAAGACAAACGGCCAGCGCAAGACACGCGGTCAGGGCACCGCCGTCGCTGCCCTGCACCCAGAGCATTATCAGGCACATAACGGACACAAGATACAGAAATATCCCTTTTTTCCTGTTCCTTGTATATAAAAATCCGCTGACTGCGAAAGGAAGCGCCATCCCCAGATAACTGCTGAGCCAGTTGATATTTCCCACCGTTGACAGCATATGGCTGTATTCCCAGTCTCTCTCGTTATAAACCCTCATCAAGCCCAGTATATCGATATCCAGCCTTTGCAGCAATCCAATCAGTACCACCGCCAAAAGCACGGTCTCCCCCAGATAAAGAGGATATGCCTGATAACTGTATTCTCTGGATACAAAGAAATAAATACCCACAAACAAAAGCTGGGAGAGCGCTCCCATATACCAGTCACGATAGCCCAGCCAGGCCGTCACCGGAAAACTGCTGTGAAATGTCGAGAGTAATACACAGCCCGCATAAGAAATCATACAAATATCCACAAGCCCCGGCCGAATATCCCCCGGTACAATCCTTCGCCCGTCTTTCAGCCGTCCTGCTAAATAGATTACGGCCGTTACTAAAGTCATCAGCAGCCATATCCCGATACACAGAATCGAAGCGTTGCGAAAAAGCAAGTACTTCCTGTCCCCAAGCAAATAATAACTGCCACCGGTATACAGTGGCAGCCCCACCAGCAGGACAAGCATATAAAAGCTGCATAATGTTCCCATATAGTTTTTTATCTGCTTCATCCTACCTCCCTGGGCAAAGTCTTTTCTACACGGACGTACCTTTGCCAAGATTAAAAATAGCCATAACCATAAGTATAAAAAAAATCACAATCAATACCGGGCCAACCAGACTTCTTAAAATATGTAATATGCCTTTTATGATACGCCGCTTCCGGGCCTTCTGCCATCTTAACTCCTGCCCTTCCCGCTCCTCCTTCATGAAGCTCAAAAAGAATTCCATATAGGCTATTCTTGCCGCTTCAAAATGTATCAAATCATAGGCGATATTTCTCTTCCGCATATCGGCCAAAATGGCGTTATGGAGACTGAATTCCTCCTCCGATAACAGCTTCTCCGCAGGGCACTTCGGGAGCATCCCCAGAAGCTTTTTGAATTTCCAGTGCAGCGTCTGCGTCTCCTTCATCTTCTTACCGGTCTTTATTTTCAGCAGAAACTCAAAATAAAGCAACGTGTCCTTGCTTCCCCAGAAATATTTGTCTATAACCCCAATCATCCTGCGGCAGATATCATCCTTCCGAAACAAATTCTGAATCTCGTCCCGTTCCAGAAAAAGCGTCCAGCACTCAATATTATCCCGCAAAATCGGATGACACGCAAGCGCCCGGAAAAGATAGAAAAAATCCTCCACTTCCTCGGGTGAGAACGCTCTCTCCACCTCCTCAAAGGAAAAATCCAGCTCTCTCGGAATCGCCTGCAGCCCGTTCCTTCTTCTCTTTTTCTCCCGCGGCTCCAGCAGAGAGGGATCCTCTATAAAAGGAGGGCAAATATCGGAGGGCTCCAGCATCAAATCCTTCAGACGGGGAATTTCCAGATTGACATTCTCTATCCGCGGCCTGCGCACGGGAGGCTTTATCATAATCGGTTCCTTAAAATGCGGCAGCTCCAGACGAGGAGCTTCGAGACTATCCTCTTCCTCTTCCGCTTTGATACGAGGGCGTTGAAGTATCGGCTCCTGAATACGAGGCGCCTCCTGACGTATTTTCTCCAGACGAGGAGCCTCTACATAAGGGCTCTCCCTGTGAGGTCTTTCTAAAGGCGGTCTTTCCAGTGTCAGCTCCTCTTTAAAAAAGTCCTCGATACGAGCTGCTTTCAGCTTGGAAGCCTCTCTGTGGGATTCTCCTGACGCACCCGCCAGATTGGCACAATTTCCCTCTGTGCCGGATAAACTGCCCTGTGAATCCGAGGCGCTTTGCTGCCTGGCAGATTCAACTGCCCTTTTATAGGCGCTGCGCAGATTCTTATATTCCTCCGGGTACTCCTCGGGATGATAATTTTTGGCTTTCTGGGCGAAGGCTCTCTTTATCGCCACAATATCCGTGGTAGGCTCTATACCCAGGACCTCCCAAATATACATCTCCTCTATTCTCCTTCATCCTCCCGGGTAAAGAGGGATGCGTCCAGTTCCTCCTTTTCCCAGAAGCTTTCATCAAAATCATCCACAATGACTCTCTGCTTTTCCAGGGCGTCCAAATAGAGCGTAATTTTTACATAGCCCTGACGTATCATCTGTTCATTCTTCGTCATCAAAAGCTCTTCATAGTCCCGTATCAGCATGGCCAGATTATTTCTGATTTCGCCGTTGCTCTCCATATAAAGACTCTTGGCCCGCTCAATGAGCAGACGGTCTCTCTCTTTTCCCAGAGGATGCATACTAAGCTGCTTTAACTCCGCAAGCTTCTCTTCCAGTTCCGTCTCGCTCAAGCTGATTTTCTTGTTTAATATGGTTTTATGAATGGACTGCTTCTCTCCTACAATCCGGATATCCAGTATACCGTTGATATCATACATAAAAGTCACGTTCACACCTGTCTGTCCGGCCTTCACTCTGGGGATATCCGTTACCTCCAGCGTGCCCAACAGCAGATTCTCCTTGGCCACCATGCTTTCCCCCTGGTAGATATTGAATTCCAGCTTCTCCTGATAGTCCTTGATTGTTATATAATAGCCGGATTTGCTGCAGGGGAGCGTATCATTCCGCTCAATAATCGGAGAGAAAACGCCGCCCACAATCTCCACTCCCAGAGAAAACGGACAGATATCCGACAGTATCAAATCCTTAAAGCCTCCCATTCTCTCCTTGATGGTAGCCGCCATACCCACGCCCAGGGCGATACTCTCATCAGGATTATCATCCATAATCACCGGCACCTCGGAAATACTGCTGATGTACTGCTTCACCACAGGCATCTTGGAGGAGCCTCCCACCAGAATAATATTATCTATCTCATCCCAGCCCATCTTACTGTCATTTAACACCTTCTTAATGGGCTCCGACATTTTCTTAAAAAGATAGGCGGCAATATGTATCAACTCCTGATTGCTCAGATTTAAAGTGTATTGTTTTCCCTTTAGATAAAAGGTTCGGGAGGCCTGATTCTTTGAGGAAAGGGCTATCTTTAACCGCTCGGCCTCCTTCAGCACAATGCTCTGCTCCTCCGGATTCAGCTTTTCCCTGGGCACAAAGTTTGTGTAGAAATAATCGGCGATTGCCTCATTAAAATCCTTACCGCCCAGATAGTTGTCTCCGGCTACCGCACGGATTTCCACCATATTGTCATAGGCCTCCACCAAAGACACGTCGAGCGTACCGCCGCCGAAATCAAAAACAATAAAATTCTCCATGTCTCCGTTCAGCGTATGATGCTTTAACGCAACGGCGGAGGGCTCGTTAATCAAACGCTCCACCTTAAGTCCTGCCAACCGACCGGCATTCTTGGTAGCGCATCTTTTATCATCATTAAAATAGGCGGGCACACTGATAACTGCCTCCGTAACCTCTTCCCCCAGATAGCTCTCCGCATCCTCCTTCAGCTTACGCAGCACCAGGGCCGAGAGCTCTTCAGCCGTATAACTCGTACCGTCTACCGTATAATGATAGTTCGTTCCCATATTTCGCTTGAACTCGTAAAATGTTCTGTCAGGCTTAGTCACCATCATTTCTCTGGCAATCTTACCCACAAAAATCTCACCGTTCTCTCCAAAGCTTACAACGGATGGCGTTAAGTATTCTCCTACGGAGTTGGGAATCAGCTCAATCTTTCCGTCCCGAAAAACGGATACCAGACTATTTGTTGTACCTAAATCTATTCCTATGATTGCCATACTAACCTCCATGATTCCGCTCTGCAGAATCTCAAATCAGGATGAGAAATG
This sequence comes from Roseburia sp., assembly GCA_023667765.1. Classification (GTDB taxonomy): domain Bacteria; phylum Bacillota; class Clostridia; order Lachnospirales; family Lachnospiraceae; genus Acetatifactor. The sequence continues at coordinate 52,443 of JAMOZS010000001.1, read as the reverse complement.
CTTCGAAGAATGCCTCCCGGATGCACAGGGTTTAGAAATTCTTCTCGTACCCACTCTACTATTATTATAACGTATTTTTGGTACATGTAAACCATTTTTACTATATATCCGCCTTTAGCATGCATAATAAACAGAGGCTGTCGCACGGATATGCGACAGCCCTGTATGTTTATTTCCAGAACTTCTTTTTCTTTCCTTCCTTCGGCTCCTTAGGCTCTTTTCCTTCGCCGTCGCCTTCGGACTTGCCCGCCTTATGCACGGTGTTTAAGGAATCACCCGCCGCCGCGTCAAACTGCTTTAACAGCTCTCTGGCTTCGCCGCTTAGCCTGTCGGGCACCTGCACCACCAGGGTCACATAATGGTCGCCGCGCACATCCTTATTTCTCCAGGAAGGAACGCCCTTTCCCTTCAGACGTACCTTTGTATCCGTCTGTGTTCCGGCCTTCACATCATAAATGACTTTGCCGTCCACAGTGTCAATATAGATTTCGCCTCCCAGAGCCGCTACCGCAAAGGACATAGGCACAGTAGAGTAAATATTCATATCCTGGCGTTGGAAGATAGGATGTCTGCCTACGATTACCTCTACCAGTACATCCCCTCTCGGGCCGCCGTTAATGCCCGGCTCGCCCAGACCCGGCATACGCTTGGACTGGCCGTTATCGATGCCTGCGGGAATATCCACGGCATAACGCTTTCTCATAGGAATGTACCCTGTTCCCCGGCAGTCCGAACATTTCTCCTTGATAATCTTACCGGTTCCCTGACAATCCGGGCAGGTCTGCACATTGCGAACCGTACCGAAGAAGGATTGCTGGGAAAATACCACCTGCCCCTTACCGCCGCATTTGGTACAGGTCTCAGGACTTGTGCCGGGCTTTGCGCCGCTGCCGTTACAGGTTTTACAGGTCTCCTTAACGGTCAGCTCAACCTCTTTTTCACACCCGAACACGGCCTCCTCAAACGTAATCCGCACACTGGTACGCAAATTAGCCCCTTTCATGGGGCCGTTATTTCTCGCATTGGACCTGCGTCCGCCGCCAAAGAAATCACCAAATATATCGCCGAAAATGTCGCCAAAATCAGTGCCGCTGAAATCAAAACCGCCTGCTCCTCCGGCTCCCCCGTCAAAAGCGGCATGACCGAACTGATCATACTGACGCTTTTTCTCCGGGTCGCTTAAAACCGCATAAGCCTCCGAGGCCTCCTTAAACTTCTTTTCAGCTTCCGTATCACCCGGATTCATATCCGGGTGATACTTCTTTGCAAGTACGCGATAGGCCTTTTTGATTGCCGCTTCATCTGCACCTTTGTCTACACCGAGGACTTCATAATAGTCCCGCTTCTGTTCCGCCATAGTAGTCAAGCCTCTCTTATTTCTCTAAGATTTCCAACTTCATTTCCTTATACCTCGCGGAAATCTCCGTCAATAATATCATCCTCAGGAGTAGCGGAAGCACCTGCATCGGCGCCGCCCATATTACTCATATCGGGGCCTGCCGCACCCTGAGCCTGCTGCATATTCTCATACATCTTTGTAAACAGGGACTGTGCGGAATTGGTCAGCTTCTCCTTGGCCGCCTTAAGCTCATCCAAATCGCTGTCGCTCATCTCCTGATCCTTGGTTCTCTCCAGAACAGCCTTAACTGCCTCCAAATCTGCCTGCACCTGAGTCTTATCACTGTCGGCAATCTTATCCCCTACTTCGTTTAATGCCTTCTCGGTCTGGAATACGAATGCATCCGCATCGTTTCTGGCTTCAATCGCCTCCTTGCGCTTCTTATCCTGAGCCTCGAACTCAGCGGCCTCCTTGACTGCCTTTTCGATATCCGCATCGGACATGTTGGAGCCTGCAGTAATGGTAATGTGCTGCTCCTTGCCCGTTCCCAAATCCTTTGCCGATACATTTACGATACCGTTTGCATCAATATCAAAGGTAACCTCAATCTGAGGGATGCCTCTGGGAGCGGGAGGAATACCGTCCAGTCTGAACTGTCCGAGGGATTTATTATCTCTTGCGAACTGTCTCTCACCCTGTACCACATTGATATCAACAGCCGTTTGATTGTCCGCTGCCGTGGAGAATACCTGGCTCTTCTTTGTAGGAATCGTGGTATTTCTCTCAATCAATCTGGTAGCTACACCGCCCATTGTCTCAATCGACAGGGACAGGGGCGTTACATCCAGAAGGAGAATATCACCGGCGCCGGCGTCTCCTGCCAGCTTTCCGCCCTGTACGGAAGCGCCGATTGCCACACACTCGTCAGGGTTTAAGGATTTGGAAGGCTCCTTGCCTGTCAGCGCACGAACCTTATCCTGTACTGCGGGAATACGGGTAGAACCTCCTACCAAAAGCACCTGACCCAGGTCTGCATTGGTCAGACCTGCATCCTTCATGGCATTCTGTACCGGTATAGCCGTTCTCTCTACCAAATCACGGGTCAGCTCGTCAAACTGCGCACGGCTTAAATTCATGTCGAAATGCTTCGGCCCCTCTGCGGTTGCCGTAATGAAAGGCAGATTAATATTGGTAGTCATCGCACTGGAGAGCTCTTTCTTAGCCTTCTCTGCGGCCTCCTTCAATCTCTGCATAGCCATCTTATCACCGGAAAGGTCTACGCCCTCAGCCTTCTTGAATTCGGTAATCATCCACTGAATAATCTTGTTATCAAAATCATCGCCGCCCAGATGTGTATCGCCGTTGGTGGACAATACCTCGATAACGCCGTCGCCGATTTCAATGATAGACACATCAAACGTACCGCCGCCCAGGTCGTATACCATAATCTTCTGCTCTTTTTCATTGTCAAGCCCGTAAGCCAATGCAGCGGCTGTAGGCTCGTTGATAATACGCTTTACCTCCATACCTGCAATCTTGCCCGCATCTTTGGTAGCCTGACGCTGGGCATCATTAAAATATGCAGGAACCGTGATAACCGCCTCATTCACCTTCTCACCCAGATAGCTTTCGGCATCAGCCTTCAGCTTCTGCAAAATCATAGCGGAAATCTGCTGCGGGGAATACTTCTTGTCATCAATGGTGCGTCCGTTATCCGTACCCATATCTCTCTTGATAGAAGCAATCGTCTTTTCTGCGTTGGTGACTGCCTGACGCTTTGCAGGCTCACCTACAAGCCTCTCTCCTGTCTTTGCGAACGCAACCACGGAGGGTGTTGTTCTTGCTCCTTCTGCATTTGCGATAACAGTGGGCTTACCGCCCTCCATAACAGCTACGCAGCTGTTTGTCGTACCCAAGTCAATACCAATAATCTTACTCATTTCTTTTTCCTCCTATATTTATGAATCATCAATTATATTTTATATATAAGGGCATCGGATTTTATGTCTCCCGATTACTCCGCTACAGCAACCATACTGTGTCTGACCACATTGTCCCGATACGTATAGCCTTTCTGTAATTCCTGAGCTATCATGCCGGATTCGTATTCTCCGCTCTCCACCTGCATGACTGCATTGTGAAGATTGGGGTCAAATTCCTGTCCTATGGCCTCAATGGGCTTTACTCCTATTTCCTCCAGCTGAACCATCAGCTGTTTATAAACCTTGTTCATACCGTCCACAAAGGCGTCGTTTTCATCCTCCGGGTCCACCATGGCAAAGCCTCTCTCAAAATTATCCACCACCGGCAGTATTTTCTCAATCACACTCTTTGCTCCGGTCTCAAACATGGCCTGTTTTTCTCTTTCCGACCGGTTGCGGAAATTTTCAAACTCGGCCAGCTGACGCTTCACCTTATCTTCCAGCTGTTCAATCTGCTCCTTGTAGCCGTCCGCTTTCTTATCCTGCTTCGCCTGCTTCTTTGCCGCCCGTTTCTCCGACCAGCTGCGAGCCTCCTCTACCGGCTCCCCGTCGTCTGCCGCCGCATTTTCGCTGTCCGGCTCTGAAGCGTCCGGCGCCTCGCCCTCTGACGTCTCAGCGTCATACGCCTCCTCACCCTCCGGCATATCGCTGTCTGCGACGGCATCCGCCCCGGCAGCTTCTTCCTTGAATATTTCCTTTTCCTGCTCCGCCATGCTCATGCTTCCTTCCTGTTTTTCTTCTTATTTATATCCGAAATAATACTGTTTGGACTTTTATTCCTTTGTATTTTTATCCGCATCTTTATTCCTGTACAACTCATCCAGTCTGCTTCTCATCGTCCTCAAGGTTCCCACTACCTTGTCATAATCCATGCGCTTCGGTCCGATGATACCTATCGTACCCTTTAGTCCGTCTCCTAATTCATAGGTAGCCGTCACCACGCTGCAGTCCCTCATGCTCTGCACGGGCGCTTCTGCGCCAATATAAACCTGTATATCGGTATTCTGCTCATCCGCCAGCGTCTGCTGCACCAAATTACTCAGAAGCTGCTTTTCCTCGAAGGTATTAATCAACTCGCTGGCCTTGTTGTTATCTGTAAGCTCCGGATAACGGAGAATGTTGTTGGCGCCGCTGGTATAGATTTCCAAATCCTCTTCCGCCTTAATGGCCTCCGCCACCGCGTCAATCACATCACTGACAATAGTGCTGTGAATACCCGCCTGTTGCTTCATAGCCGCAATCATACCCAGGGTAATCTCATCAATGGACAAACCGTTCAGATGCGTATTCAGTAAAATATTCAGCTTTAAAAGCGTTTCATCCGTAAGCTCCTCCGTGACAGAGAGAATATTGTTTTTAATCACATTACCCTCTACCACAATCACCGCTAAAATCTGGCCCACATCTACCCGGGAAAGCTGTACAAACTTTACCTTATTGCGATGGGTCTGAGGAGCGGAAATCATTGCCGCATACTGCGTATTCTGTGCCACCACCTTAGCCACCTGCTTCAAGAGAGTCTCCATCTTATCCTGACGCTCTAAAAGCATCTCCTTCATCTCCACTACCTCCCGCTCCTTGGCCGCCATCATGGCGTCCACATAAAAGCGGTAACCCATATCGGAAGGTATCCGGCCTGCCGAGGTATGCGGCTGAAGAATGTAACCCATCTCCTCCAAATCCGCCATTTCATTGCGAATGGTTGCGGAGCTTAAATTTAAATCGGTATACTTTGATATGGTTCTGCTTCCTACCGGTTCTCCCGTCTCTAAATAATTTCGGATGACAGCCTGCAAAATCTTGGTTTTTCTCTCATCCAGCTGCATCGGCCTCACTCCTTGACTTATGCTCTTCTAACTCTTAATCCTTCTGCGGCTGTTAGCACTCATTAAAGAGGAGTGCTAATCTCTTCTGAAACTAAGATAGCACCCCTCTTATTTATTGTCAACCTATTTTATCAGAAATAATTATAAAGAAATTATAAACAGCAAAACTCCTCTGTGACCACACATTGACACAGAGGAGCTCTCCACCAGAATATATACCGTTTTCATAAACTGCCGTCAGATAATAAAGCTGCCTGTAACCTCTTTGTTAATTACATAATAAACCATACTCTCTTCGGGCTTTACATAAAACTCTGCACTTTTGAATTCTGAAACTTTCCTCTTCAAGTCGTATTTCCACACATCCTTGGCCATCTTTATCAGGTCTTCCTCAGAATAAGACTTTCCGCTGAACTGAATATGAATCTCACTCGTTATCTTTGCTGCTTTTACAGGAGCCTTTTTAGCGGCGGTCTTCTTTGCGGATGCCTTCTTGGCAGGCTCTGCCTGAACAACTTCCGTCTTTACCTCTTCTGCTTTTACTTCTTCTGTCTTTACAGGCGTCGTCTTTACTTCTTCTGCCTTTACAGGCGTTGCCTTTTTAACGGTCTTAGCTGCAGTATCCGTAACCTTTGCTGCAGCTGCTGATTTCTTTGGTGCTGCCATAATTGAACTCTCCTTTTTTACTCGCGAAATCTTTACGCGGCACATAAAATTATTATAACTCTTTCATACTCCTTATTAAGCCGATTATGACTTATCGCCTATAATATATCCTGTTTTTCCTTTATTGTCAACTAATTCGCCAAAAAATCACCACAAAATTGTTTTTTCCCGCTGGTTCCGCCCACAGGCGGCGCTTCTCTTTATCAATCCTTAACGCAGTCCAAAATATAATAACACTACCAGGCCAAGTGCGATACGATACCAGCCGAACACCTTGAAATCATGCTTTTTGACATAACTCATCAAAAACCGGAGCACGAAAACGGAAACAAGAAAGGAAACCAGAGTACCTACCAGCAGTACCCCAAGCTCCAGAGGGGTAAAAGTAAATCCGAACTTTAAAAGCTTTAAAAGGCTCGCTCCAAACATCACCGGAATCGCCAGAAAAAAGGTATATTCTGCGGCAATTGTTCTGCTGACTCCAATCAGCAATGCCCCCACAATCGTAGCCCCCGAGCGGGAAGTCCCCGGAAAAACCGCCGCTATCAGCTGAAATGCGCCAATCCATAGCGCTGCGGAATATGTAATTTCCGACAGTTGTGTCACCTTTGCGCTGCGGCCCTTATTCCAGTTTTCAATCACGATAAATGCCACGCCGAACACAATCAACGCGATTGCCACACTCACAGGATGATAGAACAGCGCGTCAAATACATCATCAAAAAGAATGCCAATGACAGCCGCCGGTACCGTGGACACGATGATTCTGAACCACAGCTTCATAATGTCCATTTTTATAAAAGCCATGGCGCCTGTTTTTCCCTCCCTCTCCTTTTTCGTCAGGGCAAAGGGCCATATTTTCCCCCAAAACAGAACTACCACCGCCAGTATAGCGCCCAGCTGAATCACCACGTCAAACATCTTAAAAAAGCCTTCGCTCATACCCTGAAACGGGATAAACTCCTCCACTAAAATCAAATGTCCCGTGCTGCTGATGGGAAGCCACTCGGTAATCCCCTCCACAATCCCATAAATAATTGCCTTTATTATCTCCAGCATAACTGTCCTCTCCTAAACAGATGATTCTTATTCTTCCAAAGCTTCGCTCCCCTGTAAATAGGAAAGCAGCTCCTCCTGGCAGGCTGCCGCATCCTCATAGCCCTCCTGATACAAGGCCAATAATTTCTCCTTATCCTTCTCGATACGCCCTACCTCACTTTTCTTTTTCGGGCGAAGGATAAAGGCCTGCCCGTTTTGCTGCAATCGATAGAGGTATTCCACCGTTTCATTATAGCGGATATGACGGTCAGCCATCATCTCTGCCACCTTGGGATACCTGAGATAACGGGCTTTTATCAGCGCCAGCTGAGCCTGGTCTACGGGCTTGCGCAGAAAGCCCTCCTCCTTGGTCATAATCACTACATTTTTACGATTGCCGTCCATCACGGATTTCTGCAGCGGAATCGCATCGCTGATGCCTCCGTCCAGATAGTAGTTTCCCTTTATCTTTACATTCCGTGAGACCAGCGGCAGAGAGGCAGAGGCGCGAATCATATCTATGTCTTCCTTCATGTCCCTCACTCTCAGGTACTCTGCCCTTCCCGTGACGATATTGGTCACCACACTGTAAGCCTTCCCCCCATAGGCCATAAAAGCCTCATTATCATAGGGATACAGGTAATCGGGAATCAAATGATAACACATCTCCACATTGAAGAAATCCCCTGTAAACAGCAGACTCTCCTTACCGCAATAATGCTTGCTGTCCAAATAGTCTATGCTGATATCCCGGGCACGGCCCTTCTGCTTTGACAGATAGCTGCACATATGACAGGCGCCTGCCGACACCCCATACACATTGGAAAACTCAATTCCCTTTTCCAGAAAAAAATCCAACACCCCGGCAGTATAAAGCCCTTTCATACCGCCGCCCTCCAAAACAAGTCCGGCTTGATACATTCATACACCTCTTTCTTCCGCCATCAGCCCTTACTTTCCAAGTCGCTGCAGCATCTCTCAACGCACTCCATATTCCTCCTGAACAAACTTCCTCAGGGCTCCTAAGGAACGCTCTACCTTATCCGTGTCAATACAATAAGCCATACGGAAATACCCCGGAGCGCCAAAGGTATCCGCCGGCACCAAAATCAAATCATATTTTAATGCCTTCTGGCAGAATGCCACAGAATCCTCCTCCAATGCCCTGGGGAAAATATAAAATGTCCCGCCGGGCTTCACACAGGTAAATCCAAGCGCCATCAGTTCTTTATATAATATGTTCATATTTGTTTCATATACGCTTAAATCCGCAGTCTGTTCCAAAACATCCGCTACGGCCAGCTGAATAATAGAAGGAGGACAGTTATGCCCGATACCTCTGGAAATCTGGCCGCACATATAAATCATGTCCTCTACATCCCGGCAGGCCGGATGAATGGCTACATAGCCGATACGCTCTCCCGGCAGGGACAATGATTTAGAGAAGGAATAACACATAATCGTGTTCTCGTAATACCGGGATACACAGGGGGCATCCACTCCCTCAAAAATAATTTCTCTGTAAGGTTCGTCAGAAATCAGATAAATATCATGCCCGTATTCCTCCGACTTTTTGCGCAATATATCGGCCAGGGTCTGTATCGTCTCAGAAGAATACACAACCCCCGAGGGATTGTTCGGCGTGTTAATCAATACCGCCATCACCTTATCCGTCAGCATCTCTTCAAAAGCCGGTACATTAATCTGAAAGCTCTTTGTGTCGGGGGGCACCACCTTCAGCACCGCACCGCTTAAGTCCACATAGGGACGATACTCCGGGAAGAAGGGAGCAAAGGTCAGAATCTCATCCCCCGGCTCCGTCACCAGACGAAAAGCATGTGCCAACGCACCTGCCGCACCGGAGGCCATAAAGATATGCTCTTTGCGATAAGGTATGCCAAAACGCTTTTCCAGAGACGCCGCAACAGCCTCCCTGACGGAGGTAATACCAAGGCTGGGGCTGTAACCATGAAGCTCCATGGGGTCTCTTGTAGCCAGCATCTGAATCATTCTGTCGGTAAAGGCCTGGGGCACCGGCACGGAAGGGTTACCCAGACTGTAATCAAACACATTTTCATAACCAATCTCCTGCCCTCTTGCCGTGGCGAACTCAGAGAGCTGGCGAATCACGGATTTCGCGGATAACATATCCTTATATTTCTGTACTAACATCTTTCTCTTCCTTTCCTCCTGCATCTACATTTATTGTTTATTTCTGTTTTGTACTTCTATTTTTACCCATACACGTTTATCTTTCCGAACGCATTTTACCGCGCCTCTGCGCTGCTTCCCGCACATGCGACTTCTCGCTTAGGTTATACTTTTCCTCCATTGCCTTTTCCCATGCGGATTCTTCTTCCTTTTGCAATGCGGTATTTGCATATTTAGATAATATCCCTGTAATGCCAACATAGTAATACCTCGTTCTTTCACGGTTTAATATAATTATTATATATAGTAAAATTACCGTTTTGTATACTGGCTTTTTTCAGAAGCCCCTGAAATATTCTTTCTCTTCCTTAATTTATTGCCTAAAGCGACGGCGTGGTAATGGGAAAGCTTTTTGAGCCTTTACAAATGCGATGGCTGAACCGCCACTGCAAATCTATCATAATATTCTTCAGCCTGTTCCCTGTCCAGACCAAAACGGTTCATTAATTTTGCGATAATAACCTCCCCTGTCTTACCCTCCTCCACATTATCCAGTATGAATGCCTGTATCCCCTCTATTCTGCCTTCTTTTCTTCCTTCCTGTATTCCTTCTTCCCTGCCTTCCTCTTTTGCGTCAACTCTGTCCAGATGCCACTTCATAAATTCCCTCCTCCATTCCTCATGTCTTCTGGCCGCTTCCACCGCCTTGTCCAGCTCCTCCGTATAATCATCCCGGGGTATCTTCGTCTCAAAATACTTTAACAGGTTCTCAAGCTCCGGAGGTATATCCTCCCTGTTTCCTTTCGTATTCAGGAAAATTTTCTCCGTCCCGTCCTCCAGCCGGATGGAAGGGTCCTCCCGGCAAAGGTTCTCAAAATGGTAAATATATCTCCCCGCTCCGAAAAGGTCAAAAGTACAGATAAAGATAACATAGCTCTTTTTCAGGCTCCGGTACTCCGCCCCTTTTTCCAGCAGGTTAATATCTATTACCGACTGGTAGTAGCGGGTTCTTCTGGAGAGAAAAGGTTTCCTTGATGCCTGCATCTCCACACAATATACGGTGTTTCCGTCATCTTCCAGATAAATATCCAGACGGATTCCCTTCGCCTCATAATCCGGACTCATAGTGTTCTGCTCGTCTGCAAACTCTATCTCCCGGATTTTCACGTCCAGAATAATCTCCAGCAGTTTCCTGCACCTTTCCGGCTCCTGCATCACCTTCCCGAACATAAAATCGTCCGTTATGGTCAGTTCCTCGTACTTTTTCGTTTTTTTACTTTTTTTGTTCTCTATTACCTTTTTTGTACTTTTTACTTCTTTTGTGCTTCTTACCTCTTCTGCTTTTTGTTCCGCTTGTACACTTTGTATCTTTTTTTCTTTTTCCATAGGCGTCCTCCTTTTGTACAGCAGGGGAACCCTCCATCCGGAGTCTCCTGCTTTCAGTTTACGGGTTACTTCCGCAGGAGCGCCTTTTCTTCCAGAAAACTCCTGCTTATAAATGGGATATAAAAGCATGAATTTTCTAAAAGAGTTCTGTTTTGATAAAACCAGAAAAAAAGATAGGATATAAACAACGGATGACACGCTTTGCGAACCATCTTATGTTAAGAAAATATGCTTTGTGATTATATTATCATCACAAAGCATATTTTTCAACTGTTTTTTATAACTTTATACAATTTTGCTACCGTTACTTGTAAGAGTTCAGCCCGCATTCATAAAAACGTCTGCTCCGCATCCGGCGCCGCTTGTGCGGCCCATCCTTTAACACCCGGGTCCTGTAAAAGGAAAAAAGATACATTATTTTTTTGTCACGACCTTCTTGGGACTGCTCCAGGCGGAATAATATTTCTTTCCCGATACCGTCTTGTAAGCTCGAATGCGGACATAATAGGTCTTTTTGGCTTTCAGGCCGGTAATCGTTTTCTTCACGGTGGACTTTTTCTTGACAGTAACCTTCTTTACCGTACTCTTCGTAAAGTTTTTGTTGGTAGAATACTGAATCTCGTAGCCTGTAGCCCGGCTCTGTTTTTTCCATTTCACCGTCAGCTTCTTACTGCCTGCGGCCACGGAGCGTAACTTAGGCGCAGGAGGCTTTATCGTGAAGCTCAGGCTCTTTTTGCCGCTATAGTTCCCCTTAAAGGTGACGGTCACCTTGTACTTCCCGATTTTTTTCCTGCCCTTTTCATATGTTACCGTGTAATTACTGCTGCCAATGGTCTCGCCTGCTGCATCCTTTACGACAACCCCCGGCTTTTTCGCTTTGCCGTTATAGGTATAGGAGGTCTTTTTCAGAGTAATGCTCGCCGGACGGCTGATAACCTTCGTACTCTTCACCTTGCCGCAGACTGTACAGGCCGTGGTACTCTTGCCGTCCTTCTTCCGGGTCGCCTTAACCACCGTTGTTTTGTAGGTATGGTCAGCCTTAGGGATTTTCTCAGTTTTAGTCACCTTGCAGACCGTACAGGTATAAGTCTTGACACCCTCTGCTTTACAGGTGGCGGCCTTGGTTATCTTCCCGGCATCATAGGTATGAGTCGTCAGCTTTGGGATTGCCTCTGTTTTCGTTCCTCCACAGACCGTACAGGTATAGGTCTTTACTCCCGCTGCCTTACAGGTGGCCGCCTTGGTTATCTTCCCGGCATCATAGGTATGAGCCGTCAGCTTTGGGATTGCCTCTGTTTTCGTTCCTCCACAGACCGTACAGGTATAGGTCTTTACTCCCGCTGCCTTACAGGTGGCCGCCTTGGTTATCTTCCCGGCATCATAGGTATGAGCCGTCAGCTTTGGGATTGCCTCTGTTTTCGTTCCTCCACAGACCGTACAGGTATAGGTCTTTACTCCCGCTGCCTTACAGGTGGCCGCCTTGGTTATCTTCCCGGCATCATAAGTATGGGTCGTCAGCTTTGCTATTTCCTCTGTTTTGGTTTCCCCGCAGACCGTACAGGTATAGGTCTTTACTCCCGCCTCCTTACAGGTGGCGGCTTTCGTTACCCTTCCGACATCGTAGGTATGGGTATGAGGGGCAGGGTCTTGATTATCTGTTATCTTTAGGGTAAATTCCTCCGTTTTATCGCCATTACTGCCGTCCACATCATAAGTATAGGTAACTTGCTCTACCTCTGCATCGACAGTTAGAATGTTTCCTTCTACGCTGCCGCCCTGCCAGTCACTCGCCCTGGATACATCAAAATTTCCGGGCAGCTTTGACAGGTCATAGGTATTGTCTAAGGAACGGGGCATGGAATAAATATTATCAGAGCAGGACAAGGTCTCCAATGCCGGACACCCGCTCACGTCCAGGCTGCTCAGATTGTTATCAGAGCATCCCAATTCCGCCAGCTTAGTAAAATATTCTATTCCCGTTAAATCTGATATCCCTTTACCGGAACAGTCTATTGATATTACACCTCCCTGTTCTTCCCCGCTTAACTTTCCGTCTCCATCCGTATCAATCGTTTCCTTCACATACTTCCTGAAGTTCTCATCCGGAAAATGAGACTCATCAATAGAAATTTCCTCCAGAAACATATGTAGAACAAACTTCCCTGTCTTATTTCCTGCGCTTCCGTCTACATCATAGGTATAGGTCACTCGGGACACTCCTGCCTCTACCGTCAGAATGTGCCCCTCTACGCTGCCCCCCTGCCAGTCACTTGCCCTGGATACGTCAAAATGTCCGGGCAGCTTTGACAGGTCATAGGTATTGTCTGAGGAACGGAGCATGGAATAAATATTATCGGAGCAGGAAACGCTCAGCAATGCCGGACACCCACTCACGTCCAGGCTGCTTAGTTTGTTATCAGAGCATCCCAATTTCTTCAGATTAGTAAAATATTCTATTCCCGTTAAATCTGATATCCCTTTACCGGAACAGTCTATTGATATTACACCTCCCTGTTCTTCCCCGCTTAACTTTCCGTCTCCATCCGTATCAATCGTTTCCTTCACATACTTCCTGAAGTTCTCATCCGGAAAATGAGACTCATCAATAGAAATTTCCTCCAGAAACATATGTAGAACAAACTTCCCTGTCTTATTTCCTGCGCTTCCGTCTACATCATAGGTATAGGTTACTCGGGACACTCCTGCTTCCGCAGTCAGAATATTCCCTTCTATACTGCCTCCCTTCCAGTTACCTGCCCTGGATACATCAAAATTTCCGGGCAGCTTTGACAAATCATAGGTATTGTCTGAGGAACGGGGCATGGAATAAATATTATCGGAGCAGGAAACGCTCGTCAATGTCGGACACCCACTCACGTCCAGACTGCTCAAATGGTTATTCTCGCAGTTGAAGTTCGTCAATGCCGGACACCCACTCACGTCCAGGCTGCCCAAATTGTTATCCTTGCAGTCCAAGGTCCCCAATTTTGGACACCCGCTCACGTCCAGACTGCTCAGATGGTTCCCATTACAGTACAATATACTCAATGCCCCATTCCCGCTCACGTCCAGACTGTTCAGATGGTTCCCATTACACCACAATGTTTTCAATGCCGGACACCCACTCACGTCCAGACTGCTCAAATTATTATCATTACAGTACAAGTACACCAATGCCCCATTCCCGCTCACATCCAGACTGCTCAGATGGTTCCCATGGAAGGACAGGGTTTCCAAGTCCGGACACACGCTCACATCCAGACTGCTCAAATTGTTCTCATTGCAGTTCAAGGTTCGCAAGTTCGGACACACGCTCAGGTCCAAATCGCTCAAATGATTCTCATTGCAGTACAAATAGCCCAATTTCGGACACCCACTCAGGTCCAGACTACTCAAATTAGTGTTATTGCAGCTCAAGGTACTCAATACCCCATTCCCACTTAGGTCCAGACTGCTCAAATGGTTATTCTCGCAGTACAAGTGGCTCAAGTTCGGACACCCACTCACGTCCAGACTGCTCAAATTATTGTTATTGCAGTTCAAAAGGCTCAATTCCGTACACCCACTCACGTCCAGACTGCTCAAATTATTGTTATTGCAGTACAAGGTCTCCAATTTTGGACACACGCTCACGTCCAGACTGCTCAAATTATTATTATTGCAGTTCAATGAGCTTAATTTGGTAAAATATTCTATTCCCGTTAAATCCGATATTTCCATACGACTACAGCTTATGCGCCACACTTTTGCCTGTTCTTCCCCGCTTAACTGTCCGTCTCCATCCGTATCAATCTTTTCTTCCACATACTTCCTGAAGTTCTCATCCGGAAAATGGGACGCATCAATGGGGATTTCCTGGACCAGGCTGTAGCGTTGTATTCGGTTCCCCGAGACGCTCGCCTCCGAGGCAGCCATGTCCTCCGCCGCGAGGACGCTCCGGGCTTCCCGGTTCGTCTGGGCCGCCCTGGCCGGCAGGGGAACTGCAGAAACTGCCATACAAACCGACAACAGCCATGCCCACAGGCTTCTTTTCATCCTGTTCATCTGTTTCTCCTCCTTGTCCTTTTGGATAACGACAAATATAAAAATCGCATTTTATCTTCTTGTCACGGCCTTCTTGGGACTGCTCCAGTCAGAATAATATTTCTTTCCCGATACCGTCTTGTAAGCCCGAATGCGGATATAATAGGTCTTTTTGGCTTTCAGGCCGGTAATCGTTTTCTTCACGGTGGACTTTTTCTTGACAGTAACCTTCTTTACCGTACTCTTCGTAAAGTTTTTGTTGGTAGAATACTGAATCTCGTAGCCTGTAGCCCGGCTCTGTTTTTTCCATTTCACCGTCAGCTTCTTACTGCCTGCGGCCACGGAGCGTAACTTAGGCGCAGGAGGCTTTATCGTGAAGCTCAGGCTCTTTTTGCCGCTATAGTTCCCCTTAAAGGTGACGGTCACCTTGTACTTCCCGATTTTTTTCCTGCCCTTTTCATATGTTACCGTGTAATTACTGCTGCCAATGGTCTCGCCTGCTGCATCCTTTACGACAACCCCCGGCTTTTTCGCTTTGCCGTTATAGGTATAAGAGGTCTTTTTCAGAGTAATGCTCGCCGGACGGCTGATTACCTTCGTGCTCTTCACCTTGCCGCAGACCGTACAGGCCTTAATGCTCTCGCCGTCCTTCTTCAGGGTCGCCTTAGTTACCGTTGTTTTGTAGGTATGGGTATGAGGACCTCCCGTTATTTTCAGGGTAAATTCCGCCGTTTTCCTTCCCTTATTTCCATCCACATCATATGTATAGGTGACCTGCTCTGCGTCCGCCTCGACGGTCAGAATGTTCTTCTTTACGCTGCCTCCCTGCCAGTTACTTGCCCTTGAAACCTTAAAACTTCCGGGCAACTTTGACAGGTCATAGGTATTGTCTGACGAACGCGTTATGGAATAAGTATTATCGTCGCAGCTCAAGTCCGTCAATGCCGGATTCCCGCTCACATCCAGACTGCTCAACTTGTTACCACTGCAGTTCAAATTCTCCAATGCCACATTCCCACTCACGTCCAGACTGCTCAACTTGTTCTCCTCGCAGCTTAAGCTCTTCAATGTCGGATTCCTGCTCACGTCCAGATTGCTCAAATTGTTACTACCGCAGCCCAAGGTCGTCAGATTAACAAAATATTCTATTCCCGTTAAATCCGATATTTCCATATTAGTACAGTTTATGTCTGTTACGCTTACCTGTTCTTCCGCCCCTAACTTCCCGTCTCCATCTGTATCAATCTTTTCTTTCACATACTTCCGGAAGTTCTTATCCGGAAAATGGGACTTGTCAATAGAAATTACTCCCGAAAGCACATGTAGCACAAACTCCCCTGTCCTGTTTCCTGCGCTCCCGTCTACATCATAGGTGTATGTCACCCGGCGCACTCCTGCCTCCACAGTCAGAATGTTCCCCTCTACGCTGCCGCCCTCCCAGCCGCTTGCCCTGGATACGTCAAAATTTCCGGGCAGCTCTGACAAGTCATAGGTATTGTCTGAGGAACAAGGCATGTAATAATAATTATCAGAGCAGTACAATACCTTCAATGCCGCATTCTCGCTCACGTCCAGACTACTCAGATTGTTATTATCGCAGTACAAGTACGTCAATGCCAGATTCCCGCTCACGTCCAGACTGCTCAGATTGTTATTATCGCAGTTCAAGTCCTTCAATGCCGCATTCCCGCTCACGTCCAATTTGCTCAGATTGTTATAGAAGCAGTCCAAGTCTGTCAATGCCGGACAACCGCTTACGTCCAGACTGCTCAGATTGTTGGAAGAGCAGTCCAAGCTCCTCAATGCCGGATTCCTACTCACGTTCAGACTGCTCAGATTGTTGGAAGAGCAGTCCAAGTCCGTCAATGCCGGACAACCGCTCACGTCCAGACTGCTCAAGCTGTTCTCCTCGCAGTACAATATCTTCAATGTCGGATTTCCACTCACATCCAGACTGCTTAGATTATTACCACAGCAGTTTAATTTCTTCAATACCAGACACCCGCTTACGTCCAGACTGCTCAAGCTGTTCTCCTCGCAGTACAATATCTCCAATACCGGATTCCCACTCACATCCAGGCTGCTCAGGTTGTTCTCATCGCAGTACAAGTACTTCAATTCCGGATTCCCACTCACATCCAGACTGCTCAAATTATTACTATCGCAGCCCAAGGACGTCAGATTAGTAAAATATTCTATTCCCGTTAAATCCAATATTTCCATATGAGCACAGGTTATGCCTGTTACGCTTACCTGTTCTTCCGCCCCTAACTTCCCGTCTCCATCTGTATCAATCTTTTCTTTCACATACTTCCGGAAGTTCTTATCCGGAAAATGGGACTTGTCAATAGAAATTACTCCCGAAAGCACATGTAGCACAAACTCCCCTGTCCTGTTTCCTGCGCTCCCGTCTACATCATAGGTGTATGTCACCCGGCGCACTCCTGCCTCCACAGTCAGAATGTTCCCCTCTACGCTGCCGCCCTCCCAGCCGCTTGCCCTGGATACGTCAAAATTTCCGGGCAGCTCTGACAAGTCATAGGTATTGTCTGAGGAACTAAGCATGTAATAATAATTATCAGAGCAATCCAATCCCGCCAATGCCGGACAGCCGCTCACGTCCAAGCTGCTCAAATTGTTGGAAGAGCAGTCCAATCTCATCAATACCGGATTCCCGCTCACATCCAGACTGCTCAGATTGTTACCAAAGCAGGACAAGTACTCCAATGTCGGACAACCGCTTATGTTCAGACTGCTCAGATTGTTCGCATGGCAGTCCAAGTACTCCAATGCCGCATTCCTGTCCACGTCCAGACTGCTCAAATCGTTAAGGGAGCAGTCCAGGCTCCTCAATGCCGGATTTCCACTTACGTTCAAACTGCTCAGATTGTTACCAAAGCAGGACAAGTACTCCAATGCCGGACAACCGCTTACATCCAAACTGCTCAGATTGCTTTCATTGCACCTTAAGACTCTCAGATTAGTAAAATATTCTATTCCCGTTAAATCCGATATTTCCATATTAGTACAGTTTATGTCTGTTACGCTTACCTGTTCTTCCGCCCCTAACTTCCCGTCTCCATCCGTATCAATCTTTTCTTCCACATACTTCCTGAAGTTCTTATCCGGAAAATGGGACGCATCAATGGGGATTTCCTGGACCAGGCTGTAGTGTTGTATGCGGTTCCCCGAGACGCTCGCCTCCGAGGCAGCCATGTCCTCCGCCGCGAGGGCACTCCGGGCTTCCTGATTCGCCTGGGCCGCCCTGGCCGGCAGGGGAACTGCAGAAACTGCCATACAGACCGACAACAGCCATGCCCACAGGCTTCTTTTCCTTTTATTCATCTGTTTTTCCTCCTCATTTTCCCAATATTCAAAGCAAATTCGTAGCAACCCTAAGGAAACGCTGATTCAATCATATCTACCTTATTTTACTAAATTTTACGTCCTCGGATATCCTGCTGTCAATATATATTATTTTTTCAGTTTCCCTATTATAACGGCTCGTGGACAGAACCCTCTCTATCACATAGCCCGCCGTATAACAAAAACCCCGCCGCTGCCACTGATACTGCTAACGACGGAGCCTTTTATAGATTTTTACATTTTAGGAAAACTTTGATTATATCAGCGCTTCCTTAAAGAATTGCTCTCAGCTTAAAGGGTGCCCTGCGTGAACAGGCTTCTCACATGTGCGACCTCCTGCTCGGTTGCCTTCTCTGCGGGCACATAATAGGATTTCTCCCTGGCAATCTGATATAATTCCTCCTGAGACTGCTCACATGCATTACGGAACTGCTTTAAGGTCTGCTTCAGCTCTTTATTTTCGGACTGGGCAATCATTCCTGCATAGCGGGTCAGCTCTCCGTTGATACCTGCAAGGGTATCTGCTACCATAATCTTATCCTGCATTGTTTTCTCCTTTCCTGTCAAACCCTTTTCATGATACATCAGGATTACATCCTGCTGCCTCTGTTATTACTGTAAAAGTTCCATTTTGCAAGACCGCTGTGCGCCAAACCCGCTTCTCTTGCGGGTTGTGTGCATCTTCATAGTAACCCCAGACTTTCATGCAAAGTGGTGCCGCCGCGGGGCATAGGGGGTTACTGTAAAAACTTCATCAGCTGCTGCTTGTTTTCCATAGCGGACTTTGCGCCTTTTTCAAAAAACTGCTTAATCTGGCTGTCGGATGCCTCCTGGGCATAAGCCTGCATCTTACAATGAGTCGTGTCATAACCGCCAATCAGATGACGCAGATTCTGTAAATCAAGTTCTGAAATATTGCTCATAGTCGTCTCCTTTCCTGCTGCACAATAAAAGAGCATGGCTATCATCAGATATCTTTACCATGCTCTTTTATTATGCGTCCTGCCGAGGCAACTTATACATGAAGCTAAACTGCTTTTCCCTGTAAGAATTACAAAAAATTTCCAAAAACAGAAGCGGCGGCCACCGTCATAATTCCTGCCACCACAATGGACAGACTGCTCATAGCGCCCTCCGTCTCTCCCATCTCCATAGCTCTGGATGTTCCCATGGCATGAGAGGCCGTACCGATGGCCAACCCTCTCGCAATCGGCTCCGTTATCTTAAAAAGCTTAAGCACGCCCTCCGCTGCCATATTCCCTAAAATTCCGGTTATACTGATTGCCACTACCGTAATACTTACCATGCCCCCTAATTTATCAGATACCCCCATACCGATAGCCGTGGTAATGGACTTAGGCAGCAGCGTCACATACTGCTCATGATTCAGCCCAAAGGCCAGGCTCATCAGAAAAATGCTGACCACCGCCGTCATCACCCCTGCCAAGATTCCTCCCAATATAGCTCCGGGATGCCGCTTCAATAAAACAAGCTTACGGTACAGCGGCACGGCCAGACTCACCGTAGCAGGCGTCAAAAAATAACTGATACAGACTGCGCCCCTTTCATAGACCTCATAATCTATATCAAATAACAGCAAAAATGCCACCACCAGCAATACCGCAATCAGCAGAGGATTCGCAAGGGCAAGCTTCGTCCTGCGCTTAACCCAGGCGCCGATTTCATAGGCAAGCAGACTTAATACCACTCCCAGAAATACGGATTCTGTAAAAAACTCCTTCATGGCCGCCCCCTCCCTGTAAAGTGTTCTCCTCCCGGAGCAGCTTTCTCTTCTCTCTCGGTGGTTTCTAAAAGCTCATCATCAGGCTCCTGCCGCCTGGTACCGCGGCCTTCTTCTTTTCTCCGAAGAATCGCCTGAGCCGTCCTGCCGGTAACCACCATCACAAGCAGCGTTGACACCACCGATATCACAAACAAGGGGATTAGCATCTGCTGCATCTCCTCCACACTGGCCATAATGCCTACCGTGGGCGGAATAAATAAAACCGGCAGAAGCTCCACCAGAAAATCCGCCGCATTCTCTACCTTTTCCAGCGGTATCACTCCCGTAAGCAGCCCCGTGAGCATAAGTATCAATCCATAAATACTGGCCGTCACCGGAAGCGGAATCAGATATTCCATTAATTCGGCCAAAAAGGAAATGCTGAGTATAACTGCCAGCTGTCTTATCCATTTCATTTTATTCCATTCTCCATTCTATCGCTACAACCGCCTTATTTTGTCGCTTTCCCTTGCATCGCACCAGATTCGCAAATCCATGTGCATCCCCGAAGGTCTGCGCTATATCTGATGTCGTACCACCCCATATTCATCATCCAGCCGATAATAGGGACATTCCCACTTATCCCCTGACAAAAAACGATACATTTCGTCCTCATCCAGATTCACCAGGCAGGCATAACATTCAAAATCTTCATCATATATATAATTGACACAAGTGTCGCAATTTGATGCCGCCATCATCACACCTCACGTTTTTCAAGCATAATTCAGAATACCGTATCTTCTCGTCCTATATCTCATTCCCGTGCAGCCTGGCATAAATCTCTCTCTTTCCTACGCCTCTGTCCCGGGCTACATGCTTCATAGCCTCCTTATGCGCAACGCCCTGTTTCTCATAAAAGGCCATATGCTCTTCTATACTCATATCCTCCCAGACTGCAATTTCCTGCGCCCGGCGCTCCTCTATGCTCCTGCCTTCCACCACCAGCACATATTCTCCTCTGGGCTCCCGGTCCGCATAGTATGCCAGCGCGCCGCTCAGCGTATCAGGCCTGACCTCCTCAAAGCGCTTCGTCAGTTCCCTGCAGATAGTGATTCTGCGTTCTCCCAATGCCTCATACAAATCCTTCAAGGTCTGCACCAAATGATGGGGCGCTTCATACAGAATGATGGTTCGGCTCTCCGACGCCAGCTGGGAAAGGATTTCCCGCCGTCTCTTCTTATCCGTCCGCTCCCCGGGCAGGAAGCCCTCGAAACAGAATCTGCGGGTACTGAGTCCCGATAATGTCAAGGCCGTAATACAGGCGGCCGCCCCCGGCAGAGAGGTCACCGGAACACCGCTCTCCTGACATAGCTGTACCAGCACCTCACCGGGGTCAGAGATGGCCGGAGTCCCCGCATCCGTAATCAGCGCAATATTCTGCCCTGCCAGCAGCCGCTCTACCAGCTGCTTCGCTTTTTCTACCTTATTATATTCATGATAACTGGTCATGGGCGTATGAATACCAAAGTGATTCAACAGCTTTACGCTGTTCCTCGTATCCTCCGCCGCAATCATATCCACCATATTCAGAGTTTCCACCACCCGGGGCGTCATATCGCCCAGATTACCGATAGGTGTGGCACATAAATATAATGTTCCCGCCATTTTCCACTCCATTCACAAAAAGTCTAATAGCCATATATCTCATAGATTTCCGGCATATATACCCCCGGGCTCTGATATACAATCAGGGGCTTCTCCACCGTCATTCGGGACCTGCCGCCCCTGACCGCCTCCAGCAGAACCATATTGGGCTCCTTATCCACATAAGGGTATACCAGCTGCATACGCTTGGGCTCCAGCCTATATTCTGACAGCTTCGTCATAATCTCCGCCAGTCGAAAGGGTCTGTGTACCAGAAAAAAATGTCCTCCCGGCTTCAGTAATTTAGCGGCATTACCCACCACATCCTCCAGGGTACAAAGAATCTCATGACGGGCAATCGCCTTGGGTTCATGGGGATTGGTCAGTCCATGCTGCCCCATCATATAGGGCGGATTGCAGGTAATACAATCAAAAGAAGCAGACGGGAAAAGTAAGCCTGCTTCCTTAATATCTCCGGTAATAATATCTATTTTCTCCGAAAGGCCGTTTAACGCTACGCTGCGGCGAGCCATATCCGCACTCTCCTCCTGAATCTCCAGTCCGGCAAGATGGGCGCATTCCGTCTTTGCCTCCAGCAAAATTGGTATGATACCGGTGCCTGTTCCCAAATCGAGCAGCACATCACCCTTTTTTGTCCTGACAAATCCTGACAGAAGAACCGCATCCATCCCAAAACAGAAGGTTTCCGGATTCTGGATAATGCGATAGCCATTACGCTGCAGCTCATCCAGACGCTCATTCGCCTTCAGTTCTATTTTCTCCACTGTCCTTTCGTCCCTCCTGAACCGGCTGTCCCTGCCTGCCTCTGTCGTTGCGTCGGTCACGATACCGGTTCTTGTTCTGATACCGCTCCCTGCGGCCGCGGCCGTTCTCGCCGCCTTCCCCGGTCTCCCGATTCCGGTCGGCTTCATGGGTTTCACGGGCTTCTCCGTTCTCCTGATTTCGGCCGGCTTCACGGACTTCTCCATTCTCTCTGTTGCGATTTCCATTATGATTGCGATTTCTGTCATTCTGACGATTGTGCGTCTTATTGAAAGCCGGTCTATCCTGCCGCCTTTCCTCCATCTCCTGCTCCTGTTCTTCCTTTTCCAGGCGCTCCAGCTCCCGCAGCTCTTCCCTGGACAGTTCCATTCTCTCCTTCTTACTATGCTTTCTTCTGAAATGAAGCTTGTCCACTTCGTACTCCCGAATTTCCTTCTCATCCTCTACTTCCACAATGACCTTGACCAGCTGGCGAAGCACATTCACGCTCTGCACCTCTCCCTTCAGGCCATCCTCCGTGGTCACCAAATCACCGATTCCCGGCAGCTTACGATTCAACTCCTCATAGGTCTCCTCCTCGTTTTTCAGACAGCACATAAGCCTGCCGCAGACCCCGGAAATCTTAGTGGGATTCAGAGATAGATTCTGTTCCTTTGCCATCTTAATGGACACCGGCACAAAATCCGACAGATAGCTGTGGCAGCACAACGGTCTGCCGCAAATTCCAATCCCGCCCACTATCTTCGTCTCGTCGCGAACGCCTATCTGGCGAAGTTCGATTCGGGTCTTAAACACACTGGCCAAATCCTTTACCAGCTCTCTGAAATCAATACGCCCGTCTGCGGTAAAATAAAAGAGCACCTTATTATTATCGAAGGTATATTCCGCATCTATCAGCTTCATCTCCAGCTCATGCATGCGAATCTTTTCCAGACAGATTTGGAAGGCCTCCTTCTCCTTTAACTTATTATTGGCCTCCTGCTCTTTGTCCCTGTCATTGGCAATACGAATAACAGGCTTTAAGGGCTGGGTTACTTTATCCTCCTCCACCTCATAAGGCTCAGACACTACCGTGCCGAATTCAATGCCTCTGGCGGTTTCGACTATGACATTATCGCCTTTCTTTATCGTAAACTGCAGCGGGTCAAAGAAATATATCTTTCCCGCGGTACGAAATCTCACTCCTATTACCTTTATCATATTAACCTCATTCCTGCGCCGCTCTTAGCGCATCATGCAATATTTGTACAAACACACCCGGTCATAAACCCGCCGAGTGAAAATTTCTTCCTTCTACATCAGCGCTTCCTTAGGGAATATCGCCCGCTAATAACTGCTATTCTAACATAACCTCCGAGAAAAAGCCACTGTTTTCAAATGATTTTCTATTTCCAATTCTGCCAAATTAGTGTATACTATGTTCAATGACACAATCATTGCAAAACAGGGAACTGCCCTTACCCTTTTACAAGGCAGTAGAAAGAAGGAATGATGGAAAAAATTACCAGCTTTACCATTGACCATATAAAGCTCCAGCCCGGCGTCTATGTATCCAGAAAGGATCCTGTGGGCGCAGAGGTGATTACCACCTTTGATTTGCGTATGACCAGTCCCAATGAGGAACCCGTCATGAATACGGCGGAGATTCACACCATTGAGCATCTGGCTGCTACCTTCCTGCGCAATCACCCCGTTTACAAGGAAAAAGTGATTTATTTCGGCCCTATGGGCTGCCGCACCGGTTTTTATCTGCTGCTCGCCGGAGATTTGACCTCTGAGGAAATCATACCGCTCATGATTGAGATGTATGAATTTATCCGGGATTATCACGACGAGGTACCCGGCGCATCCCCTAAGGACTGCGGTAATTATCTGGATATGAATCTAAACATGGCCAATTTCCTGGCTGCAAAATTTTTAGACAATGTACTGTATGATATTACGGAAGAACGGCTGGTATATCCCGAATAAGGAGCGACAGATTCACTTCCGTATTCCTCGGACTTCCTCCCATGGAAGCCAGCGTCCCGCCGTAGCGAGCGAAACACGTTTACCGTTCAGCCTTCCGCGGCGACGCAGCATGAAGATACATAAAATGACTTAAAACTCATTTTGATGCCAGCAAATCTCACAAAATTAAAAGAATAAACAGAAAGGAAGCCTGTGATACAGGCAGTAATACAGATGAGTAAAATTGGAATTATCGGTGCTATGGAGTTAGAAGTAGAAGAGTTGAAATCTCAAATGACGTCGCCCGTCATCACTAAAAAGGCAGGCATGGAATTTTATGAGGGCGTTCTAAACGATGCCAACACGGTAGTGGTTCGCTGTGGTATCGGCAAGGTAAACGCCGCCCTCTGCGTGCAGATACTGGTAGATGTATTTCAGGTGACCCATATTATCAACACCGGCGTCGCCGGTTCTCTGAATGCCGGACTGGACATCGGCGACATTCTGATTTCCAGGGACGCTCTGCATCACGATATGGATGTAAGTCCTCTGGGCTATGAACCCGGCGTTGTGCCGCAAATGGATACCAGTATTTTTAAGGCAGACGATACTCTGATGGAACTGGCCTTAAGTTCCTGCCAAAAAGTGAACCCCGATATCCGCGCCCTTCCCGGCCGGGTCGTCAGCGGAGACCAGTTTATCGCCGGAAAAGAAACCAAGGACAGACTGATTCTCCGGTTTCAGGGAGACTGCGCCGAGATGGAGGGCGCTTCTATCGCTCATGGCGCTTATTTAAACAAGATTCCCTTTATTATTATCCGCGCCATCTCCGATAAGGCCGACAACAGCGCCACTATGGACTACCCCTCCTTTGAGCGGGCGGCCGCTGCACATTGCGCAAAACTGGTGGAGGATATGGTCCGCCATATTTCATAAACCCTTTATTGCCTCTCACTCAGATACCGCTGCACACGATTCTGTAAAATCCTGCCGTTTTCCCTAAGGGATTGCGGCAGAGTCCCTTTCCATTACGGGAAGAGAAAAGGAAGCAGCATATAAATTGTATCCGCTATTAGTCGACAGATGCCCCGTTCTGTAAAAATGATTTAGCTGTTTCTTTGTCTCGTTCGAGAACTTTTTTGTTTGCATATTCTTCAACCACCTGTGTCATAGCGTCAGTTCCTTCCTTTGATTCCTTAAAATAATATATCCGGAGATTGCATCCACACAGGTACCATTCCATTATGGTGCCGTACTTTTTTTAGGTACAAAAAATGTATCCTTATATCCCTTTTCCATTTTCAGAAGGGCAATCTTTTTGTCGATGCCCCCTGCATATCCGGTAAGGCTTCCATTCCTGCCAACTACTCTGTGGCAGGGTACCATAACAGATATTTCATTGCGTGCCACCGCGCCGCCAACCGCCTGAGCTGACATTCTTGCAAGCCCCTTTTTTTTCGCAAGCTGCTTGGCAATAGCCCCATAGGTGGTTGTCTGTCCATAGGGAATTTGATAAAGAATTTCCCATACCTCATTTTGAAAGTCGCTTCCGATAAAATGAAGCGGCAGCTTAAAATTCGGCTCCTTTCCCGAAAAATATATGTCAAGCCACTTCCTGGCCTGTTCAAATACAGGCAGCTCCTTTTCCTCATTTTCTTTGTCAAGATAGAGCGCAAAGTATTTCTGCCCCTCAAACCATAATCCGGTCAAACCCATTTCGTCTGCCGCCAGTAGCATGCCGCCAAGCGGCGATTCGTATTTACTCGTATATTGCATTTTTGCTCCCATCTGCCCGTTTTAGCGGGTTTACTGCTTTCCCGCAAACTCCATTATATAGTCCACTTTCCTCTTTTCCAGATTGACCTCTGCACTTTTATTGAAATCAGCTAATCCAATCCAATGTCACCAGGAATGTTTACAGGAAAATGGTAACCAATTAAGAAAGTCATATAGCAAACTCTTGAAGCATGGAAAATAATACCGTTATCAGTGCATCGTATCGGAAATATCAAGCTCAGGAGATTTTGTTTCGTCCTTTTTTCTGAAAATCAGCAGCTTACTCAACATATAATTGGCAACCGTCACAAGAACCGCCGAAATAAAGATTTTGGAAATCCAGTAATGCATATTCCATACATTCACTGTGAGCCACATAATCACAACATCCATAGCCCATGTGGAAAGTCTGGAAGCCGCAAAACCGGCCAATTCTCTTATCACTCTGGGATTTCTGCTTTTAAAAACCCATTTGCGATTCAGTGGATAAGAAAAAAGCACACTCAATATCCAACTGATGGTATTATTCAGAAAATTCTGCCAGGGAATATTCATATCCAGAAAGAGCTTTCCGATAAATACCACCACCCAGGATACAATTGTGGTCATCACTCCTACAATCAGATAAACGATAATCTCCTCATATTTGCTCATCAGTTCCTTTATCTTATCCACTCTATTCATCCTCATTTCTGATTTCTGCGCCGTTCTTTATACGGAAGCTCCCTGCAGCGGCTCCCACGGTCAATAGTAATAAACTACTATGAAATAATAAACTTGTCAATCACTTCTACTAAACCGTCCTCGTCATTTGCCCCGGTAACATAATCCGCCGCCTCCTTGACCGCCGGCTGCGCATTACCCATGGCCACTCCCACGCCCGCATACTTTATCATGGAAATATCATTAAAGCCGTCTCCGCAGCAGATAGCATTCTCTCTGGGTATCCCCAGAATTTCCAGCATATGTGCCAACGAGGAAGCCTTATCTACATTTCGAGGCATAATCTCTATAAAGAAGGGTTCTGAGCGATATACGCTGGCCGCATCCTTATATTTCCCGCGAAGAGCCTCCTCTATGGCCGGCGCCTGTTCTTCATTCACGGTCACCAGGCATTTATTGATATCAAAATCCACATATTCCTTAAAATTCTGCACCACCTTCACCGGCATACCGTTAATCCTAGCTTCCAGCTGGATATATTGGTCGGGTTCAAAGGCGGAGATAACCTGCTCACCAAAATAGGTAATCAAGCCGCAGCCATGCTGCTTTGCAAAAGCATAAAGACTGGGAAGCATCGTCAGTGACAACAGCCTCTGATACACAATCTCACCGGTGCGGCTCTCAATAATACGACCTCCATTAAAGGATAACAGATAACCCCCATACCTCTCCAGCTCCAATTCCTTTTCATACCGACGCATACCCGGCGTAGGACGGCCGGAAGCCAGAATGACCTTGTGACCCTGCAGCAGAATATTCCGGATTGCCTCTTTGGTGGCGGGCGTAATCTGCTTTCGGGAATTTGTGAGCGTGCCGTCAATATCCAGCACCAATACCTTTTTCTGTTCCATCTCTAACCTCGTTTCTGTTTCACACCACATTTCTGTCCTCTCCCCGGATAAAAGCGGCTATATTTTCATACACTCCCTGCACGCAGCGCTTCCGGGCCTCCACACTGGCCCAGGCCAGATGGGGAGTGATTATTAGCCGGTTACTGTCCTTCAGCCGGCTTAAGGGATTCGTCTGCTCCAAGGGCTCCTTCTCCAAAACATCCAGACCCGCCGCCTGAATCTCGCCGGCCAATAAAGCCTCATATAAATCAGAATTGTTTACTACCGGCCCTCTTGCCACATTAATCAGAATCGCCGTAGGCTTCATCTGCCCCAAAGCCTGCCGGTCAATCAGATTTCGGGACAAGTCGCTCAAAGGACAATGCAGGGATAAAAAATCACTCTCTCTAAATAATGTCTCCTTATCGACCTGTGTATACTCCTTACAGCGGCTCTCACCTGTGACGGAATAAAAAATCACATGACAGCCAAAGGCGGCCGCCAACTTTGCCACCCGTCTGCCGATATTTCCCATACCCACAATCCCCCAGGTTTTCCCCTCCAGCTCATAAAAGGGAAGGTCAAAATGGGAAAACCGCTCCTGTGCGCTGTAGGCTCCCGACTTGACATAATTGTCATAATAGGGCAGCTTCTGGCTTAAGGCCAGCGCCAGCGTCATGGTATGCTGCGCCACCATTCCGGTGGAATAATCTCTGACATTACGAACCTGGATGCCTCTCTCTCTGCAATATGCCAAATCACAGTTGTCAAAGCCGGTAGCCAGCTCGCAAATCAGCTTTAGGTTCCGGGCGTTCTGCAGACTCTCTCTGCACATGGGGGATTTATTACAGACTATAAT
This sequence comes from Roseburia sp., assembly GCA_023667765.1. Lineage (GTDB taxonomy): Bacteria > Bacillota > Clostridia > Lachnospirales > Lachnospiraceae > Acetatifactor. The sequence goes on along the minus strand of JAMOZS010000001.1, from coordinate 24,375 downwards.
ATCCGCATCCCTCACACGCTCCGCCACTTCCTCCATAGTCACCGTATTCGAATACATCGTCACTTCCCCGAAATCCTGAAAGCAGTTCAGGGATATATCCGTGCCGGCGCTGTTACGTTCTAATAATACAATATGCATAGCTTCTCCTTTGTCCCTAGATGTATCATAAACCAAAAAAATCGGAGCTGCAACAGGATAATTTCTTTTATCCCTGTTACAACCCCGTAAAACTTCCTTTTTGCTATTCCCCGAGCTTATGATTTCATCCTTTAAAATTCTGAAAATGCCGCTAAGAGAGCGTCTCTCTCCGATTCATTCCCTTCCTGATAACTGATGGCCATACTCACGATTTTATCATTATAAAGAGTCATATAACATTCCTGCTTGATGGCAATCTCTCCATAGTTCGCGTCATTATATCTGGTATCGGCGATAAAGGAAAGATAGTCTTTTCCTGCAATCTGTACCGTACTTCTCTCGTCGGAAACGGTTACCTCCATCGTCTGCATCGCCTCAAGCTGCTCCACACTGGCTTCAACCACCAGGCTAATATCGGTAATATTCATGGTATTCGGCGACAGCGTCATGTTTATATTGGTATTGGTTTCGGGAAAAATGGCATATAAATCAAATACAACTGAATTTTTGGCATACTCCGCCATTGCCTTTCCAAAATCATCCTCTAATATTTCAGCGGACATGCCGCCCATCTGGGCAAGCTCCTCCTCCGTAGCCAGAATACAGCCCTCAGGCGTTGTAAACTGATAGCCCATGTAAGAGGACTGATAGCCTGTCTCAGTAAATTCGCCCAGACTGTAATCTGCGGCCTCCTGAGTTGTTTTCTCACCTGCGCCGGATTCATCCGAATCGGCCTCCTTTGTATCCGCTTCATCTGTATCCGTTCCCTGTGTATCCTCCTGAGCGTCCGCTTCCGTAGATACCTCGGGAGTCGTCCGGGTGGCGGAAGGACTATCGGACTGCTTATTGTCTCCGCATGCTGCCAACATCAGGGTTGCTGCTAAAAGTACCGTTACTGCTAATTTTTTCATAATCTGTCATTTTTCCTTTCTTTCGTCTCTCCTCCTGGAATCAAAATCCTTTCCAGTCAAAAACAGCAGCCCCACCGCAATACCATTATAATCTTTTCAGTAATTCCTCCCTGGCCTGCTCATAACCGGGCTTTCCAAGGAGTGCGAACATATTCTTCTTATAGCTCTCCACGCCGGGCTGATTAAAGGGATTTACCCCCAGAAGATAGCCGCTGACGCCGCAGGCAAACTCAAAGAAATAGAACAATTCGCCTAAATAAAACTCATTCACCTCAGGTACATTGACCAGCAGATTGGGAACCTGTCCATCCGTATGCGCCAGGATGGTACCGTTCATAGCGCTCTTATTTACAAAGTCGACACTCTTGCCGGCCAGATAATTCAAACCGTCCAAATCCACCGGCTCCTCGCCAATAATGATTTCTTCTCTGGACTGCTCGATATTGATGACTGTCTCAAACATAATACGGGAACCGTCCTGGATAAACTGTCCCATAGAATGCAGGTCGGTGGTCAAATCCACGCTTGCCGGGAAAAGGCCCTTCTTATCCTTGCCCTCGCTCTCGCCGTAAAGCTGCTTCCACCACTCGCTCACATAATGCACGGCAGGCTCATAATTTGCCAGAATCTCTACGCTCTTACCCTTTCTCAAAAGGATATTACGAATGGCCGCATACTGCAGCGCATCATTCTCCTCAAAATCATTTTCCAACGCACGCTTCCTTCCGCTGGCAGCGCCCTCCATCAGACGGTCAATATCCGCTCCGCTTACCGCTATCGGCAGCAGTCCCACAGCAGTCAATACAGAAAAACGTCCGCCCACATCATCCGGCACTACAAAGGTCTGATAGCCCTCCTCGTCCGCCAGATTCTTCAGGCTGCCCTTAGCCTTATCCGTAGTGGCATAAATCCTTCCTGCGGCCTCCTGCTTGCCGTACTTTTCCTCCAGCTTTGCCTTAAACACGCGAAATGCAATCGCAGGCTCCGTAGTCGTACCGGACTTGGAAATCATGTTGATGGAGAAATCCCTGTCGCCCACCACATCCATTAAATGCTTCAGATAAGTGGAGCTGATGGAATTACCGCAAAAATAAATCTCGGGAGCCTTACGCACGCTTTTGTCCACTACATTCGCAAAGCTGTGTCCCAGAAACTCAATGGCCGCTCTGGCGCCCAGATAAGAGCCGCCAATGCCAATCACCAGAAGAACCTCCGAATCACTCTGTATTTTCTTTGCTGCCTCTTTGATTCTGGCAAACTCCTCCTTGTCATAATCCACCGGAAGGTCAATCCAGCCCAAAAAGTCATTTCCCGCACCGCTTTTAGAAACCAGAAGCTCCTTGGCGTCAAGAGCCAGCTTCTTCATATAACCCACTTCCTCTGCGGAGATAAAAGAACCTGTTTTTGAATAATCAAATGCAACCTGTTTACTCATATAAGCCTCCATTCTGCGACTGTTTTTGGGAAGCCGTATCATCGGCAGGTCCGGCGCAGTTCAAACCCCCAGAGTGAATTTCAGTTCCCGCACTCTGCCCCCTTTTTATTGCTCTAAGTGTAGCAAAGTTCCCTGATAAATTCAATAGAAAAAGTACGACAGCGGCTCATTTATTTCATTTTAAGAGCGCTCTGCTATCCCAACTATCTCAAATCGCCAGAAATTCCTCCAGCAGCGCCTCCAGCTCCTCTTTGCTGATTTTGCTGTCGTCAGGATTTGCGCCCCGCGCCGTTTCTGCGGCCGCCAGCGGCGGAAGCTTATCAGCCTCCATGAGAATACTGCCTGAAGCATCATTCGTCGTCTCCGCAGCCGCCGCTTTGTTCCGACTCTCGGTAATGGACAGCTTCCCCCCGATAGGCATAAGCTCCACCGTGCGCTTTCCCCTGCCGGAAACCATTTTGTCCCTGGCATTTCCCCGATTTCTCCTTCTCTTCGCATAGGATATCGGTTCCTCCCCATAAAGCAGAGCGTCCTCCCCATAGAGCATAACCATATTCTCAGTAGTGATATCCATCCGGGCCGACAAGTGATTTTCCAGATAGTCCACGAGATTCACTTTGAGTATCTGCTTTCTACTCTTGATATCTACGGCGCTGGAAACAGAAAAGTAAAGATACAGGCCGATAAAGCTCACAATATAAAAGGGAAGCACATCTCCCAGCGTCTTACCCTGGACAATACTTTTACAAATACCCACACCGGAAGCAACTACCGACAGGAGCATGGCCTGTCCCGAAAAATGATAGATTCCCTCGAAGGAAAAAGGCCCCAGCGATAACCGTTGAATAAACTTGTCCACAAAAATCGGTATGTTAGACACGCCGCCGCTCAACTGATAGCAATTCGCAAATTTCAGCTTACACTGGCGCAGCAGCTTATTCTCCGTAGCCGCCATATTATCCGATTCCTTAATCATACTGCTGTACAGAAAGCCCAGCAGGAGCCTCATAAAAACACTAAAGCCCAGTAATACAAACATAATCAAACTAATCCACTTTTCTTCCTGCAATATACCAAACATATGCATTCCCCTTTCATTCCCTGCCAGTGTGCCCTATCACTCACATTTCGCCAAATGAGCTAAGGAAGGGCTGATTCCATCGCACTTCCTTAGGCAAAAGTGAATGTGTCGGTACACTACGCCTGATACCTGTTTTATCCTCGGCACAGCCGGTCGCCCGCATTTTCATCGTTCTCAGGGCTGCCAACTGTACAGCCTCAGTATAGCGCAATTTATCCGTTTTTTGTAGAATAAGTCATCGTAATTATTCTCTCTTATTCTACATTGTTTTATAAAAAAGGAACCTTGCGGTGCCGGAGGAAGCAGGACATTGCAGTTTTTGGTAAAATCTGCTATACTGTATCCGATAGCCGGGTGATAAAAGCCCGCGGGCAGAATAGAAAAAGGAGGCATTGCAGATTATGAGATATCAGACAAACGGCACCTGCTCTACCGCGATTGACATCGAGGTGGAGAACGGCATTATTCAATCCGTAAGATTTACCGGAGGCTGTAACGGCAACACTCAGGGCATCAGCGCTCTGGTGCAGGGTATGCCCGTAGAAGAAGCCATCCGCAGAATGAAGGGAATAAAATGCGGATTTAAATCTACCTCCTGTCCCGACCAACTGGCAAAGGCTCTGGAAACGATACTATAAGGAAGCCCTTTCATCAGCGTTTCCTTAGCACATTACAGGATTATCTTGCATATAATGCAGACAGAAAGGGATGGCTATATGAAGAAAATCGTCTTAACCGGCGGTGGCACCGCCGGCCATGTAACACCCAATATTGCCTTGCTGCCCTCCTTGCGGCAGACCGGCTACGAAATTACTTATATGGGCTCTTATGACGGCATTGAGAAACGATTAATCAGTGATTTTGACATTCCTTATGTGGGAATTGCCACCGGTAAGTTCCGCCGTTATCTGGACCCCAAAAATCTGACGGACCCTTTTCGGGTTGTGAAGGGCTATGCACAAGCCCGCAAATTCTTAAAGGATTTTCAGCCGGATGTAGTCTTTTCCAAAGGAGGTTTTGTCAGCGTTCCCGTAGTAAGAGCGGCTGCATCTTTAAAGATTCCCTGCATTGTGCATGAATCGGATATGACCCCGGGCCTGGCCAATAAGCTTTGTATTCCCGTAGCTCAAAGGGTCTGCTGTAATTTCCCGGAAACCCTGCAGACGCTTCCACAGGACAAGGCAGTTCTCACCGGTTCCCCTATCCGCAGGGAATTAACTCAGGGCAGCAAAGCCGCAGGCTTGAATCTGTGCGGCTTTACCGCAAACAAACCTGTCATCATGGTTATCGGAGGCAGCTTGGGCGCAGCGAATGTCAACAAAGCGGTTCGCGCGGCTCTGCCCATCCTTTTAAAGGATTTCCAGATAGTCCATCTCACCGGCAAGGATAAAATGGACAATCTGCTGTTAAACACCCCGGGGTATGTGCAATTTGAATACATCAAGGCGGAATTAAAGGATTTGTTCGCCATGGCGGATGTGGTAATTTCCAGAGCGGGAGCCAATGCCATTTGTGAATTACTGGCATTAAAAAAGCCCAATATCCTCATTCCGTTACCGGCGGCAAGCAGCCGGGGCGACCAGCTGCTCAATGCCAAATCCTTTGAGACACAGGGCTTTTCTATTGTAATTGATGAAAACGACCTCACGGAGGATTTGCTGGCGGATAAGGTACATGAACTCTATTTTACCAGACAGACCTATATTGAAACCATGAGCAAAAGCGGTCAGATGGATTCCATCTCCACAATTATGAAGCTCATCGAGGAGGCAGCCGTTAAAGCATAGCCTCATCATATACCGCTCTTTCCCCGCCGATAAATTTCGGCCGGGTGCGGGCACAGACTACATGGGCGTCGCCGATTTCGCAGGTACGGATTCGTACCGGAACGGCAACGTCTTTTATATGCATGCCGATAAGGGTGTCCCCGATATCCATTCCCGCATGAGCCTTTACATGCTCTACGGCCGTCGGCTGCTCAAAGGCCTTATAAGCGGCTGTGGCAAAGGAACCCCCTGCCTTCGGCTGAGGCACTACATTCACAGAATCATAACCGTATCTATCCGCCGCCTCCCGCTCCATTATGAGCGCACGATTCAGATGTTCACAGCACTGAGCCACCAGATAAACGCCCGCCTCCTGGGTGGCCTGATAGATGCCGCCAAATACCATCTCGGCCAGCTCCGGGCTGGAAAAACTGCCAATACCGGCGCCTCCCACCTCGCTGGTAGAACACCCCACCACAAACAGCTGTCCCTCCTTCAGCGCCGCTGTCTCCAGAATTTCCTTGGCAGCCCTATAAGCTTCCTCTCCTATGATTGTCATCTCATTTGCCATATTCGTCCCTTTATATCCCCCTTACTTATGATTCCGGGCCATCACAGGAAGCTCCGGCTCCAGACGCCTTGTCTCCCCCGGCTTTACCTCCACAAGTCCCTTATCCGTACACAGCCATATACTGATGGCCGTAGGATTATACATAATACTGCCGTCGGCAGAATATTCCTGATGACGGACTGCCGTAATATAGTCGCAAATCTCCCCATTCGTGGCATACCAGATATCCTCTCTGCCGGACATCTTTTCCGCAAACGCCTCTATCACAGACCAGTCGTCAGACCGGCCAAACTCGAAGCTGTGCCCCCAGACATACATCAAAGGCAATTCAATATATTCCGGAACCTCCAGGAAAGCATCTCCCAGCTCCATCAGCCTGCCTTCATGATGACAGGTGGGATGCCATGCCATAAAGTCCACCGGAGGGAAGAATCCGTTTGTGCTGTTTACCGTACGGGAATACTTGATGCCCACGGATTTCGCTGTTTCCATAATCTCCTGGCTATAACTGCCAAACGCATAGGAAAGCCCCTGCACCAGCTTTCCCGTCAGCTTTTCCAAAGCCAGCCTGTCCTCCGCCAACTCTTTGCTCACCAAAGCCCTGGAGATGGTAGGCAGATTCTTATGCTCCACGCCATGACAGGCAACCTCATGCCCCTCATAAAGCCCGGCAACCTCCTCCGGCTTGATAAATTTATCCTTTTCCGTATCTTCTCCCAGCGTGCCGGAATTCAAATGAAAGGTAGCCTTCAAGCCATATTGATTAAATATACCCACCAGCCTTCTGTCATATTCCTGCCCGTCGTCATAGCTAAAGGTCAGAGCCTTTTCCTTTCCCTGCGGATATACATACCTCATTTTTTTGTCCTCCTCTGTGTTATACTCTATCTTCTTATACTAACTTCCTTGCTTCCACTTTGCGGAAGCTCAAAGCTTCTCACGCTATTATCTCATATAATAGCACTAACACCGCCAAAAAACAAATACTTCCAAGCGTAAAATACATCAGGAAGCCCTTCTTTTTTTCCGACGCCTCCCTGGCCACATACTTATAAGAAATCAGGCTGGCCATAGATGCAATCAGAGTTCCCAGACCTCCCAAATCCACCCCGACTACCAAATCCCGAAAATTATCCGTGAATCCCGACAACAAAAGCGCCGCCGGCACATTGCTGATAAGCTGGCTGGAAAGAATGGCGACATACACCTCATTGCCGGATACCACACTCCCCAAAAAATCCGAGAAGGCAGGGATTCTTCCCATATTCCCGATAAAAACAAAAAAACATATAAATGTGAGCAGCAGACTGTAATCCACCCTGCCAAGCACCTCTCGATCCATACAAAAAATCACCAGAACGGTTACCGCCAGCATAACAGGATAGGGTACCGCTCTCACCACACAGGCCAGAGCCAGCAGAAACAACAGCAAATATACCGCCAGCTTCTTCTCCTTCCCTCCAAGGCCGTCCTGTTTGGGCAAAAGTATCTTAAGCTCCTTTGGGGTTCTCCTTCCCTGCACCAGACAAAAGCCGCACAGCAGCAAAAAAGCCGCCGCCGTATAAGGCAGCATCAGCCCTATAAATGCTCCCAAAGACATACCGGATTTATCATAAAGATACAGATTCTGAGGATTTCCCACCGGAGTCAGCATGCTGCCCAGATTTGCCCCAATGGTTTGCATCGCCACCACCGGTACCAGAAGCCTCTCTCGCTTCTCCTCCCCCAAAAGCTTTAACACCGTGAAGGTAAACGGCACAAAGGTAATCAGCGCCACATCATTGGTAATCAACATGCCAAAAAAGAAACACAGAAAAATCAAAATACCTGTCAGCGCACCCGTGCTCTTCACTCTGCCCAACATCTTTACGGCAATCCACTCAAAAACACCCAGATTCTGCAGACCCGACATTACCCCCATAAGGCAAAACAAAAGAGACAGCGTCCGAAAATCAATATATTCCAGATACTGTTTATCGGGAGCCACCCAAAAAACAGAAAAGAAGGCCAGCGCCGCCGCTATACATAAAACCGTTTCTTTTTTAATAAAGGCTGTTATTTTCTTCATCTGTAAAATTTCCTCTCTATACCCAAGGCCGCCTGATGCTTCTGTCAGCTTGTCCCTGTCTCACAGGCCGCCGCCATTTGAATTCCCCTGCAAATCCGTGTATACCGCCGGAGGCTCTAAGGAAGGGCTGATTCAATCAGCGCTTCTCTGGAACCTTCATCCGCCAAAAGAATATAGTAATATAAACATAACTGTCAGGAGCTTTTATGCTGCTTTTTTCCTCTCTGCTCTTTGCAGTCTCCGCAAATCTGGATTCTCTTCTGATTGGCATCAGCTACGGAATCCGGGGCTTTTCCATAAAACTTTGGCAAAATATGCTTATCACTCTGATTACCCTGCTGGGCACTCTGTTCAGTCTGGGCACCAGTACTCTGCTGCTACCCTTCCTGCCCACATACATTGCGCATGTGTTCGGCAGCGGTATCCTGTTACTGATGGGACTCTATTATATAGGGAAGTCCCTCCTTTTGCGTAATACTCCCTCCAATGAATCACCCGAAACAGCGGCTCCCTCCACCCTTTCCCTCTGCCTTCTGGGCGTCGCTCTCTCTGCAAATAATATCGGCATGGGCATCTCCGCCGGTTTTGCGGGACTATCTCTGCTGCCCACCTTAGCCGCCACTCTGGTTTGCTCTGCAGGCTTTCTTTTCCTGGGGAACCGTCTGGGACGCTGTCGACGGTTAAAGCTGTCCTCGAATATCTCCGATTTACTGTCCGGCCTTCTGCTGATTGGACTGAGCCTTTTTACTATTCTGTTTGCCTGACCTTTTTAATTATCGCCTTTTACTGCTCCTTCAGCTTCTTATACAAGGTCAATGTTACCTCCGTGTCGGTTATGTCTACTTCGGCGCTGTCAATCATCATACCCACCAACAGAAGCTGACTGGTCTCCCCCGGGTCTCCGCTTCCTGCAAGCTCCCAGTAAAAATCCTCTATTCCCTCATTCTTCGGCTCATTCAGATACTCCCCCAGCTTATTCAAATCCTCCCTGTAGGGGGACTCATAATCCGAGCGAAACTGAATCGTCACAGTCTGCTCCCTTATCGTAATCCCTGATTCCATGTGCGTGGCGCCCATGGTAAAAAAATACATGGTCAGCTCCTCAATAATCTTGGCTATTTTTTTCTCTCCGTGATTCATTTTATTCTCTCCTTGCTCCGTTTATCCCCCGTCATTACCTTAAGCTTTATCTTTATTCCTATCTTTATCTTTATTCTTACCCTTATCCCTGTCTTTATCTTTATTCTTACCTTTATCCCTGTTTTTCACTCTGCTTCTCTCACGGCTCTCAAAATGCCTGATAAAGCTCTCCAGCATAGGAACCATGAAAATAGCGACCCAGCCGGCGCTGAAACCATTATTATATAAATTCAATCCCCCGTACATATTTGCCGTACACATGACGACGCAGGAATGAAGCACTCCGGCCAGGATTCCCGCAACAATACCGAATTGTCCGGCAATAGGAGCCAGACCAACGCCAAAAAGAGCCGCCAGCAAAATTCCCGGCGTATCTGTCTGATAATTGCTTAAAACCGTATACAGACTCACTCCCACAAGCACAGGCAGATAATTCTTTATATGGGCACCAAAAGCGGAAAAGCCAAAAACCACACAAACCGCTCCCACCACAGGCCCTGACAAGTCACCTCCCACCAGCAGAATATAACTGACTGCAAGCATACCCATCAGCGCCATGTTCATCAAAGTAGCGCCGCAGCCGTCCATCAACACAAAATCCGCTACCGCCCGTCCGGGATGGCGGGTAATATGTATCAGTCCTCTAATTTTTCCCTTATTTATTATAAGTCCTGTTAGAAATGCCGCTATAAAATAAAGATACAGCCCAACGATAAGGCCTGCAGGGCGTCCCTCCTGCCAGATTAACACGGTCCCGCTCTCCAACCCCAGCGAGCGCAAAATGCATACCATCACGAAGGCAAGAATCCCTGCGGAAAATCCCACATTAAACAAACTGTAGCCCATATGCATGGAAGCAGTATGGGTAGATAAGGGAGGCAGTAAAAAACCAATACAAAAACCCAGCATAACGCCGCACAGGATATTCACACTCGTCGAAAAGGGCAGAATATAGGCCATCTCCGTCACAAAAGGAGCCAGACAGGTACCGAACAGCGCCGTATAGATAAACCTGCCTATATGAGCATTATGTAATCTGGCATAAAACCATACTCCCAACAAAATCGGCAGAATATTCAGAGGATTTTTCCCCCAGAGTCCATAGCCCGCATTCATAAACAACGCCGCCATCGTAGGGCCGGTGAAAGGAATCTTCTGCCAGATAACCAGCGCCGTACAAACCGTAAGTACCAAAGCCGCATTAAAAAAAGCCGCCCCCATGCCTGCCAGCGCAAAATAGTCCGTAATCAAAGCGCTTCTTGACAGAATAATAAGTTGAACGCCCTGAAAGATATTCTGCGGACTGTCACAGACAAAGGCGGCTGCAAAAAGCAAAATAATCGTAAAAAACGTAAAACGCTTCATAAAAAATCTCCCATTTGATAACTTTCGTATGGTGTCAGAACCAGTATAGCATGTATTTGGCGGAATTGAAAAGACCTTTCCTTCCCCATGCATATTCAATTGATTTTTCGGGACAATAGGAAAAGATACACTATTATGAATCGCCCTGATGGAAAAGAGGAAATATGACTGCCACGAAATTACCCGAACAGCTCACAGACCGGTTATCCGAAAACATAAATATCCTTAAGCAGCTTTTGCCAATCGGCCAAAGCTTCGACTTAGTAAGCAGAGATTTATATCTGGGAGAAACTCCCGCCTATTTTCTGTGTGTAAACGGCTTCTGTAAAACGGAGGTCCTGCAGCAGATTTTTTCGGATTTACAAAATCCCTGGTATACCCGGGACGAAACCATCCTGGATTTGGGCGCCTATGTCAGCGCAAAGCTGGGATATGCCCAGGTCACACTTACAGATTCCTTCGCAGATATCCTGAAAAATGTGCTGAGCGGCCCTTCCCTCCTCCTGGTGGATGGCTTTGACAAGGCTGTCCTGATTGACGCCAGAAGCTACCCCACCAGAGGAATTGCAGAGCCGGATGCCGAAAGGATGACCCGCGGCGCCCGGGACGGCTTTGTGGAAACCCTGCTTTTCAACGCCAATCTCATCCGCCGGCGAATCCGCTCTCCCCGGCTGACCTTTCAGATACACAGCATAGGAACCGCCAGCAAAAGCGATGTTGCCATCGCTTATCTGGATGACTGCGTAAATCAAGAGCTCCTTCGCAGGCTCTCCGAAACCATTGACAGGCTCCAGGTAACAAGCCTGACGATGGGGGCCAAAAGCCTGGAAGAGCTTCTGGTAAAAAAGAGATGGTTTAACCCTCTTCCCAGTATACAATTAACCGAACGGCCGGACGTAGCCTGCAGCTATCTGCCCGAGGGGCATATTCTGATACTGGTGGATAATTCCCCTCTGGTACTGATATTGCCCTGTACCATATTTCAGTTTACCCAGAGCCCTGAAGATTACTATAAAAGTCCTGTAGTGGGCAGCTATTTCCGTCTGGTGCGGCTGGCCTGTATTCCTGTAAGCCTTCTGCTGATGCCTCTGTTTTTACTGATTACCGCCTATTATCCGCAGTTAGCCGACAAATGGCAGCTTCTGTCCAACAGCGATATGGGAACCGGACGAATTATTTTCTATGTATTTGCCGTAGAATTCTTACTGGATTTGTTTAAGTACTCCGCCTCCCTCAGCTCCAGCCGTTTCTCCGGCGCCCTTTCCATTGTGGGCGGCCTGTTAATAGGCGACATGGCTGTCAGTTTGAACTGGGCTTCCCAGGAAGTCCTGTTTTATGCCGCTGTCACGCTGCTATCCTCACTGTCCCTCTCCAGCATTGAATTTGCCGAGGCATTGCGGGTTTACAGACTCTTTTTAATCATCACCAGCGCATTAGGAGGCTTGTATGGCTTTCTGATTGGCTTGGCGCTTGTGTCCGTCTCTGTTCTTACCACCCCTACCTTTGGAGGTATGAGTTACTTTTGGCCATTATATCCTTATAATGGCAAAGCCCTGAGACGTCTCCTGCTTCGCATGCCTACTGCCAAAGCCCAACCCTGCCAGGCCTGGGACAGGGGCGGCGTCCATGAATAAATATGTAGCAATTCGGCCTTCCGCTGAATTGTTACATATTTTTCATGATATTTTCTTCTCATAGCACAAATAATGCTCCCCAAACATATCGGTCTCCCCTACAGCCGTGAATCCGAGAGCATGATAAGAATGAAGCGCCCTCTTATTTTTGACAGCGACCAGGAAGTGTATACCCTTATAACCTCTTTGTGCCATTAGCTTCATCCCCTGACGCAGGAGCGTCCTCGCCATCCCCTGATTTTGATACTCCACCGCTACTGCCAGGCGGGCCAGCTCAGCCGCCGGCGAAAGCTCCGGACTCCAGCAGGAAAGAGCGTCCACCTCCTTGTCCCTGTCCTTGGCAATCGCCGCCACCAGTTGGCCCCGTTCGTTCCGAATGCCATATAAGTCCCCCTTTTGAATATCCTCCCGCAAAAGCGCTACATTGGGATAATTTTCATTCCACACACAGCCCTCCGTACCGATAACGCTGCCATACAGCCTGCGTACTTCCTCCAGCGCATCCTCCCGCAAAAGCTCCAAGGGCAGGAAATCCCTGCAAATCAAAAGCTTGCAGGAACCATCCTCATAGAAGGACTCTATCTCATAAGCAGGCGCCCCCTCCTTATAAATCTCTTCATACAGCTCTCCCAGCCTGTCCGTTCTGCCTGTATATTCCTGCCAGCCCCTATCCGGCAATAAGACTTCCTTATACCTTGCATCAGGATATTTTTTTTGTATGTTCTGTATGTTCAAAAGCTTTGGCTTCTCCGAAGCGTCAAGCCCGATAACATATTCTATGCTTTCCGGCGTCCAATTATATCCAAGCCCTCTCAGCTTTTCCCTCCCATAAAGCTCTGCGCAAAAATCCCACAGCTCTCCAATGGTTCTGTATTGCTCCTCATTCTTCGTGGAAAATTTACAGCTTATTCCCTGAAAAACCACACCTGTTCCTCCCTTGATATCGCGATAATAATAACCATGATGAAAATTATATATCCTCTTTCATTTTTAGCTGATTCAGTAATTTATAATCTTCCATGCATTTGATTTGTAATGTTCTTATGTTAAACAGCCTTGCAATGAATAGCGCCAGAGGGTTCCTTGAATTGATAAAATATTTCCAGAGCCGACTTAACCCATAACCTGTTAATATGATAAATGTCACCAGAGCAGAAAAGGAACCAAACTTAACAAACACAGACACCCCAATTACAGCACACACAGCACCGATGCAGCCCCCTATTCTATACTCTTTTTCTATTTTTCCATACATTTTAATGCGTCTCTCAATACTTACGATTTCAGCAGAGGTATCGGCATAGCAGGGAATGCTTTGTGGATTTTTATCCTCATATACTGCTTCAGACACTACAATTCTTCCCTTAAACCAATATAAAAAGAAAGATATGATAATTCCAGTCAAACATACTTTTATCCAAAACTTTTCTGAGCTAAGATTTTTTTGGAAAATAACATAATTTGTGATGACTTTATTGTGGTCAAAGCCTAACACATCATCCTCATATTCCGCTTCCTCCTGATATTCTATCTGACCAATAAATGATACGTTGACATCAAGTCCATCCGGCACCTCGCGCAAAAGGGCAAGAGATTCCTCATCCTTAATCCATATTTTGATATACTGCTCCTCATTGAATGGAATGAGGTATCCAATGTATTCTTCGTTAGTAAATATGTTATATAGGTTTCCAAAAGAATAAATAGAATCATCGACATTTTTGCCTTTGGGTCTACGCTGGTTTACTACATAGGATGTAATCGTTCCGGATACATATTTGCCCGGCTTAAGGCTGCCTTCTGAAAAATACGTCAGCGGCTGCGCATGATGATATGCCATCGTCTTTATGACACAGACAACCATCCCACATATACTTAGAAAAAAAATAAACAGGCTAATCATTGTCATTTGAGAAATATGTATTTTTTTCATCCTGCCTCCTCAACACTTTTCTGTCCGATAATCCAAAACCTGTTGTGCCAGACTCATACAACCCACCTCTTCCTCTAAATGTATCCTTAGTATACTTAAAAACTGCTCTTAATACAAGAATCTAACAAACTCCCCAGAATATAAAATTGAATTTTGCGCATAATTCTGTTATAATTATATACAAATTAGAAAGGAGGCGTTCAGGATGCCGCAGATTAGACCCATTACAGACTTACGAAACACCAATGAAATCTCCGAAATCTGCCATGCAAAGAAAGAGCCTGTTTTTATTACGAAAAACGGATACGGGGATCTTGTTGTCATGAGCATGGAAACCTATGAGTCCATGCTGGAAACCGCTGAGACAGATGCTGCAATTTCGGAGGCAGAAGAAGAATATGCCCAGGACGGGATGCTCCATGATGCCAGAAGCGCATTTGATTCTTTAAGGAGGAAACATTTTGGATAAATACAATGTTTCCTTTACAAGCCGGGCCTTGCGGGATCTGGATGGCATCTATGTCTATATTGCCCAAACTTTACTGGTTCCCGAAACCGCATTGGCACTGGTTGATAAAATCGAAAAAGAAATCCTTTCCCTGGAAGAAATGCCTTACCGTTTTCCGGAACGGAAAACAAGGGCGTATGCCAACAAGGGTTACCGACAGCTTTTCGTTGGCAACTATACCGTTATTTACCGGGTGGATGAAAAACACCGGCAGGTCATCATCGTGACCATCCGCTATTCTCCCAGTCAGTTTTAGCAGGGCATACAAACTCCTCTTTGCATTTCCGTATATTTTATGCTACGATATGCCATAGTATTTTATTCAGACAAGATTACGGTATTAGGAAAACGCTGCTTTCATCAACGCTTCCTTAGACCGGCGACAAGGAAAAGAGCGGAGAACACATATGAGACAAAAAAAGGACACCTACCATATTGTAATGGAACAAATTTCAGGATTGTTTATTCCCATTATTAACTATCTTACAGCCACCAGCATCATCAAAAGCGTTGTGGTTCTTCTGGCCTCCTCTCAGATACTGGCACCGGAAAGCGGCGTTTACCAGATTTTTTATGCCGTTTCGGATGGCTTCTTTTATTTTCTTCCTTTTTTCCTTGCGATTACCGCATCAAAACAGTGGAAAACGGACCTCTTCCTCTCCCTGCTTATTCCTGTGGCATTCTTATATCCGAATATTACAGCGATTTTGGAAAACGGACAATCGTTGTCCTTCCTCGGGCTGACCATACAACCTACCGTTTATCATTCGGGGGTGATACCGGTGCTTCTGGCTGTAGGACTATTACACTTTGTAGAGATTCCCTGCGACAAATATCTTCCCGAGACTGTAAGAGGATTTCTGAAACCGATTCTATGCTGTCTGCTGGTACTACCGGTTACCTTCTTGCTGTTCGGCCCCATGGGAACCTGGATTGGCGACATTCTGACAAGACTTTTCTTTATGATTTATGAATGGAGTCCTATTGCTGCCGGCGCTTTTATGGGCTTTTTCATACAGCCCATGGTATTTGTGGGCGCTCATTGGAGCCTTGTGCCTGTCAGCATCGGAAATATCTCCGCCAATGGATATGATATCATTCTGCCATTGCTGGGAGGCGCTGTTTACGGACAATGCGGAGCTGCCCTGGCAATTGGTCTGCTTTCCGGGAACGATAAGGAAAAGCGCAGAATCTCCCTGCAGGCCGCCCTTTCTGCGGGTCTCGGCGTCACGGAGCCTGCGTTGTTTGGCGTGACCGCCCGGACGCCCCGGGCAATGCTTGCCGCCTGTATAGCAGGAGCGGTTGGCGGCGCTATGACAGGGGCTGTCGGTACACATTGTACCTCCTTTGCCTTTCCAAGCTTTATCACAAGCGTGGCCTATGTAGGCCCGGGTTTTGCGGTATTTCTGGTTTCCATGCTGATTGCTTTTATTCTCGGATTCCTCTTGACGTTGCTACAGAAGGGGAAATTGCACTGATGCGAAAGGGAGGAAGGATAATTATTGCCGGGCATACGCAGGCGACTCGGTTGAACCGGATGAGAAGGTTGAAGACATCGCCACCCATAAAAATGGCGCTTGAAAAATAAAAAAAGCGGGTGATGGGAATCGAACCCACGTATCCAGCTTGGAAGGCTGGTGTTCTACCATTGAACTACACCCGCATGTGCAACAGGCTTTATCACCTGTTTACGAAGGTATGAAGTTTATTGTTACCATGAAACAATGTACAAGTTCATTGTCTCATGAGAGCGCGAGACGGGAATCGAACCCGCGACCCCCTCCTTGGCAAGGAGGTGCTC
>JAMOZS010000001.1:0-7924 GCA_023667765.1 Roseburia sp. | reverse complement strand
CACATTGCGGATGCCCTCTCCAGTCAGCACCTCCAGCATAGGCCTCCCCGCCGTACCGGCAGGTTCTCCGTCATCGCTGCACCGGGTCAGCTCTCCTCTGCTTCCAATCACAAAAGCGGAGCAATTATGCCTGGCGTCCCAGTATTTCTTCTTCATTTCCTCCAGAAACGCCGTCGCCTCCTCCTCACTCTCACATTTTCTGATTGTGGCGATAAAACGGGATTTTTTTTCTGTAATCTCTCCCTCCCCGCCCTTTATCAGCACCCTGTAGCTCTCTGTCTGCGCCATATTACCGCTCCGTTTCGAAATTATTATATCCAGCATAGCATATTTTGTCCAAAATGTGAAACAATTCTTAATAAAGGAAAGAAATCCTTTATTTACATATTTTTTTTTGGTATAATAAGGAATTGATAGCCAGACACGGTTGCCAAAAGCCTACCGAAACTGACAGAAAGGAAATTTATATGAATTATGGAAGAAATGGTGTCCGCGCGAAACAAAGGGCACTGAACGCTAAATCTGTAAAGTGGGGAAGAAAGATTACACTTACCTGTTTTAAGGTAGTACTGATATCCATTGCCGGTATTATTTTATGCGGTATTTCTCTGGGCATCGGCGCATTCCGGGGGATTCTGGCCGATACGCCTACCATCCGCCTCAGCGATGTGGTCGCATCGGGACAGGCCACCATCGTCTATGACTGCGAAGGCAATGAGCTGGATCAGTATGTAAGCACCAACTCCAATCGTATCGAAGTAGGAATGGAGGACATCCCCAGACATCTGGCCCAGGCCTTTGTAGCTGTTGAGGACGAGCGCTTCTACCAGCATAACGGAATTGATTTCAAGGGAATTCTTCGCGCCGGTTATCAGTTCGTAAAATCCGGCTTCAGCGAGACCCAGGGCGCCAGCACGATTACCCAGCAGCTCCTGAAGAATACGGTGTTTACCTCCTGGACCTCCGAGGGCGACAATATGGTAAAAAAGATTAAGAGAAAACTTCAGGAGCAGTATCTGGCTCTGGAAATTTCCAAGAACTTTACCAAGGACGAAGTGCTGCTGCGCTATATGAACGCCATCAACTTAGGTCAGAACACACTCGGCGTAGAGGCGGCCTCCCTGCGGTATTTCGGTAAGTCCTGCAGCGAGCTGACAATTTCCGAATCCGCCGTCATAGCCAGTATCACCCAAAACCCTTCCGGCTATAATCCCATCACCCATCCTGACAAAAATGTAAGACGGCGCAAAACCTGTCTGAATAAAATGCTGGAACTGGAATTCATCTCTCAGGCAGAATATGATGAAGCGATTGCCGATACAGAAGCCGTTTATGAGCGAATCGGAAACTATGACACAAATTACAAGGTGGGAAACAGCACCTCGGGCTCCTATTTCAGCGATGCCGTCTACGAACAGGTAAAGAAGGACCTGGTAAAGGCCGGTTATTCCGAGACATTGGCGGAAACCATGCTCACGGCCGGCGGCCTGCGCATTGAATCCACCATGGATCCCACTATTCAGGCGATTGTCGACGAAGAATTCGCCAACCCTGACAATTATCCCGCCAATGTAAACTGGTATTTGAATTACGCCCTGACCATTACCGACAGGAGCAAGGAAAACCACAATTTCAGCAAGGAAAATATGACCACCTGGTTCAAGGAAAATGAAAACAGGTCCTTCAATCTGATTTTCTCCTCTCAGGACGCAGCCTATGAAGCGATAAACGCTTACCGTGGCGCCATGCTCACTGATTTGGGGCTTCCGGAGGACTATGAAAATTACGAGGAGAACATCTCAATGACCCCTCAGCCCCAGGCTGCCATGGTCATTGAGGATCAGTCCACCGGCTATGTAGTAGCTCTTGTGGGCGGCCGGGGAACAAAGGAGGGACGAAGAACCTTAAACAGAGCCACCTCCGCCACCCGCTCACCCGGCTCCACCTTTAAGGTGCTTGCCTCTTTCGCCCCCGCTCTGGACTGTACAGGCCGAACACTGGCCACCGTATATAATGATGCGCCTTTTAACTACAACGACGGAACTCCCGTAAGCAACTGGTACAGTACCGGTTACAGAGGAATCAATTCCATCAGGGAGGCCATCCGGGAATCCCTGAACATTATTGCCGTCAAGAATATTACGGCCATCACACCCAGCCTGGCCTTTGACTATCTGACTAATTTCGGCTTCACCACGCTGGAGGCAGGTAAGGAAATCAACGGAAAATGGTATTCCGATATTATTCAGGCGGCGGCTCTGGGCGGTCTGACCAATGGCGTAACGCCCTATGAGCTGAATGCCGCCTATGCCACTATTGCAAACAACGGCCTCTATGTAGAGCCTAAGCTGTATTACAGAGTGACTGATACCGACGGCAATGTCATCCTGGACAACACTGAGCCCCCTGCCAAACAGGTTATCAAGGAAAGTACCGCCTTCCTTCTGACAGACGCCATGGTGGACGTAGTGACCACCGGAACGGGAACCGCCTGCCGTTTCAGCAACAATATGGCTATTGCAGGCAAAACCGGCACTTCCACCGATTACCATGACGTATGGTTTGCCGGTTATACTCCCTATTATACCTGCAGCACCTGGGCAGGCTACGACAACAATATCGGTATGAGCACGGCAAAGGCAAATAACGAGAGCGCGGTAGCCAAAACCCTTTGGCGAGCCGTTATGGAACGGGTACATGAGAATCTGCCCAACGAACAGTTTACGATTCCCAGCGGTATCACACAGGCTCAAATCTGCGTCCGCTCAGGTAAGCTTCCCATCCCCGGATTATGCGATGCCGCCAACTGTATCAAAACAGAATATTTTGCCGAGGGAACGGTTCCCACCGAAAGCTGCGATATCCATTATCAGGGTGATATCTGCGATTATGACCAGCTTCCTGCCAGCCCGGACTGCCCCTTCAAGTATACTGGTGTAGCGGAGCTGCCTCTGATAGAGGATGCGGCGCTTATCAGCGGCTCGACCATGATTGTGACAAATCCGGACGGCACACAGACCGTAACCGCCCCCCTGACCTCCAATCATTGTCAGCATGATGCGGCATTCTTCCTCAACCCTGACTGGGAAACCATCATCAATCAGCAAAGAGATTGGATTAACCAGCGAAATGCTCAGGCTCAGGCTGCCATTGACGCCGCAGCGGCACAGCAATAAATATCTGTTCAAAAGGCGTCCCGTCAACCCAAACGGTTTGACAGGACGCCTTTCTAAACTCTTTTCCTCCCCTAAAAGCTCTTATATTCCTTTCACTTCCTGAATTTTCTGCTCTAATTCCCGAATCCCTCTTCTGGCATTCCTTATAGCGCTGCATTGCTTTTCATAGGGAGCATCCTCCTGCTCTGCATACTGCTCATAATAGAGTTTTCCAATTTCCTGATAGTTCTTCTTGACAATTTCCTCGCAGGTGGCAATCTGACTCTTTAAATTTGCTATCTCAGCCATCTCCTTGACCTTATCCACAGCCTCCTGCCCTTTTGTCGTTATCGTCGCCCCAACCTTTTCAAACAAATCCATTTTTCCACGCTCCTTCCATACCTTTCAGTATATACCTTCTTCCCCAAAAAACTCAAGTATTTCATTGCATATTTCCCAGAATATGTGCTATAATGTACCCAAAGGATTTTCCTGATATGGCGGATTTTTATCCCTATTAGTACCAAAGGAGATTACAACAATATGCAGCCATTATATACCACTCTAAAAGTCAATAACGAAATAGAATTATGTGAGGTATCTGACCTGGAATGCAAAAAGCTCATAGAACGGGAGCTCCTGCGCAATCGAATATCCTATTATATCCGATGGGTAAAAGGGTCTTTTTTCAACCGGAAAAGGGTAAGCTGTATTATTTGTATCAATGATAACGCTAAGGATGAGGCGGAAGGAATTGTCCGAAGTATCTGTGATGAATCCGGCTACCAGGTAAAATTCCTGCTTCGCAAATCCTCTGCCGACTATTTATAAAAGAGGAGCCATCGGATAAGATGGTTCCTCTTTTTCTTCCGTTTCCGTGTGCATCCGCCGCTTTACCTATTTAATTTTCCTCCATGCATCCCAGCGTCTGTCCACCACCTCCTGTACTCTCAGCACCTGCTCCTCTATTGTAAAACGAATGTCATAATCCCCAAACTGCATACCATACACATAATCCGGCTGCTTATTATAAGCTGCCCTGGGGTCCTGCGCCAACACCTGCACTACAGCCTCCTGCTTGTCCCTGGCAATTCTCTCCAGAAGCTCCGCCGGAAAATCCACTGTGATGGCATCTCGGCTATGCTCCTGTCCGAATCCTCCACAAGCCTCGGGATGAGCGTCCGTATAGGGTAAATAGGGCTTGATATCATAAATGGGCGTTCCATCCATCAAATCCGCTCCTGACACAATCAGCCGCACTCCCTGCTCTCCCTCTGTCTCCACTCTCTCCAACCTCACACAGGATAAACCGATAGAATTGGGACGAAAGGGCGAACGGGTGGCAAACACCCCTTTCCTAATCTTACCTCCCAATCGAGGCGGGCATACAGTAGCCGACCAATGGGCCTTTTTTGCCTCCGAGAACCCCCACAGCAGCCACAAATGAGAAAATTCCTCTATCCCCGTCAATGCCTCCTTCTGGCGAAATTCCGGCTCAAAAACAATCTCCCCATACAACTGCGGCACAAGTCCGCTCTGTCTGGGAATGCCGAATTTCGTGGGAAAATCCGTATGTATCCTGGCTATTACCCTCAATGTCCTCTGTTCTTCCATAACCGTTCTGCTTCCATTTCCTTTGTTTATACTTATTCTATTTTAAAATATTTCAGGATATTTCGCAACTTTCTTGCATTTTCCCGTAGATTCTCAGAGTATTTAGCCATATCCGTCACATTATCCTTTACTACTTCAATATTCGTAGAGGTGGTTTCCGCAGTTGCCGCATTTTGCTCCGAAATAGCCGAGAGACTGGTAATAGCGCCTCCGATAACCATCTTACTGTCTACCAGTAAATCCGTAGATATTCTGATAACACCCACCTGATTCACCATATTTCCCACATTCTTCGCAATATCATTGAAGGTCGTAAATACGGAATCCACGATTTCCTTTTCCTGGGATATCGCCCGCTTAATGCCGACAGCAGATTCACTGTTCTCATCCGCCGCAGCCTTAATATTTCTTACAATATCAGCAATTTCCCCGGCATGTACGGTAGACTGCTCCGCCAGCTTCTTAATCTCCTCCGCTACAACAGAAAAGCCCCGTCCCATCTCGCCGGCTCTGGCCGCTTCAATCGATGCATTCAGCGATAAAAGATTCGTCTGGTCTGCTATATCAGAAATAACAATTGCCGCCTGTTCAATTTTCTGGATAATGGAGGTAATATAAGCCGCTTGCTCTAACACACTATCCGACTTTTCATCCGCCATCTCACTT
Organism: Roseburia sp.; assembly: GCA_023667765.1. Lineage (GTDB taxonomy): Bacteria > Bacillota > Clostridia > Lachnospirales > Lachnospiraceae > Acetatifactor. The sequence continues at coordinate 2,489 of JAMOZS010000001.1, read as the reverse complement.
GCATTACGCAGAGTATTCACCTGCTCCCTGGCATTCTCTATGCGAGAGGCCACTAAGGCACAGGCGCTGTCACATTTCCCCACATTTTCCGTGATAGCGTCCACCTGTTTTTCTATCTGAGCTACTGCGCTGTTCGACATTTCCGTATCATTGATAATCTCTGCAGCACTGTCTGCAACCGTAGTCACCGCCATGGTAATATCGCCTGTGGAATCCTTACAGACACCCAGCATCTGAGAAATTTTCTTCGTACTGTTATATACGACCGTCATTTCCTCATTCACAACCACAAACACTTCATGCAGCTTTCGCTTTAATTTTTCTGTGGTCACAGAAATTTTATCAAGCTCGTAAATAAAGAGATTTTGAGGAACCGCTGTTCTCATATTTCCCGCCGCTATCTCGTCCAAGGCATGAATCATCTGCTTACTCTTCTTGTTAAGATAAACGCCTAACAGAAACATCCATGCCGTAATCAGAATCAACATAATCACAACACAGCCCACTACTCTGCCGGTTACGGATGTAACAGAGGAATAAATACCATCCGTTGTCCTGAACATTACAAGCGCCAGATTATATTCAGGAATCGTAGCATAAGACAGGATATACTCACCGTCAGGCCTCCTGATAATATCTTTCGAGTTTGCCACTCCCTCATCGATAGAAGCAATCACATTCAGAAATGTCTCATCCTCTACTGCCGCACAACTGGCAAAGGCTTCATTATTGGATAACACATAGATGCTGTTTACCGTATCCATCAGAACAAACTGTGCGCCGGCCAGCGTCTCATTTTCCACTTCACCTAAAGAACCGGACATACTGGTCAAAAATGGGCCGCCGCCTACCAAGCCTATCGGAGTTGCACCGTCATAGATAGCCATGCGCAAATTAAGTATCATCTGACCTGAGGCCGGCGATACAAAGGCGCCTCCGTCAAAGAAACCGCCTTCCTTATCGGTCATAGTCTCTCTGTACGGCGGCAGCTCATCATCCTTTCTGGTCTGCATGCCTACTACCGCAGGTGTAGAGTGAACCTGAACCACCGTATCCCAGTCGCTGGCATATACTCCCTCCCAACCGGCCAGATTGGCATAGAAGGCGGAAGTATAGTCTTGAGCCGTCGAAACGGCCTTCGCATCATTGGGATGTAATAAGGCTTCTCTGATACAGGGAGCGGAACCATACTGCTTCAAAACCAGCTCCGAATCGCGAATATAAGATTCTATCATGGCCGCTCTGCCATTCAGAATCGCTTCCATCTGACTGTAAATATTATCTTGACAGGCAGCCGTTGTAATGGGAATAAAGGTTATAAATACCGCCAGCGCTAATAATATAATAGAAATTACACTTACCAAAACACATAAATTACTTACTTTGATACTGAATCTTTTCATTTTCTCCTCCATCCTGTAATCCTGCTCTGTGTATAGACGCAATACGCCATTATATATTTACCCTCTGAACAGTTACAATATATCAACTTCTTACAGCTGTTCATTTACTCCTGAAAATGGCAAAGCGGATGAATACCGCAAGAAATGCCAAATGCCATCAACGCTTGCTGTAGATACCTACTTACATCTAAGTTACAATATTGCCTTATTTTTTTGAATGACAGATTCTAAAATTAATTTGATAGATTCTAATATCTTGTTGATGAATCGTCCTCTAATTTTGATGGTTTCTCATATGATAAGGCATTTTGCCTCTCCTGTAAAAAATCAGCGAAAAAATTTTGTTTCTTATTGACAAGTTCATAAACTTTTGATAATATATAACACGGTGATTACAGTTATAACGCCGATGCTGCTGTGGCTCAGTCGGTAGAGCGTCACATTGGTAATGTGGAGGTCACGGGTCCGATTCCCGTCAGCAGCTTTTAAAATGTTTTTATTGACGGGATTTTTGAAACTTTATAATTTCCTAACCTATCAGTCAGCCTATTAAACTTATGTTTGGTGGGTTTTTATTTTGCCTGAAATGCCGGAATGCTACTTATCATCTGACTTTTTGCATCTATGCTTCTCCTGTTTCTATGGTAATGGGATTCTGTGCAGACAATACCCATATACCCCATCTGTTCCATAATCAGATGGTGCTTCATATTATGGTCAGGCAATATTGTGCTATAGATTTTACATATTTTATGAAGCGACTTTCTATATATCCCAAGTCTTCTACAATTTTGCTTCTGTCTTTTTCTGATGCCCTTTGTGGTCATTTGTTTACCTGTCTTATTAACAAAAATATATTTCCGTTTTCACCCATATCCCTTATTTCAGTACGATGCATTTTAAATATGTTGTTGTCAAAGACATCCTGCTTAAGCGCAACTAATTCGCCAACCCTTATACCCGTAATCACAGTAGCTTCATAACAGAAACAGTAAAGCAGTAAGTAAAGCCTTGCAGGAAACAGTTTGCTGCTTTTTTGTGCAGACTTAATTTTCCCAGGGAGGCACGAAAGCCTTGTTTTAAAGG
>JAMOZS010000019.1 GCA_023667765.1 Roseburia sp. | reverse complement strand
AAAGGAATGCGGTTTTGACTGCGCGGTTTCCGCAAGGCAAATTGGAACTTTCATAGTAAAATACGCCTTTCACCTGGCCCCGACTCCATGACTGTCGTCACCTATCGTTACACCATCGCATCAATACTTTGCCCTGCAGGAGATGCCTCAGCCAAAAGCTCCTTCAGTTCCTCCACAGGGTCCTTCCCCTCTACAGGCGTAAGCTCCTGGGAGACAGTATCGTCAGTCCCGGTATCGGAAGCCCGAGATTCCCGATTTTTCTTCTCTTCCTCCTCATCCTTTGGCAAATTCGCATATTGCAGGGAAGCTGTAAATTCCAGATGCTCGGCCTCTATCCCTGCCACCCGGTTTGACAGCTTCTGCAGAAGCTCCAGCTTTTTACTCTTAGGTATATTGGGATTTGTGGAAATCTCTTTACAGCGGGACAAAAACTGTCCCATCTTAGACAGCTTCAGCTGTTGTGTTTCCTCCTTGGAGTCACAGTTGCGAAGCTGCCGTTTATAATTCTCCCGCTCCCTCTGAGCCTCCTCATACTCCTTCAAGGTCTCAGGGGAATTTCTGCGCAGATACTCTATCTCCTCCGGCGTCAGCTTCGCGCCGGATTTCAGCTTGGCATCCAGACTGGCGGATTTATTACCCTCACGGATTTTCTCCGCCTGCTCCCAAAGGGCCTGAAGCTTTCGTTCCTCCGCCGTCAATTCCCTGGGGCTTTTCTTCGCCATATTCTGTTTTTTCTGCTGCCACTGACCGTCTAAGACTGCCAGCTTCACCTGGTTTCTGATAGTACCTATCACAGTAAACAACCCTCTTTTTATATGTTATACAGAATAATCAATACTCTGGCCAACCTGCCGCTCCTGCTCGGTCTGGGCCCGGTCGCTCATGCTTGCATAATGATAGTCTTCAACCTTCTTCACTAACTCCTCTATAGAGGAAGCGGATATTATTTCATACTCCTCGCTATCCCATGAGCTATCGGAAACTTTATCCTTCTCGCCCCGTTTCTGATATTTCTCCTCCAGCTTTTCCTTGGCAGCTTTCTTTTCAGCCTTCTTAGCCTCTGCCTTTTTCGCATCCCTCTTCTGAGCAATGCGCTTCTGCTGACGCTCCCTCTGAGAAGCGAAAGACTTATCTACAGCCGCAAAGAAGGAAGCCCTTCCATCTTTTACCTGCATGCCGAAGCCTTTCACATTAGCGCCGCTTTCCGTAAGCTTCTTTGCCATCTGCGCCAGGCTGTTGGCTCCATTTGAGATAATCCCCTCATACTGCTTGCGGAACTTCTCATCCGAGGCCATCTTCTCAATCTTCTCCTCGTCAATCAGCACTACCATCTTATTAGGATTGGCATATTTTGCCGCCTGAGCATTCGCCATCTCCTTCTGGTCATTGCTTACAAGAATAAAGTCCATGTTGGAATATTTCTTTTTCAGCTCCTCATAATATTTGGATGCCTTTTCGCTAAGCTGCGGATTACCTATTGTTCTTCCGTTGACCCGCTTTTTCTCTGTTCCGGCCGTTTGGGTCTGAGACGCTCTCGCCATCTCTTCTGTCTGCGCCGCATCTGATATTCCTGTTGTTCTGCTCATCCTTGAATCCTCCTTGTTCTAATATTCCTGCAGCCCGGAAGCTGCATCACTTAACGATACCGCAACAGCCCCTCCAAAGCCATGCAGCCATGCCTTTCCTCTGTTGCACACACAAAAATAAAAATGATTTAACCATGCTGGATTTCGGCAGAAACACCTTTGAAACACTAAAAAGAAAATCCGGAAACCGCTCCGCCATACGAAAGCAGAGCAACCTTACTCCTGATATTATAATCCTCCGTGATTCTCCATAAAAAAGCCGAAATCCGTTTCAGCTAATTCGCTTACTCAGTATTTCGGCTTTTCCGGAGTATATCTTAACCCCCTGAGCTATATTCTTTTAAATTCTTTTGCATTTATAAGGCAGGCATTGTCTCAGTCCCCTTCATGATGCCTTCTCTTCTCCTCATACATGGATGCGTCGGCTCTCTGCAGGCTGCTGCTTAATTCAAAAGCCTCCCCCTCTTCCAGCTCCACGCCTCCCATACTTAAGGTCAGTGGGAAGGGAAGCTTTCTTATCTCTGTCTCCTTCTCCAGTTCAAGCATGACCTGATGAATCATCTCCTCTACGGGGGTGACGCCGTCACTCTCCCCTCCGATAAAGAATTCGTCTCCTCCATAACGTCCCACAAGAAAGCCCTGAGGGAGCGCCCTGCGCAGAATGGACGACACAATGCAGAGCGCCAAATCTCCCTGCCCGTGACCGAATTGATCATTGATAGCTTTCATCCTGTCAATATCAGCCATTATTACCACAGCTCTGCCGCCCCTTCTCTGGCATTGTCCCAGATAGGGATAAATCACCTTCTCACAGCCGGTTCGGTTATATACGCCGGTGAGAATGTCCGTGACGGAAAGCTCCTTCAGTCTTTTCGTCAATTCAGCAATCTTTACATTGGAACGAACCTGTTCCAGATATTGATTCATATGTCTGGTCCATATATACAGAAAATTATTGTTCACAATTTCAAAGTTTCTTGTCAACATGGCAAAACCAAAAGCCTTATCGTCACTTCTCACGGGTACAAAAATATAACATCCCGGGCTTTCACTCTCCTCGGCTACATGAAACATCGCCCTTTTCGTATCCATCTTCTGATGCTTTTCGGCAACGCCTCTGCTGAAGGAGCAGATAACATTCATGGTGTCACTGTAGCCGTCTGTCTTGAAAATATCATCCTGCTCGGCAAAGGCAAAGAACTGAGGATGCAGACAAAGCATAAACTTCTGTCCCTCCATCCATCCCTCGTCGCGAATAAAGTCGGAAAGACTTTTATTCAGCTGTTCTGCGGTTTCATCCTTTCTTACTGCCAGATACATATGCCTGAAATGCTGGTCCATGGAAAGGCTTTCCGCCATTTTATCATTGACCGCCTTCTTTGCAGGAAAAGGTGCGGCATTCTGCTCTTTTTCCGGACGGCACCCGCAGCTTTCGCCGCACGCCAGACTGGTTTTTAACTCAACAACCGGATTTGTTTCCTTCCCTGCCATCTTATCAAACAGCCGCTCCATCGCATTGTAGCCCATATTATCCCAATTACGGCTGACAGTTGCGATGACCGGATGATGCTCCCTTGTCAGACGCAGACCGTCATAACCGGTAATCTTGATATCCTCAGGCACGCGATATCCCTGCTCCCGCATCCAGTCACACGCCCCAACCGCCATATTGTCATTGGCGCAGATAACCGCATCCGGCAGATAGTCATGTTTTTTTATCCATTCCCCAATGCATCTTTTCGTATAATTCTCTCCCCAATATCCATAAATAATAGAGTCCTCCGGCACCTCCAGGCTGTTGTCTTTTGCCGCGTCCAGAACCGCCTTTAAACGAATCTGAGATTCTTTATGCTCCTCATATCCGCCCACAAAAAGAATCCTCTTCACACCATGTACCTTTATCAGATGCTCCGCCATCTCATACATACCCGAATAATTGTCCGTCCCTATATAATCTATCCCCGCAAGCTTATATTCCAGACTGATTGCAGGGACTTTCGTCTCAAGAAGCTTCTGATACAGGTAATCAACCTCCAACTGCCTGTTAAAGGAATTTGCCAGCACCAGCGCTCCGTCAAAATCCCTGAAATCAGGCAGCTTAAGAATATTAAATTCTCCTGCGTCATCCTCCTTGCTCCCCGCATGGACAGAATAGTTAACAAAAGCAAAGATATCCGCATCTCTTAACTTTGCGCACCGTAAAATACCGTTTCCAATCTCCTGCAGGTATTCCATTCCCCATCCGTTGGCAAATACCGCTATCCGTTTCCTCATGTGAACCACCCTTTCTACGATGCCATGGGCTTAATCCTGCCCATAAAATCACCCTTCACTCCGCCCACCTACAGCCTGTTAATCTACGGATTCCTGATAACAGTTATTCAGCCTTCTGCCGAACTGTTACGCTTGATGCACACGCCTGCAAGCCTTGTGGCGCCGTATGGTCAAACTGTTACGATTCCTGCAAAGTATTACGACTCATATTGACCAGCTTCTCTCTCATCTCGTTCTCAATCCTCAGAAGCTCCGCCTCCGCACTTCGCCGCTTTGCTCTGCCCTCCTCCTGAATCTTTATGACCTCATCCAGCGTACTGATTAATGTCTGATTGGTGGCTGTGAGCGTCTCGATGTCCACAATACCCCTCTCGGATTCTCTGGCCGTTTCAATCGTAGCCGTCTTTAATACCTCCGCATTCCTGCGCAGCAGCTCATTAGTCATATCGGTAACCTCTCTCTGAGCTCTGGCCGCATCCGAAGAGTGCTCCAGACCAATGGCAATCACCATCTGGCTCTTCCACAGCGGAATCGTATTCACCAGCGTTGACTGTATCTTCTCCGACATTGCCGTATCGTTAGACTGAATCAAACGTATCTGAGGAGCCATCTGTAAGGATACTGTGCGGGTAAGCTCCAAATCATATATCTTCTTCTCAAAGCGTTCTATCTGTGCTGCAAAATCTCTGGCAGCCTGCGTATCCTCGGGCAGTCTGCTCCTCTCAGCCTTATCCAGCATGGCCGGCAGCTCCTGCTCTCTTGCCTGCCGAAGCTTCTTCTTTCCCGCCAGTATGTACATGGACAATTCTTTATAATAATTTAAATTGAGCTCATACATCTTGTCCAGCATAGCCACATCCTTTAACAGCGTAATCTGATGCCCTTCCATGACCTGACAGATTTTATTGATATTTACCTCCGCCTTATCATATTTCGCCTTCATGTTTGCCAGCTTGTTGCTGCTTTTCTTAAAGAAGCCGAAAAAGCCCTTCTCGTCTCCTTCTTCCTCGAAGCTTTTCAGCTCGGCCACCACATCCGTAAGCATCTGTCCGATTTCGCCCATATCCTTCGCCCGCACATTATTTAAAGCGCTCTCAGAGAAGTCGGCAATCTTCTTCTGGCTCCCGGCTCCGAACTGCAGCACCTGTCGGGTATCGGTCAAATCAATCTGCGCCGCGAAATCCTCCACCATCTTTTGCTCCTCGGGCGTAAGCTCCACCTCCGGCGCCTGCTTTACCGACTCTTTTGCCACAACAGGAGCTGCCTTTGCTCCTTCGCCCCTATCCTCCGAAAAAGGATTGAGCGTCAGTCCCGGCGCTTCCTTCAACATTTCATCCAATTCCTTGTTCATTCTTCTCCTCTTTCCCGCGCGCTGTTTTCTGCGCATCCTCTCCTATTTATTTTTCTTCGGACACGAAAGCTTCTCTGGTAAGGCCCTCTCTTGCCAGCATGGTCTGCAGCACCTGGGCGTCCGTAGTTACATCCAGGGCCGCGTCCTGAAATAATGCGTTTAACAGCTCCGCAAAGGCGCCGTTAATCACGCCCAAAGTCTTTTCTATCTCTGCTTTTGCCGCCAATATATCCTCTCCCGGCACGCTGACCTGGTCAAATTCCTCATATGCCTCCACCAGCTTTACCGTTGTAGGCAGATAATAGTCCATCAGCTTATGCATCCGATGCATCTGCTCCGGATGCTCCCTCAGACTGTCAAAAATCTCCTTTAACAGCTTCTCCAGACTGAAAAGCTCCTTTGATATCTTTTCATCCTCTATCTTATCATTCAGCTCCCGCAGCTTCCGGGTACACTCCATCCCCTCCGCAATCATGGCATTCAGTTCATTTTCCTGTCTGCGGCTCTCCTCCTGCTGCCCGGTCAGGGCGCTCTGCTGTGTCTGATCCTTGAGCCTTTCGGTCTCCTGTCTGAGCCGATAAGCATTCTCCGTCTGGGTATATTGATGATAAATCACATCATTTAACATGAAGCAGGTCTGCTTCTCATCCAGATGCCCCTCCGGGAACATGCCGATTTCCAGCATTTTACGAATATCCTTCCGGATAAAACGAAGGCTTTTACCCGTCTGGCGGGCCAGCTCCTCCAGGATGCCGTACATCTTATTTCCACACAGCTGTATGTACCTCTCCGCCCGTTTCAGACGCTCCCCTTTCTTTGAGCCCAGCCTTATCATACCGCCAAAAGCCGCCATCAACGCCAATAGCCCAAAAAACCAGCCGCTTCCCACTATTCCCAGTATACACAATATGCCGACTGCAATCAACCCGCAGACGGATAAACCCATACCGATACCGCCGAATACCATATAGAGAACCCCTGACACGCTGCCCACTCTCTTTAACCGAACCAATCCTCCGTTAGAAACTGGCACAGGCCTTGTCTGAGCCTTTTGCCGAGGCGTCTGCTCCTTCATCCGGCCTGCCTGATTTTTTGCCTCTCGAAGGGCGCTGCTTACCGTATCCGACACAAGCTGATTCAACTGCGCATAATCCCCTGTCTGTATAGCCTCCGACACGGACGCCCGAATCTGCTCTCCCATGTTTTTCCAGTTCTGTTCATTACTCATCTTGCTTCTCCAATGCCTGTTGGCATCAATACTTTCTCTCGTTTTTAAGCTCACGATACAGCTGGCAGTAAGTATCATAGCGCAGCCTGCTGATTTTTCCTTCCTCCACAGCTTTCTGAATACCGCAGGCCGGCTCCGCCAGATGTGCGCAGCCGCCAAATCTACAGTTTTCCTCATAAGCTGCAAATTCGGGATAATAGCCGGCAAGCTCCTCCTTTTCCATATCAAAAAGCCCCAGAGAGCTAAAGCCCGGCGTATCCAGAATATAAGTATTCTCCGAGATTACCAGAAGCTCGGAATGTCTGGTGGTGTGCTTTCCCCTCTCAATTTTAGCGCTGATATCCCCCGTTTCCATCATCACATGGGACTGCAGGCAGTTCACCAGAGAGGATTTCCCCACTCCGCTGGGTCCCGCCACTGTCGTAGTTTTTCCCAAAAGCAGCTTTTGCAGGCTGTCTATTCCCTCTTTGCTGGCAGCGCTGACCGCCAATGTCTGATACCCGCAGCTTCTGTAAACCGCCTCATACTCCCTTCCCTTATTCTCCTTGTCCAAATCAAGCTTATTAAAGCAGATAATACAGGGAAGGCTTTGCTTCCCCATCATCACCAGGAAACGGTCCAGCAGATTAAAATTGGGCTGAGGCTTCACAATGGCAAAGATGATAAGCGCCTGGTCCACATTGGCGACGGCAGGCCGAATCAGACAGCTCCTGCGGGGCAAAAGCTCCCGGATATTTCCAAGCTTCTTCTCTTCATCCAGAATATCCAGTTCCACATCATCCCCTACCAGAGGCTTCCTGTTTTCCCTGCGGAACACTCCCTTTGCTTTACATTCATACACATCACCTGCGGCCATACAATAATAAAAGCCCGCAATCCCTTTGATTATCTTTCCCTGCATACCATACCCGTTCTTTTACCTGAAGCTTTTCTAACCCGCCATACCCATTTCACACACATTTATTCCTTCTCAAAGGTTACCATTCTCGTAAAGGCTCTCTCCTGAGTGGCTCCCGGTGTGGTAACTGCCTCTCCGGTCACCGGATCCATGGTTGTCTCCCCGGGGAGCGTAACCATATAACTCATCGTGATAACACCGCCTCCCGCCGTAAGCCCGTAATAATTAGCGGACTGAGGGAAACTGGTCACCCTTGTGTCAAGCAAAACCTGACCGTCATCCGTGATAAACTGTATTCTCACCTCGCTGCCCGCCACAAAATCCGGTGCCTCCTCTATCGTAGGCGCTTCTATACTGCCGCTGTACTTATAAGTGGGCCTCTCTGCTCCCTGGCTTACCTTAATGTCAATAGCGGTGCCCTCATCCACATAGGAGCCCTGGGAATAGCTCTGATAACAGATATATCCCGCCTCCGCTTCATTAGTATATACATAGCTAACATTTCCGATGCTCAGCTTACTCTCCACAGCCAGAACCGTACCGTCCTCCTCCGTCATTCCCACAAGATTGGGCACCCGTACCTTTTCCTCCTGCCTGCCCTTGCTCACAGTAATCGTGATAACGCTTCCCTTAGGCGCCTTCGTACCGCTCTCCGGGCTCTGGGAAATAACCCGGCCTTCCTCTACCGTGTCTGAATAATCCGACATTTCATTCACCACAAACCCTAACGCCGTCAGTCTGGTGTCGGCCTCCCGACTGGTATCTCCCGTAAGTTCCGGCACCTCCACTCCCGCAGCGCCTGCGCTGACCGTCAGCACCACCACGCTGCCCGGCGCCAGCTGGGTTCCCACAGTCACATTGGCGCTTATGACAACGCCTACATCTATAGTATCCGAATCCTCATATTCTATCTCCGGCTTCATGCCGATATCCAGCAGAGCCTTTTTGGCGTCTTCCAAATTGATTCCCGTCACCCGGGGCATACTGCGATACTCCACATCAGAGGACTCATCATCTGCGGCGATGGGACTCCTGCTCTGCTCCGGGCTTTCCGAGAGATTGCCAAAAAGCCTGACAGCCAGCACAATCACGATAACACAGATGACCAGACCGGCCACGATAGCCAGAATTGTGGTAACCTTTTCCATCCGGGGATTATAGTCATAATCATAATCCTCTTCCTCACCCGGCTCCTCCTCACCCTCATCCATCGTATCGCTCTTTAAACGCATATGCTCCTGATAATCATTGTTATATACCCGGTTATCCCGATAAACTGCATGTCTTTTAATTTCCGCCATATCATTTTCCGACATCATACGGGTATTCCCCTCGGAATCGGAATCATGAACCATCACGAAATCCTCGTCCGGGCTGATAAGGGACTGCTTTAAATCCGCAATCAACTCCTGCATATTCTGATACCGGCGGTCCGGGGACTTCTGGCAGCACTTTAATACGATACTCTCCACGGCCGCCGGGATTTCCCCTACATATTCTCTGGGAGAAGGCATCTCCTCCTGGATATGTTTAATGGCAATCGCCACCGTAGTCTCTCCATTAAAGGGAACTCTGCCCGTAAGCATTTCAAACATGGTAACGCCCAACGAATAAATATCGCTCTTTTCGTCGCTGTAGCCGCCTCTGGCCTGCTCCGGCGATGTATAATGCACGGAGCCCATTACATTAGAGGTAATGGTGTTACTGGTAGCCGCCTTGGCAATGCCGAAATCCGTCACCTTTACCTTGCCGTCCTTAGAGATAATAATATTCTGAGGCTTGATATCCCTGTGTATAATATGATTATTGTGAGCCGCCTCAATACCCATGCTCACCTGGATAGCAATACTGACAGCCTCCTTGTAGGATAGTCTTGCCTTTTTCTCAATATATTTCTTCAGGGTGATTCCCTCGACCAATTCCATGACAATATAATGGATGCCATTCTCCTCGCCCACATCATAGACATTGACAATATTAGGATGCATCAGCCCTGCGGCAGCCTGTGCCTCAATCTTGAATTTCGATACAAAATTGGCGTTCTCCGAAAACTCCTGCTTTAACACCTTCACAGCCACATAACGGTTCAGCTTATGACATTTCGCTTTATATACATCTGACATGCCGCCGGTTCCGATTTTTTCCAGAATCTCATAGCGCTCGCCAATCATCATTCCAATTTTTACCATAGATTTTCTCCAATCCAATCCCTATGCAAAGGGTTCAATCAATATAACGGAAATATTGTCCCGGCCGCCATTACGATTCGCCGCATCCACCAGCCTGCGCGCCTTCTCCTCAATATCCCCGGTCTGTGCCAGAAGCATACGAATCTCCTCGTCCTCCAGCATATTTGTCAAACCGTCGGAGCACATAAGGATGATGTCCCCCTGCTTTAATCCTACAGTAAAAAAGTCCGGCTCTACCGCCTCGCTCACACCTACCGCTCTGGTAATAATATTCTTATCAGGATGATTTCTCGCTTCCTCCCTGTCTATAGTGCCAATCCTCACCATCTCCTCCACCAGAGAATGGTCTCTGGTAATCTGGGTCATCTTATCATCCACCACATACAGTCTGCTGTCCCCTACATTCGCCACCTGCAGCTCGTCCCCGATACAGCTGGCAGCTACCACCGTAGTGCCCATGCCCTCCATTCCACTCTCCTGGCCGGCCTTTCTGTAAATCAGTTCGTTCACCCTCTGAATGGCTTCCCGAAAAATCCGGGCAGGCTGTTCCTCCCCGGCCATCCTGATATGCTCCACCATATTTTCCACAGCCGCCTTGGAGGCATAGTCACCCGCATTATGTCCTCCCATACCGTCCGCCAGTATAAAAAGATTGGGCAATACGCCCACCGCAGACTCCGAGGTATATACAAAATCCTGATTTACTTTTCTCTTCCTTCCAATATCCGTAATGGAAAACGTCTTAAGCACGTATGTTCTCCTCCTATGCCCTATATGGCTTCTCGGGCGATATGTCTGCGGCGCAGCTGCCCGCAGGCGCCGTCAATGTCCCGCCCCATTTCCCTTCTTATAGTAACATTTATCTGGTTTTTTTCAAGCTTATTTTTAAACTCCCTGATATGCTCCGCCTCAGACTGCACATAATCCCGCTCCTTAATAGGATTCACCGGAATCAGATTTATATGACAACACAAAGGCTTAGCCAGCGCCGCCAGCCGCTTAGCATCCTCCGGCGTGTCGTTTACGCCGCCCACCAGGCTGTACTCAAAGGTAATCCTTCTTCCGGTCTGTTCAAAATAATAGCGGCAGACCTCCATCAGCTCCTGAATGCTATAGCGATTGGCAACAGGCATCAGCATCCTTCTCTTTTCATCCGTAGCCCCATGCAGGCTTAAAGCCAGCGTAATCTGAAGCTTTTCCTCCGCCAGCTTTCGCATCCTCGGCACGAGCCCGCAGGTGGACACCGTCAGGCTCCTCTGACTGATATGCAGACCGTTTTCATCCGTTAAAAGCCTTATGAAACGCAGCAGATTCTCATAATTATCCAAGGGCTCTCCCGTACCCATGACTACCACATTGCTCACGCGCTCCTCTGTGATACGGGTAATTGCATAAATCTGCTCCAACATCTCCGAGGGCCCCAGATTTCTCTCCAGCCCATCCAGGGTAGATGCACAGAACAGACAGCCCATACGACAGCCTACCTGAGAGGAAATGCACACCGAATTGCCATGCTTATATTTCATCCACACGCTTTCCACCACATTTCCGTCAGACAGCTCAAACAGGAATTTCCGCGTGCCGTCCAATGCAGATTCCTTCACCGCCGCCGTCTTTAACACCGTATAAGCGTACCGTTCCTTCAATGTCTCCCGAAGCGCCTTTGGCAGATTGCTCATTTTATCAAAGTCCTCCGCCAGCTTCACATGCATCCACTCATATATCTGTCTGGCGCGGAAGGGCTTCTCTCCCAGAGCTTCCATCTCCTGAGTAAGCTCCTCCAGCGTCAATGATTTGATGTCCTTCTTATCCATATATTTTTCTCACCAATCTGGCAAAAAAGAAGCCGTCCGCCTCCATAAAGCCGGGAAGCAGCTGTACGGAACATTTTTTAACATCTGTATTTCCCGTCTGCTTCTCAAGCCTTTCCTTTTCCTCCAACAGCCGCCCGGGAAGATATCCGGCAATATCCCCTTCCTCAAAGGGAAAGTTTTCCAGTATCCACTTTACCATCTCCTGATTCTCCTTGCGATGAAGGGTACAGGTACTGTAAAGCAGCGTGCCGCCGGGCTTCACATAGCGCCAGCTGTTCTCAATAATCCGCCTCTGTAAATCCGTGATACTCTCCAGGCTCTCCCGGGTTACATGATACTTGATATCCCTCTTTTTACCCATGACGCCCAGACCGGAGCAGGGCACATCCAAAAGCAGCACATCCGCCTGCTCCTCAAGCTCCGAGTCAAATACCGTTGCGTCATGTACCCGAATCTGTATATTATCCGACCGCATTCTGTCCCTGTTTTCCCGAATAAGGTCTGTTTTGTATTCCGAGATGTCCCCGGCCAGCACCAGTCCCGCCGTCTCCGCCGCCAGAATGCTTTTTCCTCCCGGAGCGGCGCACATATCCACCACCGTATCTCCCGGCCGGATGCCCGCTGCCTGCACCGCCAGCACAGAGCTTACGTCCTGAACAGTAAAAAGCCCTTCCGCAAAACCCGGAAGCGCTCTAATCCCCTCCGCATTTTCAGCCAGATACACATGAGAAGAATAAGGACTCTGCCGCAGGCTGACGCCCTGCTTTCTCAGTGCCTCCACAGCCTCAGCCACCGACGCCTGCGCCGTTTGCGCCTTCGTTACCTTCCCCCGGGTAGTCTCCACTCCTGCCGCCGGTTCTCTTTCCTGCCCGCCACGAAAACGCAGAGATACCGGATGCACCTTAAGCAGGCTTTCCAGCATGGTTTCCGTGACGTCTCTTCCATACTCCTCCAGCCACAGTTCCACCAACAGCGTCGGCATGGAATATTTCACGGAATAGTACAGCGTCGGCTCCTCTGACTTATCCGGCAGGGGAAGCCTGTCCTTTTCCCTGGAGATGCTGCGCAGCACCCCGTTTACAAAGCCCTTCAGGTTCTGAAATTTTCTTTTGCCCGCCAGCTTACAGGCCTCATTACAAACTGCGCTGTCCGGTATTCCGTCCATATATCGTATCTGATAAACGCTCATACGCAGAAGATTTCGTATGATTGGCTTCATCTTATGGGTGGGAACCGACGCATAAGCATTTAAATAATAATCCAGCTCCAGCCTCCGCTCAATGGTTCCCTCCGTCACCCTCTTTATAAAGGCCTTCTCCCTGTTGCCCAGATAATCATATTTATCCAATACAGCCCTTATCAGACGATGGGAAAGCTCCTGCTCTCTCTCCGACGCAACCAGCGTATCCAGCGTTATTTCCCTGACATTCTCCATAAATGTCCTGCTTCCTCCTGTTTCAAAGCGCCTTAATCTCTTCTCCGGTTCCCCCCGAAAAGCAGCACCAGTCTGAGCAGCTGTAAGATAGAAGAGGCTGCTGCCGCCACATAAGTCATAGCCGCCGCCGTCAACACCTTTTTGCAGCCCGTCAGTTCCTGTTCGTTCATCATTCCGTATTCCCCCAGCTTCACCACGGCCCGACGGGAAGCGTTAAATTCTACGGGAAGCGTCACAAGCTGGAAAAGCACCGCCAGCGCAAAGGCCCATATGCCAATCTGAATCAGTGTATTATTCCAGCTTAAAAGAACGCCAAGCAATATAATAGGCCAGCCCAGCATACTTCCGATATTGGCCACCGGCACTAATGCAGAACGGACAGACAACGGCGCATAGTTCTCTGCATGTTGGATGGCGTGCCCGCACTCATGGGCCGCCACGCCTACTGCCGTCACCGACGCCGAATGATAATTACTGCTGCTTAAACGAACCGTATTGGTTCTCGGGTCATAATGGTCGCCCCGGTTATCGCTCAGGCATTCAATCTGCACATCATACAATCCCTCGTTATTCAGGATTCTGCGGGCAGCCTCCGCCCCTGTAAGCCCCGTGCTGTTTCCTACCCTGCTGTATTTACTCATACTGCTGTTTACAAGAGCGCTCGCCCCCAGACATAAAAGCGTTCCCAGTATAACCAGCAAATACGTGGGGTCCAGATAATATCCGTAGCCAAATCCGTACATCAAAACATACATTACAAGCATCTCTCCTTTTTTATTTTCCCCGGGCTCTCACCCTTGCCGCTTCCCCTGTTACTCCAGCCGTTCCCCCGGCTGCATTTTTACGCCCAGTAGAAAATCATGTGTTTTCATCCTCTTCTTTCCCTCTAACTGCAGCTCATCAATACACAGAGCATTTTTGCCGCAGGCCACCTGAATCGTATCTTTTGTCACACACATAATACTGCCGGGCTGTAAGCCGTCGACCGTCTCCTTCACGGGACGCGCCTGCCACAACTTCAGCTGCTTGCCCCGATAGGCCGCATATGCACTGGGCCAGGGAGTCATTCCCCGTATCTGCCTGTCAATCTCAAAAGCGTCCCGGGTAAAATCAATTTTTCCCATGGCCTTCTGCAATAACGGCGCATAACAGGATGCCTCCTCCTGCTGCTTGATGGGCGTCAGCTTCCCCTGCTCTATCAGAGGCAATGCCTCCACAATAGCCTCTCCTCCCAGCGCCATAAGCCTGTCATGGAGCGTCTCAAAATTATCCGTATCTGTAATCTCGGTCTCCTTCTTATATAAGATATCACCTGTGTCCAGCCCTGCGTCCATCTGCATAATTGTGACGCCGCTTTTTCTCTCACCCTTTATAATGGCATGCTGAATGGGAGAGGCTCCCCTGTATTTCGGAAGCAGAGAGGCATGAATATTCAGACAGCCATATCGGGGAATATCCAATATCTCCTGGGATAACAACTGGCCGAATGCCGCCACGATATAGACATCCGCCGCAAACCTCCTAAGCTCCTCCACAGCCTCAGGCGTTTTAATCCTGACAGGCTGCAGCACAGGGATTCCAAATGCTGCGGCATACTCCTTCACCGGCGTAAACTGCAGCTGCCCGCTGCGCCCCTTGGCCTTATCCGGCTGCGTAACCACCGCCGTAATCTCATGACCGGCCTCTCTCAGAGCCTTCAGAGCTCCCACAGCAAATTCCGGCGTCCCCATAAAAACGATTCTCATTCCTCTTCATCCTCCGCAGTCACAATTTGCAGTTCACCCTCCACCTTATCCACATACAAATGACCGTCCAGATGGTCCAGCTCATGGCAGATGGCTCTCGCCAGAAGCTCCGTCCCCTCCAGCTCCACAGGCTGCATATCTATATCCAGCGCCACCGCCTTCACATAATTGGGCCTGGTCACGGTACCGCTCTTTCCGGGTACGCTCAGACAGGCTTCAGCCCCCGTCTGTTCACCGCTGGTCTCCACGATTCTGGGATTAATCAAGATATGAGGCTCCTCCCCCGTCACATCGATTACCACGATTCTCTTAAGAATCCCCACCTGGGGAGCCGCAAGTCCCACCCCGCCGGCCTCATACATGGTATCCAGCATATCCCCGATAAGTTCCCGTATCCGGGGCGTCATTTCCTTCACTTCCTTACATTTCTTTGTGAGTACCTCGTCTCCGTACTCCCGAATATTCCGTATTGCCATCTCATCCTCATTTCTGCGCCGACCCTGACGCAATCCTTTCACATTTCGCTGCCTACAGCGTATTCATTGGGTCAAAATCAAACTGCACGCTTTCTCCCTTTGGCTGCCACCTCTGCAGCGCACCCTCCAGCATATCCTTCGCCTGCACCAACGCCTCGTATTCGGAATGCTTCATATAAAAGACAAAGCGAAAGGTGTCGTTCACTCTTCCGATAGCGGCGGGCGCAGGGCCTACAATACAGGCCTCTTCTATCTTACCGGCCTCTTTCCCCTTGCATTTTACCACATCCGCAAGCCGCTTAGCAAGCCGCTTAGTGTCCGCCTCCGATTTTCCGAAAATCTGAACCGCCAGCATATGCGCCGCCGGGGGATAACCCGCCAGCTCCCGATACAGCAGCTCTTCCTCATAAAAACCCTCATAATCCTGTGCCGCCGCATGAAGCACCGCATAATGCTCCGGCTGATAGGTCTGTATCACCGCTTCCCCGGGAATGCTGCCTCTGCCTGCTCTTCCCACCGCCTGCGTCAAAAGCTGAAAGGTCCTTTCTCCTGCCCGGAAATCTCCGGCACACAGGGACAAATCCGCCGCCAGCACACCCACCAGCGTAACCTTGGGAAAATCATGTCCCTTTACTATCATCTGGGTGCCAATCAGCACATCCGCCTCCTCATTGGCAAAGGCTGCCAGAATCCGTTCATAGCTTTCCTTTGATTTTGTAGTATCTCCATCCATCCGCAGCGTACGCACGGACGGAAACATTTCCTTTAATTTTTCCTCGATTTGCTGAGTTCCCGCTTTAAAACCCATAATATATTTGGATCCACATTCGGGACATAAGAACAGCTTCGGCTCGCTGTAGCCGCAATAATGACACCAGAGCCTCCCGTCCTTATGCTCCGACAGCGACACATCGCAATGGGGACATTTCATCACATGCCCGCAGCTTCTGCAGGATATAAAGCCGGCATAGCCTCGCCTGTTCAGAAAAAGCATACTCTGCTGTCCTTTTGACAGACGGTCCGCCAAAAGCTCCTGAAGCCTCCTGCTGAAAATAGAGCGGTTTCCCTCGGCCAGTTCCTTTCGCAAATCCACCACCTGCACCCGGGGAAGGCTTTCCCCCGTCAGTCTCTCCTTCATAACAAACAGCTGATACTGTCCCTTCTGCGAACGATAATAGCTCTCCAGAGAGGGCGTGGCCGAACCCAGCAGCACACTGGCATGATGCATCGCCGCTATCTCTATGGCAGTCTCCCTCGCATGATACTTGGGCGTGCTCTCGCTCTTATAGCTTCCCTCATGCTCCTCGTCCATAACAATCAATCCAATATGGGGAAAGGGCGTAAACAATGCCGAGCGGGGGCCGATAATCACATCTATTTCCCCTTGTTTTGCCCGCTGGCACTGGTCATATTTCTCACCGGGAGAAAGTGTGGAATTCATGACACTGACCCTGTCTCCGAAACGCCTGTAAAAGCGAAGCAGCGTCTGATAAGTCAGGGCAATCTCCGGAATCAGCACAATCGCCTGCCTGCCCCGGCTTACCACCTCCTCAATCAGCCGCATATAGACCTCCGTCTTTCCGCTTCCGGTAATACCGTGCAGCAGATAAACCTTCCTGATATCGGCGTCATAGTCCTCAAGGATGCTTTGAACAATCTCCTGCTGACCGGGGCTTAGCGGCAGCTTCTTCTCTCTGTCGGCCTGAAGCTTCACCGGATTGCGATAGGAATCCGATGTGTCAATATGTAAGACGCCTGCTGCCTCCAGGCCTCTGATGGTGGCCGGCGCAATTTTAAGCTTCCCCGTAATCCACTCATAGGGAATGCTGTCCTGCTCCAAAAGGGCTTTCAGCAGCCTGACCCTGGCCGTCTGCTTTTTCCGCTCGCTCTCCCCCAAAAGAGAAATCAGCTCCTCCCTCCCCAGGGTGGCGCATATCCGACGGCGCTCCAGCTTCCTTACGGACTGTCTGGCCGGAAGCACCGTCTTAAGAGCCTGAATCATGGTGGAGCCATAATTTCTTCTCATCCATGCTGCCAGCTCCATCAGCCGGTCCTCTACCTCCACCCCCTTCGGGGCAATATCGGCCACTTCCTTAATCTGCCCGGAATCAAAACGACAGTTCTCCCCAAGGCCCACACAATAGCCTTTAATCAGCCTGTTGCCTCTTCCGAAGGGAACCGTCACGCACATCCCTGTTTCCAGCGTCCCCTGCAGCCTCCGGGGCACCCTGTATTGAAAGGCCTTATCCAGTTTTTCATGTGAGATATCCACAATAATATCCGCATACTGCTCAGCCAATGCTCTTATCCCGCTTTCTTCTGTCTTTCTATCTTCCTGCTGCCGATGTTCTACCGGCGTACCGTATCATCACATTTCGCCAAATGACCGTGCAGCTTTTCCTCCGATAGTATTTCCTGTATCAGCACTCTCTCATCCATAGGGTATTTCACCCCCTCTATCTCCTGATAATCCTCATGCCCCTTTCCTGCCAGCACAATAATATCCCCCGGCCTTCCATGGGTAATAGCATACCGGATAGCCTCCTTGCGGTCGCATATCTCAATATAATCGCCCTCTGTTCTCTCGATTCCCGTCTTGATATCCTCCATAATGTCCTGAGGCTTCTCAAAACGGGGGTTATCCGAGGTGATAATCGTCAAATCCGCCAACTGTCCGCTGACCTCTCCCATCTCAAAACGCCTATCTCTTGAGCGGTTGCCGCCGCATCCGAACAGACATACCAGCCTGCCCGGCTCATACTCCCGCAGCGTCGACAACAGACTCTTTAATGCCATGGCATTATGGGCGTAATCAATCAGAAGCGTAAAATCCTTCGATACGCTTACCATCTCAATTCTGCCCTTTACCCTGGCACGGCCAAGAGCTTCCCGAATATCTTCCTCCCGTACCCTAAAATGGCGGCAGAGCGCAATAGCCGCCAAAGCATTATAGACACTGAAACGTCCCGGCGTGGGAACCGACGCTTCAAAGTCCATGAGACCCCTCACATGAAAGCTGACGCCCAGCTCTCCCGGCTGATGCACAAGCTGAAGCTCCTCAGCCCGCAGCATACAATTCTCTCCCAGCCCGAAGGTCTCCAGCTCACAGGTATGCCCCTTTGTCACTCTAAAGGTATGACTGTCATCGCCGTTTACAATACCGATTCTACACTGTTTAAATAACAGACTTTTGCAATAAAGATAATCCTCAAAGCTCTCATGCTCCCCTTCGCCGATATGGTCCGGCTCCAGATTGGTGAAAATGCCATAATCAAAGATAAAGCCCTGGGTTCTGTGGAGCTTCAGTGCCTGGGAGGACACCTCCATTACCACCGCATCCAGACCGGCCTCCACCATACGGGCAAAATATTCCTGCAACAGATAGGACTCCGGCGTGGTATTTTGCGCATGAATATGGGTATCGCCGATAATCACCTCAACGGTGCCTGCCAAACCTACCCTGTATCCTGCATTCTCCAGAATGGATTTTACCAGATAGGCAGAGGTGGTTTTCCCTTTCGTTCCGGTAATGCCGATTACCTTCAGCTTCTTTGCCGGGTGCCCGAACCAGGCCGCCGATATAAAAGCCATGGCGTATCTGGTATCCTTCACTTTAATGATTGTCACCTCTGAGGCATCCACAAAAACCTCCTCCGACACCACAAGCACCGAGGCTCCCTGCTTTGCTACCGCCGGCGCAAACCCATGCCCGTCGAACTTCATCCCCCGAATACAGATAAAGAGACACCCTTTTATTACTCTGCGGGAGTCATATACCACCCCGCTGATTTCCCGATTCAGGTCTCCCTGTATACACTCAAAATCCAATCCCTCCAAAAGCTCTGTTAATTTCATTGCCTACCTCGCTTCTTTGATTTCTTCTCCCATCATATGTAATATCATACCTTATTTTTCCTCTTCCTACAAGATGCCAAATTCTAAGGACGCACTGATTAAATCCGCCCTTTGAAAATATCCTTTCCGAATCACAAAGGCGTCATGCCATAGACATGACGCCTTCGCGATTTTCTTATGAGGGGGGAGAGATAGTGAATTAATCAACTATCTGAAATACACTATAATAGGCAAATGTGTCCAAACTGTGTCCATTTTATTATGAAACTCTAAAAAAAGAAGAAACTTTTCCTTGCTTCGCATAAATCTACAGGAATATAAACTCAGCAGTAATACTGCATGATATACTGCACTTCCCGGCACCCCTTATAGGTATTCAGGCCCAACTGATACACCACAGAGATGTCAAAATGTCCCCGACCGCTGTACAGGGCTCCTTCGCTGTCCTCTCCGTACTTCTCCCTTAAGAAAGCTCCAAAACGCTCCAAATCTCCGAAAAACACCAGCTGCCTGTTCTCTCCCTCCGGGGTAAGCACCGAAAAACGCGCTGCCGTCTTGTTCTTTCCCATCCGATAACCGGCCTTAAAAATCAGCCCCTTCTGAGCAAACAGAGGCCTGGGATTCCCCACTCCGAAAGGCTCCAGCTTCTCCAGCTCCAGAGCAAGCCCCTGATCTCCCGCATAGAGCGGCATGGGCACATCAATATGTACCTGGGGGATAAAATCCTCCTCTGTCAATCTGCAGTTGTCATTCAACGCCCTGCACAGAGCCGGAATATCCTCCTCCTTCATGGAAAGGCCCGCCGCAAGCCTGTGTCCGCCGAATCTGGTAAAATACTGTTTTACCTCCGTCATGGCCTCGAACATATGATAGGCGGGAACGGAACGCCCCGACCCCTTCACATCCTCCTCCCCCCTGGTCAACAGGAATACCGGCCTGTTATATTTCTCCCGAATACGGCCGGCAATAATCCCCGCCAGACTTTCATGTACCTGGGGCAGATAAATCACCAGCACCTTATCCCGCTCCCTATGCTCCGCCAGAATCAGCTGTTCCGCCAGCTCCACTCCCTGCAGCGTCAAATTTTTCCGACTGTCGTTCAGCGCCTTCAGCTCTGCCGCCGCCGTCATGGCCTCTGTTCTGGTCGTGCTTTGCAATAACTCCAGGGCTCGTTTTGCCGTGTCCAGGCGCCCCGTAGCATTCAGACAGGGCCCCAGCACGAAGCCCAGATGATAGGCCGAAAGCTTATCCTTCTCCAGCCCGTTGACCTCTATCAAGGCCAAAAGACCCTGGTTTTCGATAGTTCTGAGCCGTTTTAGACCCTCCTTCACAATAATGCGATTTTCATCCCGAAGCTCCATCACATCACAAACTGTAGCAAAGGCCGCAAACGCCAGAAATTCCTCCAGAGCCCCCTCCAGAGCCGAGCCCGCGGCCCGCTCCTGCAGCGCCGCCATCAGCTTATAAGCCACCACTCCGCCGCAGATGTTCGGAAAGGGATAGCAGTCCTTCTCCTGTTTGGGATTCACCACAGCCAGCGCCGGGGGAAGCAGCTCCTGCCGTTCGCCGTCCTTCATCACAAAGGGCACCTCATGATGGTCCGTGATGATGACCTGTATACCCAGTTTGGCCGCCAGCTCAATCTGAGGAGCCGCCGCAATCCCATTGTCACAGGTGACAATCATACCCACGCCTTCCTCATATGCCTCCTGTATCAGATGGTCATTCAGTCCGTAACCGTCATGGATTCGATGGGGAATGGCCGTATCTACTTTAGCGCCCAGTAAGCCCAGACCTCTGGTCAGTATATAGGAAGAACAGATGCCGTCCACGTCATAGTCGCCGATAACCCGTATAAAGGTTCCTCTATCCACAGCCTCCAGCAGCAGCTTCACAGCTCTGTCCATATCATAAAGAAGCCAGGGAGAATAACAATCTGCCAAGGTGCCGTTTAAAAACTTCCGCACCTGCTCCTCCTCCGTTATATCCCGATTCCGTATAATTCTGGCCAAAATCGGACTGATGCCAAACTCTTCGGCCCATTTATGAAAGTCTGCCCTCTTGGCAGCTACAAACCACTTTTCCATCCTTGCTCCCGTCTGCGCACTCCCGCACGCTACGGCCTTTTATTTACTCAGCTTAGGCGGGAACTTCTTCCTCAGCACATACCACAAGGCGCCTGCCACACATACGGAAGAATAAGCGCCGCAGATAATACCCACCATCAAAGGCAGCGCAAAATCCCGAATACTCGTCACGCCCAGCACATACAGACATGCCACCATTACAAAAGTGGTAAGAGACGTGAAGATACTTCTGGAAAGCGTCTGGGTAATGCTGGTATTTACAACATTCTGTAAATCCTCTCTGCTGTTCATCACCTTCATGTTCTCGCGAATACGGTCAAATATGACAATGGATGCATTGATGGAATAACCCACAATCGTCAGCATACATGCGATAAAGGTGTTTCCTACGGACACACGGGCAATCGCATAGAAGGTCAACACCACCAGCACATCATGCAAAAGAGCCACAATACTGCTGATACCGAAACGGATATCGCTAAATCTGATACGGATATAAATCAGCATACATACAATGGCAATCAATACCGCCAGAATCGTGTCCGATTTCATCTCGCTGCTGATAGTGGAGCTAATCGTCTCAGAGGTAATCAGGGACTGATCTACTCCAAATTCACTAATCAAACGCTCCTCTAAGGCCGTTCTCTGGTCCACACTCAAGGTAGTGGTCTTAAAGATAACCTCATTGGAATCCTGCACCGTCTGAATCTGCACATCGCTGCCGGTCACCTCCCGGATAACAGGCGCAACTTTGTCATTGGCCTCCTGAAGCGTCATCTTCTCGTCAAAGGTAACCGTCGTAGCCGTACCGCCCTTAAACTCCAGGCTGAAATTCAGCATATCCTCGCCCTTCATGGAATAGGCTCCCATGGCGATGAATCCGGCAACCACAACCGCTATGGAAATCCCAAAGAAAATACCCTTCTTCCCCAGAAAATGAATGGCCTTATGCTCCTTGCCGACGCCATACCATCTGACGTCCTTAAGGCCTAATGCATAGAAAGCGTTCAGGATGAGTCTGGTAACTACCAGAGCCGTAAACATGGAAAGCACAATACCAAGCGCCAGTGTCTGTGCAAAGCCCTTTATCGTTCCGGGGCCCAGCATCAGCAAAACGACAGCTGCAATCAGCGTTGTGATATTACCGTCTATAATAGCGGACAAGGCCTTATCAAAACCAATCTTAATGGCGCTTTTCACAGTCTTACCGGTAGCCAGCTCCTCCCGGATACGGGCAAAGACAATCACATTCGCATCCACAGCCATACCTATCGAAAGAATAATACCCGCCACGCCGGGAAGCGTCAGCGTCATATCAAAGCCATATAACAAAAGCACTACCAGCGCCACATACAGGCACAGACCCAGGGCGGAAGCCAGACCCGAGACAAAGTATACGGCAATCATAAATACAATCACAATCACCAGTCCGATGGCGCCGGCCTTCAGGCTCGTATCAATAGCCTCCACGCCCAGCTGCGCGCCCACTACCTTGGAATGCAGCTCCTCCAGCTCCAGCTTCAGACCGCCGATACGAATGGTGGAAGCCAGCTTCTCCGCCTCCTCATAGCTGCCTATCTGGGTAATGGAAGCCTGTCCGTTGGTAAATACGCCGCTTACCGTAGGAACACTGACAAAATCTCCGTCATAGTAAATAGCCAACGTCTCGTCCTTCTGGTAGGCATTCCTCGTCGCCTCCGCAAATTTATCCGTACCCTCCTCAGTCATGGTCAGTTCTACCACATACTCCATATTGCCCATCTGGTTCTGTCCGCTGGCCGCCCGGGCTTCCTTGACGTCCGTACCCTGTACCAAAATAGAGCCGTTCTCCAGAAGCTCGTCAATAGACTTGTTCAAGGTATAGCCTAACTGGCCGTAGCTGTAATTGGCATTTCCCTCAGAGTCAGTCTCCGCAATAAAATACAGCGCCCCCGGCCTGCCCAGCTCCTCTAAGATAGCATTGGCATCCTTAACGCCGGGAATCTCAATATTGATACGGTCAGCGCCCTCCTGATATACAATAGCCTCTGTACTGTAATTCTCAACACGCTGCTGCAGCTTGGCAATCGTATCCGCCATATCCGTAGCGCTGGGATTCTCCTCCCCTACCACCTGATACGTAATGCTGACGCCTCCTGCCAAATCAAGGCCCAGCTTAATATCTGATGCGCTGCCTGTACCTGTGGCGTCCACCCCGTAGAAATCAATCCATGTGACTCCTGCCAGCACAAGCAGAATACACAGCAGTACCACAATCGCTCTACTCTTCTTCATCTTTCCCTGTCCTTTCTTCTTTTCACTAAATGTTTGATTCTTCCCTATCCATTTGGGCTGCCTTCAGCATAATAGCACATTCCACCCGCTTTCTCTGGAGTTCGCAGCCTATATCATAAGCATCGTTAATATTACCGTGGAAATTATAGGAGTTTGCCGCGCAGCCGCCGCTGCAGTAAAATTTTGCGAAGCATTTTCTGCACTTCTCCTTTGCGTACACATTGCAGCATTTAAACTCCTCCCTGATATCCTCTCTGACAATGCCCTCATATACACTGCCCATCAGGAATTTCTCATTTCCCACAAACTGATGGCAGGGGTAAAAATCCCCCCAGGGCGTCACAGCCAGATACTCCGTACCCGAGCCGCAGCCGCTTAAGCGCTTGGCTACGCAGGGGCCGCCCTCTAAATCTATCATAAAATGGAAGAACTGGAAGGGTCGTCCCTCTTTTCTTCGCTTCAGCATCTCAACAGCCAGTCTGTCATACTCTTCCTTGAGGCCGGGAATGTCCTCCTCCCTTATGGCATAATCATCCTCCGGCAGGGCCACCACCGGCTCCACAGAAATCTGCTGAAAGCCCAAGTCCGCCAGATGCAGCACATCCTGGGCAAAATCCAGATTGTTACGGGTAAAGGTGCCCCTGACATAATAATTGGTCTGGCCCCGGCTTTCCGCCACCTTCTGAAACTTCGGCACAATCTTATCATAACTGCCCTGGCCGCCCCGAAACGGCCTCATTCTGTCATGCACTTCCTTACGGCCGTCTATGCTGAGAACGATATTGGCCATCTCCTGATTGGCAAGCGCTAATATCTCATCATCCAGCAATACGCCGTTGGTCGTCAGCGTAAAGCGGAACTTTTTATGGTGGGGCTCCTCCAGGCTTCTTCCGTAGGCAACCAGCTCTTTCACCACCTGCCAGTTCATCAGAGGCTCTCCCCCAAAGAAATCAACCTCCAGATTCACCCTGCTGCCGGAATTGGCCACCAGAAAATCCAGGGCCTTTTTCCCCACCTCCAGGCTCATCAGCGCCCTTCTTCCGTGATACTCTCCCTCTCCCGCAAAGCAGTATGCACAGGCAAGATTACAGTCATGGGCAATATGCAGACATAATGCCTTCACTACCGTGGGGCGCTTTTTGAAATCGAATACATAATTCTCATAAATATCCGGTGCGAACAGCTGTCCGGTCTTCTCCAGCTCCAATACCTCGTCTACGGCTTCCTTCATCTCCTCCGCCGGATAGGATACATTGGACAGACTTAAGACTGCCGCCTTAATCAATTCCGGATCCTTGATGCCCTCCTTCATGAGTGGCTCTATCACCGCAATCATATCGTATACAATATCGTCCACCACATGTACGGAACCGCTGTTCACATCCATGACAATATTGTAACCATTGCTTTTGTACTGATGTATCACAGATAAACTTCCTTTCCAAACAATAAGCAGCGACTTTCAATCGCTGCTTACGCTAGTCTCTCTTTTTTCTCTCAATTATTTAATCTTTTCACAGCTCTGGTTTCCGACAGTGCAAGACGTCTTGCAAGCGGACTGGCAGGAAGTCTGACACTCGCCGCAGCCACCCTTTTTCATGGATTCCTTTAAGTCTCTGGTAGTCAATGTTTTAATATGCTTCATTTCTGACAGCCTCCTTAGCACTTTCAAATATGGCGATACGGAATAGTACCGCAAGAAATCTTTTGTATTATAGCATATAATTATCATTTGTAAAAGAGTTTTTTATAAAACTTATCAAAATTCTCCAAAACTCTCCTGAAACCCGATTCAGCTTACCATTCCGCCCAGCATACCTCCGGCCGCGCATAAGGCAAAGGTGGTAAAAAAACTGCTGCCTGCGCCGCCCAGACTCTTATTGACTGCCAGCGATACCAGAGCAAGCACCACAAAATACGCCGCGCCCATAGCCAGACCCCACAAAAATTTTCTGTTTTTCTGCTTTTTCCCTATCATAAGACCACCCAGGAAAGTGGAAACCACATAGATAACAATAACCCCTATTTCCACAATCTGTCTGCTAAGCTGCAGTCTGTAAAGCAAAAAGGCCAATACCAGCAGCAGCGCCGCCGTTATTATGTAAGAAAACAAAAGACATTTTAATTTTTCCATATCCCCTCCGACATACTATAGGTGACAATTCGATGATTCCTGTGTACCCGTTACAATAAATTCTATGCCCGCTCTACGGAAAACTTGACAACTTACTATTATATAGTGTAACATTACCTGTAACTATTTCAGAAGGTACTCAAAATACTTTTTGATTTTTAACCAATCATTTTATCAAAAAGGAGTGAATTTTTTTGGATGCCCCAGGTGTCATACAATTTATCGTTCTCATGATTCTGGTATTTCTGTCAGCCTTTTTTTCTTCGGCTGAAACTGCCCTTAGTACCGTAAACAGGGTTCGGCTTCGTACGCTGGAAGAGGAGGGAAATAAGCGTGCCGCCAGAGTCTGCAAGATTCTGGACAATTACGGCAAAATGCTCAGCACAATATTAATAGGTAATAATATTGTGAATCTATCCGCTTCCGCTCTGGCCACTACCCTTGCTCTCCGAATCAATCTGGCCGTGGGAATTGCTACGGGTATCTTAACGGTAGTAATTTTAATAGGGGGTGAAATCATTCCCAAAACCTGGGCCATGCTTTCGGCTGAAAAGCTCTCTCTGGCCTACGGCGGTATCATTTACGGACTGATGCATCTTCTGACTCCCGTTATTTTTTTGGTAGATAAGATATCCGGCGCGATTTTACGGCTGATGCGGATTGACCCCAACAAAAAAGCCAGCACCATGACAGAAAGCGAGTTAAAGACCTATGTAGACGTCAGCCACGAGGACGGCGTCATCGAATCCGAGGAAAGAGAAATGATTTACAATGTATTTGATTTCTCGGATGCTCTGGCCAAGGATATTATGATTCCCCGCATCAACATGGTAACCGTAAATATTGACGATTCCTATAAGCAGGTCTTATCCGTCTTTCAGGAATCCATGTACACAAGACTTCCGGTTTATCAGGAGGATAAAGATAATATTATCGGAATCATCAATATCAAGGATTTTATTCTCACCACGGATGTCGAGAACTTCCATATAAAAAATATTCTGCGCGACGCTCATTATACATATGAGTATAAGAAGATTGCAGACCTTATGTATGAAATCCGGGAAAAGACCACCAGCGTCACCTTTGTTTTAAACGAATACGGCGCTACCATAGGCATGATTACGCTGGAGGATTTGCTGGAGGAAATCGTCGGCGAAATCAGAGATGAATATGATGAGGACGAGGAAGAGTATATTCAGGAGCTGGATGACGGCGTTTATCTCGTAGAAGGCAGCATGAAGCTGGATGATATTAACGATGCTCTGAATACCCGTCTGACCAGTGAGGATTACGACTCCATCGGAGGCATTATCATTGAGCGGCTGGACCGTGTCCCTGAGGATAACGAAGAGGTCACCTTAGAGGATGGCACCCTATTAAAGGTACAGGGAATCGACCAGAACCGCATCTGTAAGGTATTGCTGAGTCTGCCCGAGGAGGCGGAGGAAGAAGAAACAGAGTCAGAGGAGAACGGTACCTCCCCTGACTCATCACAATAATAAGTTCTTTCCTAAACCTCATAGCAAAAGCTTGTAAACAGCGCCTGCTTATCGGTTTTTACTCCGTTTGCGGAGGCATACATGCCCACGGTACAACCCACGAAGCCTCCGGCTGTCTCCGTAGACAATTCCCTCACATCTGCATCGGCAATCACCTGACCGTCCGCCAGCACACAGGCCTTTAAGCCTTCCACTCTGATTGCCAGCTCCAGAGCTTCCCGGCCTTCCGCCGAGCTGCTGCCCAGAAGGATATCCTCCCCCTTTTTACACAGGATTGTTTTCGTCTGCTTTTCATTGGCCTCCACTCTCAGATGATACGCATCATTCTGCATCAACGCAATTCCCGCGCACTCATTATCTGCCAGCCCTTTTATCTGAAGCTTAACCTTCGCCGTGAAGTTATGGGAGGTCTGGCGTATGGCTATATAGGAGGGACTCGCCTGCTCCTTCAGCGTTTCCTCGCCCAGCTTCAGATACAGCCCCGCCTCTGTCAAACAGTACATATCCTCGCCGGGATTACGCAGGCGTAAGAATTCTGCACCCAGCTCCTTCATGCCTGTAAAATCATAGCTCCTGTTCCCACCGGGCGACGGACCGTCCGGCTGCCACGAATCCAGATTGATTTCCAGCTCGTCAGTCAGCATACCCACACCGGGATTTACTACTGGCCAACCGTCCTCCCAGGTCACCCTGGCCAGAAAAGTCTCCCGGCCCATCGTGGTATAACCCTCCAACGGACGAACTGCCAGCATCGCCATATACCACTCGCCTGCCGGCGTCTGCAAAATATCCCCATGTCCTACATACTGAATGGGATATGCCTTGCCCAGATGTCTGTGGGTCAATACCGGATTCTTTCTGTAGTTCTCATAGGGTCCCCAGATATTTCTGCTACGGCAGACCGCTACGCAATGCTCCGGGCCTGTGCCGCCCTCCGCATGCATAATATAATAATAATCGCCGATATGATAAAGATGCGGCCCCTCCGGCCAAATCACCCCTCTCATAGCTCCGTTCCAGACATTCTTCTTTTCTCCCACCAGTTTCATGGTCTGAATATCCAGCTCCTGTATCCAGATAAACCAGTCTCCGTCATAACGGCAGCCCTCCGGATTAGGATGGGTACCGATATAATAACAGACGCCGTCCTCGTCAAAAAAGAGGCTGGGATCGATTCCGTCCGCTCCCTCTATATAATACGGCTCTGACCAGGGGCCCGCAGGATTTGTGGCAGTCACCACGAAATTACCGCCGTGGGACACATTGGTACAAATCACATAAAAGGTGCCGTCATAATAACGAATCACAGGCGCAAACAACCCCTGTGAATGGCCGGCCCTCTCCAACGGAAGCTGAGAAGCCCTGTCCAGCACATTTCCAATCTGCTCCCAATGGGCCAAATCCCTGCTATGCAGCACCGGCAGCCCCGGAAAATAGGCAAAAGTAGAATTTACCAGATAATAATCCTCCCCTACCGCACAAAGGGAAGGGTCGGGATAAAATCCCGGCATAATCGGATTTTTCGCAATGACACTCATCTTTTCCTCATTTCTGCGCATTCCGCTCCCTGGATGTATCCCATATCCTGCGTAGCGCCATTGTCTTTTTTACTTTACTGCTTATAATAGCTCTCCAGAGGCCCCAGATAAGAGGGTTTTAACTTCCTGTCCTCCGGATAAATCAATATTCTCTCCAATACCAGACCGGCCTCCAGCGCACCGATGGTCAAATGCTGCACGCCCTCCTCAAAATCAAATACCGTGTCCGTTATTCTAATCTGGTCAAGTACCCCTTTGCACCATCTTGCATCGTTGTAATCGCCGCCCTGATAATTCTCGCTCAGAATCTCCAGCTTCCTCGCCTGACCTCCACCGACTCCTACCGCCACATTCAAAGGTCTGCGGTTCTGCACCGAATTGACCGGACTGCTCCAAAGCTCTACCCGATACGCCCCGGCCTTGGGAATACAGAAGGAATAGGTAAGCTCCGGCCGCTCCTGTTCCATGGTGAAATCCAGCGTGGAAGGCAGCGCTTTCATACCGCCGCCGCTCCTGCCATAATGCTCCAGCAAAGTAAACGCACCGCCGCCGGCAGCCTTTGCAGACATATAATGGGGCGCTTCCATCACGATAACGCCATCGGAGGGCAGGAAAGTCATGACCGGCAGCTGGTTTATCTCCGGATTCTGAGCTTTGACCTCGACTGCCACAGCGGTATCTCCATCACTGATAATAAGCCTTACGCACTGAACCGACGTACCGGCACAGCCGTTCCCATGTCCTTTACAGGAATCGCAAATGGTCTGTGCCAGCATGGTTCGGTCACAGGTCAGAATCAGCCGGGTAAGCTCCCGGGTCTCTCCCTCCAAAGAGGAAACACCCAGCCACTGAGGGATTTCTCCGTTTTCCGCTCTCACCGTGTAACGGAAAGAACCGATACCGTCATTGCTGATTTCCAGCGTAACGCTGTCGCAGCCCATACTCATAAAATCATGTACCCTGATACATTGGGGGGCGCCGTAATTTTTGACTGCCACCCATTCCTCATCCGCTCTGGACACACTCATTCTGGGCTCCGTCACCGGCTCCACATACACTCTCACCGGATATCTCCAGCCGTCGTCATTCCATTTCGTAAAACCGACATGCTTCTCCAGCTCCATGCCCTTCCATTTGCCGTCTCTGAAAGCGCCGAACTGAGCCGATAAGCGCTTATCCTCCTCAATACATTCGGCTGTCAGCTCCCCATACCGATTGGCCGCCTTTCTCCCCTGCCTCGCATAATGGGCATTTTTGCCCGCATACAGGTGCATCCGAAGCAGATTGATACTGGCCTTTGCCGGGTAATAAATCATGCTGTAGCATGCCAGCTTCGCATCTCCCGACAAAGCCTGATAAACCGCCTCGTTCCGTTTCTCAATATCGGCGGCCAGCATAAGCATTCTATCCGTCTCATAATAATGACAGGGATGATAGACACCCTCATGAAGCGTCTCCGGCTTGCGCATGGCATTCATGCGCACAAAATCCGTATATATCCGGGCAATCTCCTCCTGCACCCCGGACGTCTCCCCAGGAAATACCCTGACTGCCCACTGACGGATAAATTTCTGCCAGCTGTCCGGCGCGCCGCTTCCCCAGGTGTCAAAATCATAGGCCATCGTCAGGAAATAATGCAATGCTACCTCATTCCCCTTTAAGTCTCCTACATTTACAATCCATACATCCCTGATACCATAATCATAAGCTTCCGTCATCTGCTCCCATATCAGAGCCATCGTAGTGGAGGGCATCCACTCATAGGACACCGGAGCCCCATGATAGTCCAAATGATAATACATACCGAAGCCGCCCTTATGGTCACGAATATCCGCCGCAGGAAGCGTCCGCATATGACCGAAATTATCCTCGCAGAGCATAAAGATGACATTCTGGAGCTCCTGCCAGTCCTTCAGTCCCGGAGTATTCTCATCTCCGTAGAAATAGGCCTCCACCTCCTTATAAAGCGCCAGAAGCTGAGGAACGCTGTCCACATCCTCGTTTACATGTTCCCTTATCAGCCTCCTCTGAGTGGAAATCACATCCTTTAATAAATCTATATTATCCTTCAACGCAGCGTCCCTGCCCAGCATAGAGCTGTCACGCTCTCCCCGCATGCCTATCGTAACCATATGCTTATAACCGCCGCTTCTCTTTAAGGCATCGGCCCAGTAATTGGTCAGTCCCTCCTTATTGGTATAGAAATTCCATTCCTCTCCGTAAGGACTGTCCTTGCCCTTAACCTTATCCCATTCCTCACTGGCTCTTAAGCAGGGCTCATGGTGGGAGTATGCAATCGTAATACCGTACATATCCGCCAGCTCCTCGCTTAAAGCGCCGGGGCCGTCCAGCGGAAAGGAAGAGGTCCACATAGCGGGCCACATGTAATTTCCTTTCATACGCAGCAAAAACTCAAACACATAGTCATACATTTCCGCCGTAAAGCCGCCGAAATGCTCAAAGGTCCAGTTCCCAAAGCAGGGCCATTCATCATTGATAAAAAAGCCTCTGTATCTGACGCTGGGCTCTTTGGAGATTTGCTCTATATCCTCCGAAAGAACCAGGCGCTCCCGCTCCAGGGGCTCTGCATCCCCCCAATAACACATAGGAGAAACGCCTATGTATTCCGACAGGGCAAAAAGCCCATAAATCGTCCCCAGCTTATCGCTGCCGCAGATAACCAGCGCCTGCTCCACTCCTTCAAAGGGCTTCTCTATCAGCTGCAGGCTGAATACCTCTCTTTTTCCCGCCAAAGCAGCCGTATCCAGCTTCCCCGCTAAGGTCAGCTGCTCCATTAAGGGACTGTTTCCCAGTGTGGCCGCAAAGACTACCTCAGAGCTTTCCAGAGGAACCGTCTGTATCAGGGAAGGCCTTGCAC
Source organism: Roseburia sp. (assembly GCA_023667765.1). GTDB lineage: Bacteria > Bacillota > Clostridia > Lachnospirales > Lachnospiraceae > Acetatifactor. The sequence continues at coordinate 11,037 of JAMOZS010000019.1, read as the reverse complement.
CGCTCACCTTCTCCACATCCAGCGCCACCTTCTCTGCAATTTTTTTAACCCCCGGGTACGCCGTCTCCTCCACAAGAAACGGTATCGCCTTCTTCCGTTGTGCCAATATCATAGCTTGCCTCATTCCTGCGCTGCTTTTTGCGCATTCTATTATTCTACATATCCAAAGCCCAGTATCGTAAGCTTCTTATCCACATCCTCCGGCAGCATGCTGACCACTATCTCATGCTCCTTTGACTCCTGTTCGTTAAAAAGGATTTGTGCATTACAGTGAATCCATCCTATCTCTCTGGGATTCAGCGTCAAAACCTCCTTACCGTCCACCAGGACTCTGGCCCTTCCCGATTCCACCTCTCCGGAATCCTTGCTGACTATCACCAAAGCCTTACAGCATATTTTAAAGGAAAAAGGCTCCTCTCCCGATACATGCTGCCAGTTATAGGGGAACTGGGGCACCGGCATTAGCCGGTCATCCATCTCTACCCTCTGCAGCTCCTCGTCCTTCTCCGAAAAGCTTCCCTGCTTCAAACCTTTCAGTTTATCCGTATTGCTGTGCTTATCCGCCAGCCGAATATCTGTAAAGGCCGCACCCAGCAAAGGCTCCTTGCTCCTCCAGTCGACTTCCTCCATCTCCTTACTTTCCTCCACCCGTCGGAAAAGATACATCAGACAGTCCGCCATAATGGTATGCCCAATATTCGCCGGATGGTAGGAATCATAAAAGAACTGACTTTTGCTGAGTACCCTGCCCTCCCCGGGCTTCTGATAAAACTGCTCCACCACGGCACGCCGGATACTGACCATAGGTAACTCATAGCGCTCACCCACAGGCACCAGACGCTCCTCCAGATTATAGTCATCTGCAAATACCGCAAACAAAAGTACTACCGCCGTTTCCTCTGACGTAGACAATGCCTTTCTAATCAGGCTCTCATAGCAAAGCCCTTTAGTCTCGTCGCCCTCGTCATTGACGGCAAACTCTATTACCACCAAATCGGGAACCACGCTGCCCTCTCTCAGCACATCTCTGTCATAACGCACCATGCCAAGCTCTGAGGGCGTGCCACCGACGCCGGCCTTTATCAGTTTTACCCTGCTTCCGAAGGCTTCCTTGAATCGCTCCCAGGTCTGGTAGGCATAGCTCTTTAAATGAATGGGAATCGCTCCGGCTCCCTGGGTAATAGAACCTCCGATAAAGGAAATCGTCACCTCTTCCCCTCTTTTTGCCTTATCAATCACCTTCTTCAACCGTGCGTAATTACCTGCGCTCATCAGAGACCGTTCCAGAATCCTTTGATAATCCGAAGAGTTCCTGTCTATTGGATGGCACTCCTCCTGCTCGGGCGCCGTATAACCCTCTCTCAGATAAAGCCGTACGTCTACCACCGCCATCCTTCCCGGCTGACAGAATTCAAAGCGCATCTGTCCCGGCACATTGTTATCCTCACTCCACTCATAGTCGTCCAGCCAGATAATCTGCTCCATACCGTCCGGCCTGCACGATATGGTAATGGTATTGCCGGAATGATTCGGATCCGTTTTCCCGTACATCTGAAAAGCAAAATCTATGTTGTCGTCCCGCTCCTGTGCCTCTACGGCAACGCCGATGCCCGCCACCATATTTAGAAAACCCTCCGCCGTTTTCAGCTGCTTAAGCATTTCCTCATCCGTTACATTCCCCACCATCCTGGCGAATGTAACAAGGCGGACGTCATCTAAATAAATATACTGTATGCCCTTGCCGCCCGGCACGGGATTGCCCGCTACTTCCTTCTGTCTGCAAATATAAAAACTGCTCCCCTTTGCTTTAGGGTCCTTTGGTGCTTTTGGTCCTGCCATTTTTTGTATTACCTCCTGCCAAATAGTTTCCGTCCGTTACCAAATGCGATATTACCAAATACGATAATTTCCGCTCAATGCCAAAAAGGCAAAGAGATACAGACAGTTATCATAATATCTTCTGTCCCCGGTTCTCATGGGCTCATTCCAGAATCTTTCCACCCACTGTGCGGCCAATGCCTTCTTTTCCTCCGGGCTGTCCAATGAGAGAGGCCCTTCAACTGCCAGAGACGCCTGAGCGGTCGTGGCGATTATCGCTACCGGATGAAGCGCCGGCTGCTCTAAGGGCGTACCGTCTATCTCATAGGTCATAAAGGGATTATCCCGATGGGTCACTCCCAGCGTATATTGCAGACGCTCCACCGCCTGACACTGACCCTCATCCTTTCCGCACCACTCATAATCCAATCCGATATTGGCGGCTGTGCGGTATGCATCACTGTAAAACCAGTCATGTCTGTCCGTTGTCCAGGGAATCGGTCTGCTCATGGGAGAGCCGTCAAACTCCGCATACTCCGCATTCATACCGGACACCGGATGACAGGCCTTAACGAGATAACTCCGACTCACCCTTGCCGCCTCCGCAAAGAACGCCCTGTCCTCCTCATAGGCCCACTGGGCAAAGAGCTCATAAAAATGAGGCAGATGATAGGACGGGTCTGTGAAATCAATACCCGGCACAAACAGAATCTGCTTGTTCTCCCGATTCCACATGGGAACCCCCACTCTTTCGTTTTCCCCTTTATGAATACAGGCTCTCAGAATTTCCCTGGCCTCACGAGAATACTCAAAAATACCCTCTCCGTCCCCCCATCTGTGGGAGGCAAAGAACAATGCCATGGCAAAGAATTCCTCTCCGTCCGGCGCGGGACTGTCCGCATTCTTCGTCCCGTCCAGTCCGCAGGACCAGGCAAAATATCCTTCATGAAAGCCCTCTTCCATCCACATATAGGTCTTTGCCCATTTCCAGAGCCTGTCAAACTCCTCCTTCCTGTTGAGCTGCACACACATCATCATGCCATAAGACATTCCCTCCGTCCGCGCATCATGATTCCCTGTATCCTCTATGTAGGCCATATCCTCTCCCACTGGAAAATACACCTTATCCTCACCCTTAAAAAAGCCGTCCACGACCTCCTTTAATCTCTGTTCAATCTCCTCTTCACTCTTCCCGATTTCAGCAAAAACATTGCGATAATTATGTCCTTCCATTCTGTTTCCTCCGTATTTTAATATTACACGCCAAAAAGGCAGCCCTATGCTGCCCGGAAGGCAGTCACATACTGCCTTTATCATATAGTATTTTGGCGGAAAATGCTCCCTAAAATATGCTTTCTTTTACTCAATTATTGCCCTGTGAGGGATGAGAATACCACCCTGATCAGCGTTCCCTTATTTACCTCGCTTTTCAGCTCTATCTGCGCTCCGTGCCGGGCTACGATATGCTTTACAATGGCCAGTCCCAAGCCTGTGCCGCCCGTGGATTTGGACCGGCTCTTATCCACCCGGTAAAACCTCTCAAAAATCCGCTCCCTGTGCTCCCTTGGTATGCCGATACCGGTATCCTCCACCTCCAGCACTGTCTCCTGCTGCCTCTGATAAACCGATACCCTCACGCTCCCGCCGGGATTATTATAGCGAATCCCATTGTCACAGAGATTAAACAGCAGTTCTTCCATCATCTGGCGATTCGCCATAAGCAGGCTTGCGCTCCCCGCAAGGCTTATGGTAACCTGATGCTTTTCGGCGCTCACAGCAAGCATATTCACACACTCCCCGGCCAATGCATACAAATCCATCTGCTCCACCGGCAGCTTCTCATCGGAGCTGTCAAGCTCGGACAGACGAATAATGTCATTAATCAATGCCAACAGGCGATTGGCGCTGCTGTGAATCCCATGGGCGAAATGCATGACGTCCTCCTGTGAGGCCATGCCAGTTTCAATCAGCTCCGCGTAACCGGATATGGCTGTCAGCGGCGTCTTTAACTCATGAGATACATTGGCGGTGAACTCCTGCCGCGCCAGAGCATTTTTCATAATATCCTGATGCTGCCTGTAGATGGTTTCGATAAAGGGCTTCAGCTCTTCATAATCCGTCGCATGACTCTCATCATAGTTATCCATATGATCTACAAGGTATTCAATGGGTCGCAGCAGCTTCCTCGTCAAAATTCTGGCAAAGCTGAAGCAGACCAGCACCAACAGCAGAAACACAATAATCAGACTGGGAAGCGCCTGCTGTAATATGCTGTAGATACCTCCTGCATCCTTGGATATGCGCATCGCAACACCCGTGTCCAGACGCAATGTATAATCAAAGCTACTGTGCCTCTCCCTGCCCTCAAAGTCGGCTTCGTTGTCATAAATTACACGGCCGGTCTCATCTAACAGCGTAAGGCGCACCCCACTCCTTTCCAATTCCTTTCCAAGACTCTGCGCATGGTCGGCCACCTCCATCTCCTTCAGCAACAGCGCATAGGCCTGCAAATCTTCCATGACCTGATTATGAAAGAGTGTGTAATAAACCCCTGTAATCAAAAGCATCGTGAACACAATCGCCAGCGTCACGATTGCCACCAGCATCTTATTAATACGTTTTTCCACAGCTTAACCCCGCGTTTCCTCTTATGCTCTACCCTATGCTTCGTAATTCATAACATAACCCACATTGCGCACCGTCTTTATCAGCGCCCCGCCGCTCTTTAGTTTCTGCCGAAGCGTCTTGATATGCATATCCAGCGTACGGGACTCCCCCTGATAATCTATCCCCCAGATACAGTCCAGAATCACCTCCCGGGCCATCACAATTCCGGCATTCTCCATGAGAAGCTTTAACAGCTCATACTCCTTATAGGTGAGCTCGCAGGCCTCCTCCTGCACATAGACGGCATGCCTTACCTTATCCAGCATAACACAGCCTATGCAAAGCACATTCGACGCCTCCTCAGGCTTATGAATCCGGCGCAGCAGCGCCTTCACGCGGGAAATCAGCTCCATGACCCCAAAGGGCTTCGTCAGATAGTCATCTGCTCCCATATCCAGGCCCTTTACCTTATCCAGCTCCGTAGACTTTGCCGATACCATAATCACCGGAATCTGCCATGTATTCTCATCCTCCCGGAGCTTCTTTACAATCGACAGACCATCCTCATCCGGAAGCATAATATCCAGCACAATCAGCTCCGGCAGTTCCCTCTCCAAGGCTGCGTAAAAATCCCGGGCACAGTCGAAGCCCTCCACTCGGTAACCCACATTGAGTAGTGCAAAGGTTTCTATCTCCTGTATGCTCCTATCATCCTCTATCACATAAATCAAGGCCATATGTCACTCCGTTCCCGGGAAGCACCTCCCGTCCTATCTTTCACATCCTGCGCCGTTTTACGATTCCTGAATACCACTTTAAAGCATTCGACAGCATTTTACAAGCCCCTGTTCCCTGTTCTCCTTTCGCCCGGCCTTCCCCGGATAAGCAGGGAAGCATCTTCTACACCGGATTCCTGTTCCATCGCATAGGAGGGCCCATCCAAAAAACACACCTTCAAAAGATTCAGGGACTTGTCCTCCACCCGAATGGTGAGACAGGCAAGTCTCACCAAAAGTCCGGAAAACGGAAGCATCAGAAACGTGGCTCCCACGTTAAAGATACTGTGTATCATGGCAATATCAAATCCGCTCGCCGCATTGCCCAAAAAGCCAAAGGGACGAAAAGCATGGATGCCATAAAAGACCACCATAAACACAAAGGTACCGATAACATTGAAATACAAATGCACCAGGGCCGCCCCTTTGGCATTCTTTGACGCTCCTATGGCCGAGAGCATAGCCGTGACGCAGGTGCCGATATTCTGTCCCATGATAATAGGGATTGCCGCCCCAAGACTCACAACCCCGGTAGTGCAGAGCGCCTGCAGAATTCCCACTGATGCGGAGGAGGACTGAATAACCGCCGTTAAAATCAGGCCGGCCAGCATCCCCAGAAGCGGATGGGAAAATCGGGTAAGCATCCCGGTAAATCCGGGCATGTCGGCCAAAGGCTTTACTGCGCCGCTCATGGTGTCCATCCCAAACAGCAGTATGGCAAAGCCTACCAGTATGGCAGCCAGCTCTTTTAATTTTTCTTTTTGGGAAAACATCATAATCCCCACTCCAAAGATGGCAAGAATGGGAGAAAAGGAAGTAGGCTTCATAAGACGCACAAAAAAAGAGGAGCTGTCTATCCCCGCGGCCGCCAGAATCCAGGAAGTAATTGTCGTGCCGATATTAGCTCCCATAATCACTCCCACCGCCTGACTCAGCTTCATGATACCGGAATTTACAAAGCCCACCACCATAACGGTAGTAGCCGAGGAAGATTGAATGACCGCCGTCACCCCCGCTCCCGCCGCCACCGCTTTTAACGGAGTATTCGTAAGTCTTTCCAGTATTCGCTCCAGCCTGCCCCCGGACATCTGGGACAGGCCGTCGCTCATAAGACTCATGCCGTATAAAAACAGAGCAAGCCCTCCTATCATTGTCAACAAACCAAAAAAATCCATCTATGTCTCCCTTTACACAAAATCTTCTGTTAATAGCATCATAGCTTCCCTAAGCAAAATCTATAACCATCCAACGTAAATTTTATGTAAAAAGAATCCGCAAACACCTCCCTGCCGTATACAGCTCAGCCCACACCCTAATCAGTCCCGGCCATCGCTGACGATAGCGTAATAGGCATTAGAGGTTACACGGTACACCGTCATATATAACAGCGCAACTATCAGATATACGATGACCGTCACAAAAAGGACAAAGGACAGATTCTGTATGCTAAACATCTGTAATATTTTCCATATCAGCGGATAGGCAAAGCAAAGGTGCATTCCGGCCATCAGCAGGGGCGAAAAAAATACAATGAGCACCTGGGAATTAATACTTTTTCTGATATCCTGCCTGGTCATGCCAACTTTCTGCATTATCTCGAACCGGGACTGGTCCTCATACCCCTCACAGACCTGTTTATAGTAAATAATGATTACTGTAGCAACGATAAACAACAGACTTAACATAATCCCCAGGAAGAACAGGCCGCCGTAAATCTCATAAAATCCTGACCTTTCTTCAGCGACGGAGCTGTAACTGCCCCTGACAATACCGCAGTCGTCCTCCTGAAACACTTGTGCGAGCTCCTGCACAAGCTGTTCCTTCACCCTGATTTGCCGCTCGTCCTCTCCCGATACATCGAATCCATAAAGCCATCGATAAAGCAGCAGCGGTTCTCCCCTGTAATCCGCAAGTCCGCATAAAGGCGCAATATAGCTCTCCATATCCTCTACCACCACATACAGAGACGGGAACGTCATCATCGCCGCCTCCCCTCCTCCCAGGGGAATGCCCGCAACGGCCTCCTTTCTCTCAAGCCGGGGACAATCGCCTATCTGTATGGCCTTTCCCTGATAATCCATGCGAACGGAAAAGATAAACGCTTCGTTTTCCCCAAGCGTACATTCCTGTCCGGCAAGACGATTATATTCCTCCAGTGGCAGAAGGAAAACCATACATATCGTGCCACCGGAACCCGTACCGCCATAATACTGCACATTTGTATCCAGCTTTTCTCCCTGCAGCATCCCGAAAGTGACAGCATAGAAATAGTCCAGCGTTCCTTCCCCGCTAACCTGCTCCTGCTCTCTCACCCGGTTCGCCGCCTCCCGGATTTTATCAAGCTTCGGACTATAGGCCGCCTCTAAAGAGTCCAGGGTAAATTCCGCTATAATCTCTCTGGGATATCTGGTTCGGATAGATTCCTCAGCGCCCAGAAAGAGACTGGTGGTAGCGGATACCATCACTAACACCATGGTACTGAGAATACAGATAGAAGCAAGCCCGGCGCCATTTCGCTTCATCCGGTATACCATGGAGGATACCGACACAAAATGATTCTTCCGATAATAAAAGCTTTTCCTGTTCTGCAAAATCCGGCATATGACCACCGAGCCTGCCACAAACAGCATATAGGTAGCTAAAACCACCATCACCACCGCCACAAAAAATATTTCCAGCGCTGCAAGAGGATTCTCAACAGATATCGCCATATAATAAGCGCTTCCCAATACCGCAAAGCCCAGCGCCGCTATCAGCCAGTTGGCCTTCGGGGGCTTCTCTCCCACATTTTCGCTGCGCAGAAGCTCCAGCGCGCTGGAACGATATATCTTCCACAGAGCATTCAGAAACAACAGACAAAAAATGACGCCAAATACTTCAACGGTAGATACAACTGCCTGCACCGGAATCCGGAAGGAATAATCCAACTCTGCGCCAATAGCATTCAGGAACCCGATTTCCGCCAGCTTAGAGAAAGCAATACCCAGCATCAGCCCTCCCAAAAGCCCCAGCGCCGAGACGAGCAGACACTCAATTGCCATTACCTTTGCCAGATTCTTTTTATCCATTCCCAAAATATGATACAGACCAAATTCCTTATTCCTGCGGCGAAGCAGAAAGGAGTGAATATAAAACAGAAAAATCAATGAAAAAATACCGATTACCCACTTCCCCAGGCTCAGGGTATAGGCCGCAATACCCCCTCCCCTTATATAATCAAACAGGCTGCAATAGGATAAGGAAGAAAAAATGTAAAACATCATGACCATCCCCATACAGGCAAGGATATAAGGATAATACAGACGCTTATTCTTCCTGATACCGGTAAAGGCAAGGCGGGGAAACATCCATCCTGCTCTCATTTTTCCTCACCCCCCGTCTGCAATATCGTCAGCGTATCGGAAATTTTCTGGTATAACTGCTCATTGGTACACTCTCCCCGATAAATCTGATGAAAGACCTCGCCGTCCTTGATAAACAACACACGTCCCGCATGACTTGCCGCCTTCACGGAATGGGTCACCATCAGAATAGTCTGGCCGGTTTCATTAATCTGGGCAAAGAGGCGAAGCAAATCATCCGTAGCCCTGGAATCCAGCGCCCCCGTGGGCTCGTCCGCCAATATCAGCCTGGGATTGGTAATCAATGCGCGGGCCACCGCTGCCCGCTGCTTTTGACCTCCCGAAACCTCATAAGGATACTTTTTCAAAATACTGCTGATTCCAAGCTTTGCCGCAATGGGCTTCAGCCTTTCATGCATCATCCGATAAGTATTGCCGGCCAGTACCAGCGGCAGATAAATATTATCCTCTATGGTAAAGGTATCCAGCAGATTAAAATCCTGAAATACAAAACCCAGATTATCCCTTCTGAAGGCTGCCATCTGGCTCTCCTTAATTCCCGACAACTCCCTGGTCTCCAGCACTACCGTGCCGGAGGTTGGCTTGTCCAGCGCCGCCAGAATATTGAGGAGCGTGGTCTTACCTGACCCGGACTCTCCCATAATCGCCACATATTCGCCGTCCTCCACACTGAAGTTCACATTCCTCAGCGCCTCCACCTTATTCCCGCCAAAACGGGTGGTATATACTTTTTTTAGTTGTGAAACCGTAAGTAAGCTCATAAACCATGTACCTCCTGTTTTTTCTGACGCTATTATACTCCGGAAAAAAAGAGATTTCCCTCGAATTACCTTACAGTTTCGACAACAATTCTTACATTTTTGTAAGAATTGGGGAATTTAATATCTTTGCAAAAGTTGTTAAAACCTCATATTTTTTCATTTATTTTGCGCAAAAGTTGCGTAAAGCTGACCTTCCCCTTTTCTTAAAACCCTGCCTTTGCTGTTTTTTCTCTTTGCTGCCATAGTATCGGCTCCTTTCATAAAGAAAGAGCCCTAATACGATATAAAAATTATACCGCATTAAAACTCTTTGCACCATGCCTAAATTACATTTAATTTGTCAACAAATTCCTCGAACTGCTTTCTCTTTATCTGCGGTCTGTTCTCATTCCAAAGGATGAAGTCAGCATCTTCATTTTCATTGATTATCCTACGCAGCTTTGTCTGCCATAGGATTGCACCTCCTTATGGCTATAGAATCATATGAAAAAGAGGATTGAGCCATTGACTGGGGTGGTAGAAATTAAGGGAGTTGTACCATGGGGTGGTACGTTATTTTGAAGCTATATTTGTTATTGGATAATTTCTACAAACAACTACAGATACAACGGTTTTATTTGCAAACTTTTCGGAAAAATGTTCCCACTGTTATTTTCCAAAATTTCCATGAATCTTTATACATTTCTTGATTTTCTTTACAACTCTGCAAATTAGAATTTACCGCTCACAGCATTTGCTCCATTCATCCATAAGAATGTCAAAGATGCCGTTTAATCTCTTGATTATGGTTTCATGTACCGGAATCATTTTATCGAGGAACTGCATACCTCTTTCCCCCATAAAATCCACGCAAAAAATCAGGCAGTAGAATACAAATGCTTTATATTCCATTGCATTTGGATGAATTTCCTCCAATAGATAATCAACATATTGGGTATCCAAATCCATGTTTAGCATTGCTACATTTGTCATTGCAACAAAGGTAAGCATATCGCCAACCCCCATCCAATCAATATCTATTATCCCAGATAGTTTGCCCTCATAAATCAGCAAGTTTTTTGTGCTAATATCGTCCAAATATGGTATTGGTTGAATCATATCCAAGTATTCCTGTATTTCGTGCTGTGCATTTTTTATGATATGGATTTTAGCAGCATCAAAATACTGGTTTTGCTTTATTCGTTCCTCTGCACGGTCAAGTATTTCCTCTATAACGCAGGTCCATGTCCACTGTGTATCTGTTGCAACATCGATTCTTGCTACTTTTCGCTGTATCGCAATGACTTCTTGGGCAATCTGTCTTTTTTCGCTATCACTTAATTTGTAATAGACATTTCCAATATCATCTCCGCAAATATAGGAGAGAATCAAATAGGAATATTCTTTGTATTTCCCTTGCGATAAGACAGCGGGAATCGGAATTTCACATACAGACAGTTTGTTGAACCAATATACGGAATCTTTATAGGCATTCGCATCTTTACTACACCTGAGAACAAATTTTTCGGTTGCAGTAGAGACAATAAAAACATAGTTCGCAATGCCAGTGCTACAGCGTTCTATCTGAACAACACTTTTTTGGGTATCGTTTTCAAATATCGTGATTGCTTCTTTACAATCCATGAGTGACTGTCCTCCAACCACCAAATCCCAATTGCGATTTGACACTTTTTAAGGGAAACATTAGCTGTTATAAAATGTTATTAAAATCTC
>JAMOZS010000018.1 GCA_023667765.1 Roseburia sp. | reverse complement strand
CAATACAGGCCATTGGCAATCAGCTAATCGGAGACCTCCGGTCTGCCATAATTATAAATTAACGTGCCCCAATGAGGATGCGCGCCCTGGCGGGGGTCCTGGTGCTCATAAAGACAGGTCCCGTCAAAATTAGATAATCCATACGTATCTCTGGGGAAATGCGCCGGCACCCAGTCCAGAATTACACCGATTCCGGCCTTGTGCAGCTCATTTATAAAATACATGAAATCCTCCGGGCTGCCATATCGGGCCGTGGGCGCATAATAACCAATCACCTGATAGCCCCAGGAACTGTCCAGAGGATGCTCCATAACCGGCATCAGTTCTACATGGGTGTAGCCCATCTCTTTCACATAGGCAATGACCCGGGGGGCAAGCTCCCTATAATTCGCATACAGTTCTCCCTCCTTGGGAGCCATGAAGGAGCCCAAATACATTTCATAAATGCTCACAGGCACATCCCCTGTCTGAAACGCCTTCCGACCGGCCACAAACGCCTCGTCCTCCCAGGAGAAGTTCCGCAAATCTTCAATGACGGAGGCCGTCTCGGGACGAAGCTGGGCCCGACTGCCATAGGGGTCTGCCTTCAGATAGGTTGCGCCGTTTTTCAGCTTCAATTCAAACTTATAATTGTCCCCTGTCCTCGCGGCAGGGATAAACAGCTCAAAAATGCCGGAATCCCACAGCCGTCTCATCTGGTGAACACGACCGTCCCAGAGATTAAAATCCCCTACCACACTGATTCGCATGGCTGCGGGAGCCCACACCGCAAAATAGGTTCCCTCCACATCGTCGATGGTCATAGGATGGGCTCCCAGCTTTTCGTAGATAGTATAATGAATACCGTTTTTAAACCTGTCCGTATCTTTAACGGTAATCTGAGGCTCAAAAGCATAGGAATCTCTGACCCGGTTTACCGTACCGTCCTCATAGCTCACAAGATACTCATAATCCTTTGCCTTTAACTGCTTTACCGGCAAAAGAGCCGCAAAAAAGCCTTCCTCATCTGCCAGCTCCATCTCTGTCTCCACAGGCGCCTGATTCTTCTCCTTCCTGTAGCTTACCTTTACCTTCACGGCATCCGGGAAAAATGCCTGTAATAACATCTGGCTGCCTGCCTTATGGGGCCCGAGGCAGGTATGAGGAGCATCGCATTCAGAGTAAACAATCTCCTCGATTTTGGGCCAGTTCATCAGCTTATATAATTTGCCTGTCATATAAAAATACCATCCTTTTATTTATTTCTGCGCACCATGAGAAGGGCCGCCAATGTCATGCAAAAACAACCCGCTTCTCAGTTTCGGCTCAAACCATGTGGATTTGGGAGGCATCAGCCTTCCCTCATCCGCCACCGCAAACAATTCCTGTATCGAAGTGGGATACAGGGAAAATGCCACTGCATCCTGAGGGAGTTCCCCGCAGCGCCTCTCCAATTCCTTTAGTCCCCTGATTCCTCCTACAAAGTCGATTCTTTTGTCCGTCTTTGGGTCTGCAATGCCCAGAACAGGCCCCAGAAGATGCTCCTGTAACACAGACACATCCAGCCCCGCCACAACATCCGTACTCAAAAGCTCCTTCTTTATCTTAAGGCTGTACCATTCATGATGCAGATACATGCCAAAGCACCCCTTTCTCTCCGGGACATAAGGCTGCGTTCCCTCCAAGGCCACCTCAAAGCTCTCGGAAAGCTTTGTCAAAAAAGCATCTCTGCTCCATCCGTTTAAATCGGTTACGATTCTGTTATAGTCCATAATATGCAGCTCGTCCTCCGGAAATAAAACAGACAGAAAATAATTATATTCTTCTTCCCCGGTATAGCCCGGGTTTTCTCTTCTGCGCTTTAAACCTACCTTCACGGCAGAGGCACAGCGATGATGGCCGTCTGCAATATAAATCGCTGCTATTTTTTTAAAAGCCTCGCGAATCTCGGCTATCATGCTCTGATTCGAAAGTACCCATACCCGATGACTGATAGAATCTTCAGAGACAAACTCACAGGCCGGCGTCTGCCGTTTCCCTTCCTCAATCGCTGCACGTAATACAATATTCTCCCGATAAGCCAGAAAAATAGGGCCTGTCTGCATATTGCAGATATCTACATGATTGATACGGTCCTGCTCCTTATCAGCTCTGGTGTTCTCATGCTTCTTAATGACCTGATTACAGTAATCGTCTATAGAAGCGCAGGCCACAATTCCTGTCTGGCTGCGGCCGTTCATCACCTGCTCGTAAAGATAATAGCAGGGAATCTCCTCCTGTATGAATTTACCCTCTGCAATCCATTCCTCAAGCAGCTCTCTCGCTTTCCGATACACCTGCGGCGCATACATATCCGTCTCAGGGCTAAACTGTGTCTCCGCTCTGTCGATTGCCAGGAAGGAATTCGGATGCTTTTGTACCTCTGCACAGGCCTCCTCCCTGTTATATACATCATAGGGGAGCGCCGCAATCTCCGCTTCCCGTCCGGGAGCCGGCCTGTATGCTCTAAAGGGTCTGATTTCTGCCATATTTACCTCATTTCCGTGATAATTTATCCCAAGCTTTTCCCTAAGTATATCAAAAAACACTGGGCATAACAAGTGGTTCATGCTATAATAAGCCCGTGGAAATGCCATACAAAGATATCGTTTCCGAAAAGGATGATTTTAACAGGGAAAAAGAGGTGTGATGATTTATGACTGAAAAACAACGCGAAATATTAAACAGAGTAAATGCTTATGCGGAGAAAACGCTGGGTGATATCGACCCTCAGAAGGTACAGGTTTCCATGCAGCTCTCCAGGCTCAAACCCATTATGCAGGAAATTGCCGACGAGGAAGGTATGTCCCTGGAAGATTTCTTTATCCTGTATATGGATTTACAGAGCGAAGCCGCCTGTGCATCCGAGGCGAAGCTGAAAGAAAATCTGCAGGATTTGAATTTAGGCGAGGACATGCCCCTGTTGTTTCGCTGAAGAACAAAGCAGACAAGTTTTATAATGCAAAAGAGGCTGTTGCACTGAGACTTTGAAAATCGTCGGTGTAACAGCCCTTTTGTATTATAGCTTTATTTTACAATCCGAACTCTGAATACGCCTTCAATAGACTCAAGATTTTTCAATGCGTCCTCATGGGCAGGCGTCTCAATATCAAATAATGTGTAAGCATATTCACCCCGGGATTTATTAGTCATATCCGTGATATTAATGCCCTTATTGCCAAACTCCGCTGTAAATTTCGTAATCATATTAGCGATATTTTTGTGGAAAATTGCCACACGACCAGCCTTGGTGCAGGCACCCATATCACATTCAGGATAATTTACACTGTTTTTAATATTACCGTTCTCCAGATAATCCATTATTTCCTGTACTGCCATTACCGCACAGTTATCCTCGCTCTCCTCAGTGCTTGCGCCCAGATGGGGAAGCACGATACAACCTTTTTTGCCCGCCGTAGTGGTGTTCGGAAAATCAGAAACATATTTGCGCACTTTCCCTGCTTCTATTGCTTCCAGCACATCCTCCTCCCTGGCAAGGAGGTCTCTTGCAAAGTTCAGTATCACAACGCCATCCTTCATCTGTGCAATTGCTTCTTTGCAAATCATACCCTTGGTGGAGTCCAGAAGAGGCACATGAATCGTGATATAGTCACATTCACTGTAAATATCCTCCACGGCAGTAACCACCTTAACGGAACGGGTCAGGCTTAATGCAGCATGCACCGAAAGATAAGGGTCATAACCGATAACATCCATGCCCATCCCGACGGCGGCATTCGCCACCTTGACGCCGATAGCGCCCAGGCCAATAACACCCAGCTTCTTTCCCTGAATTTCAGTTCCCGCAAAATTCTTCTTTTCCTTCTCCGCCGTCTTTGCAATCGTTTCATCACCAGCTGCGCCTTTGACCCATTCAATGCCGCCTGTCACATCACGGGCAGCCAGCAGCATACCGGCAATCACCAGCTCTTTTACACCGTTGGCGTTTGCTCCGGGCGTATTAAATACCACGATACCCTTTTCGGCACATTTTTCCAGGGGAATATTATTGACGCCCGCGCCGGCTCTCGCTACTGCCAACAGGCTGTCGGACAGCTCCATCTCATGCATGGATGCGCTTCTCACCAAAATACCCTCCGCCTCGCTCACCTCTTCCGTCATGGTATAATCGGCAGTCAGATTCTCAAGTCCCACTTTGGAGATGGGATTCAGACAATTTATCTTAAACATGTTCATCCTCCTTTTAGCTCTGTATTATTTCCTATTCTCTGCTTCAAACTTTCTCATAAACTCCACCAGCTTCTCCACGCCCTCAATAGGCATGGCATTATAAATGCTGGCGCGCATACCGCCCACGGTTCTGTGGCCCTTCAGATTCTCAAAGCCGGCCGCCTTTGCCTCCTGTACGAATTTGGCATCCAGCTCCTCGCTGCCGGTGACGAAAGGCACATTCATTAAAGAACGGTCCTCCTTGCGGACAGTGCCCTGAAAGAGCTTACTTCCATCCAGGAAGTCATACAGAAGCTTTGCCTTCTTTTCATTGTATTCCTTCATGGCCTCCAGGCCGCCTCTTTTCTTTAACCACTTAAATACCTTGCCGCAGATATAAATGCCGTAAGCAGGAGGCGTATTGTACAGAGATTCATTATCGGCATGAATCTTATATTTCAACATGGTAGGTGTACCGGGCAATACATCCTCCGTAATCAAATCTTCACGAATAATCACAATGACAACGCCTGCAGGCCCGATATTCTTCTGCACGCCGCCATAAATTACACCGTATTTCGTCACATCTACAGGCTCAGACAGAAAACAGCTGGATACGTCCGCCACCAGGGGCTTGCCCTTCGTATTGGGCAGCGTCTTGAACTTTGTACCGTAAATCGTATTGTTTTCACAGATATATACATAATCCGCATCATCACTGACAGGTAAATCAGAACAATCGGGTATGTAAGAGAACATCTTATCCTCGGAGGATGCAATCTTATTTGCTTTACCGTAAATGGAAGCTTCCTGATAAGCTTTCTTTGCCCACTGGCCAGTTACAATATAGTCAGCTACTTTATTCTTCATCAGATTCATGGGAATCATTGCAAACTGCTGGCTGGCGCCGCCCTGAAGAAACAATACCTTATAATTGTCAGGAATGTTCATCAGCTCTCGTAAATCAGCTTCCGCTTCCTTGATGATTGTCTCGTAAGCCTTAGAACGATGGCTCATCTCCATAACAGACATGCCTGTACCCTTATAGTCAAGCATCTCCTCAGCAGCTTCCTTTAACACCTCTTCGGGCAGTACTGCAGGGCCGGCCGAAAAATTGTACACTCTTGCCATTTTCAAAATCCTCCTGGAAATATATTTTTCATAATTATAAAAAAACCATTAGCTATAGGATAAACTTTCTGCTTTCTTTCGTCAACCAAATTGTTACATTTTTTCCTGTTTTTTTAATAGAACATCACTACAGGAGTACCTATTTCCACCTCCTGATACAGCTCGTCTGCCTTGTCCGAGGGAAGATTGACACAGCCGTGGGAGCCGTTCGTCAGGTAAATGTCTCCGCCGAATTCCTTCCGCCAGGAGGCGTCATGAAGCCCGATATTCCCGTTTACCGGCATCCAGTATTTTACAAAGGTTGCGTAGCCCGGCCCTCGAAGCGTTCTGTTTTGCTGCTTTGCATAAACATAGTTCACGCCCTCCGGCGTCTCTCTCTTCGGTCTGACACTTCCCGTAACGACGTCTGTCTCCAGCGTCAGGCGTCCCTCGTCATAATAATAAAGCCTTTGTTCGGTCATATCCACCTCTATATAAGTAGGGCCGACAGAATCCTTTCCCCGATAATAGGGCTCCTGTCGGTAAACAGGTATATGTATTTTTTCCTCCGCCGCTATTGGTTCCCCCTGAAGCAGCCGGTTCAGATATTCCGTCAGCCAAAGGATTTCTGTCTCTCTGTCGATAATTCCTCCATAGGTCTCTCCCTGAACGGCAACCGTGTCGCCCCTGGTACTCAAAAAGCTCCAATCTTTCTTATAGGTATCGTATTCATTCGCCATTTTCTCCACAAACAGCGCGATAGCCTCCTCGTCCAGCACAAAGGCGCCCTCCTCATCCACAAGGGGAAGTCTATCGTCGCTCTTTTGTATAAAGGAAACCATATCGTCGGGACTTAACTGAAGCTTTTCCTCCTCAAAATCATAACTGGGACTGTTTTGCTGAAAGCTCTCCAATTTTGTCCAGAGAAGCCTTGTATTCTCCTGCTTCCGGGACAGCGGTACATCATAATAGCAGCCGCTCTCCATGAGATTCACTTCTTCCTGTCCCTTTGTCAGAGCCTCCTTGATACATTTCACCGCCGCTTCCGTATCCAGGCGGTTCATCATGCCGTCATAAAGCGTATAACCCTGGCCCGAGCCTGCATATTGAATAAAGTAGTCCTCCGGCATATCCTCCTGCGTATATACCGACATGCTTTCCAGACAACTTATCAGCT
The DNA here is from genome assembly GCA_023667765.1 of Roseburia sp. Classification (GTDB taxonomy): domain Bacteria; phylum Bacillota; class Clostridia; order Lachnospirales; family Lachnospiraceae; genus Acetatifactor. Next base: position 38,758 of record JAMOZS010000018.1, on the reverse strand, counting down.
TAGCCGTATCGTAAGAGTAAGCCGCAGGCACCTCATGATTTTGGGAAGCAGTCAGACAGGCAGGCCACCGCCAGGGGATTTGATTGTTCATATGCTCTTTCAGCTCTTCCAGATAGTCCATGGAAAAAGCGATATCCGCAAGCACAAGAGTCTGAGAGCCCTCTGTCCCCTCTTCCGAGAGATAACCGGTCACCACCAGCTTTTCAGGCAATACCGCAGACGCCAGAAGCTCCCGGTTGACCTCCTCCGCCGTCTTTCCCGTACAGTAGATTCCGTTAATCCATACATTCGGCGCAAAACGGTTCCAAAAATAGATTACCATCGCCACATATATGGCAGCGCAGCATAATAGAAGCAATTTACTATAAAATTTTAGCTTTGGTCTTGGTTTCCGTTTCATTTAAGACTGCCTTTTCAAATCATCCCCGTCAAACACCTCACTGATAGGCGCTCCGGCCGGCACCATGGGGAAAACCTTGTCGTCATCGGGAATAATACATTCTATCAATACCGGAGCTTTTAAGGAAATCGCCTTCTCAATGGCAGGTGCCACCTCTTCCTTTTTTGTGACACGGATGGCCGTACAGCCCAGTCCTTCCGCCACCTTACAAAAGTCCACCTTGTCATGCAGCACTGTCTGAGAATACCGTTTCTCATAAAACAGGGTCTGCCACTGACGAACCATTCCCAGCACATGATTATTGATAACTATCTGTATCAGGGGGATGTTGTAACGACTGGCGGTCGCCAGCTCGTTCATATTCATCCGAAAGCACCCGTCGCCTGCAATATTGACGCACAGCTTATCCGGCCGGCCTACCTGCGCCCCGATACACGCTCCGAGGCCATAACCCATGGTTCCCAGTCCTCCCGAGGACAGGAAGGTACGGGGCTTTGTATACTTATAATACTGAGCTGCCCACATCTGGTGCTGTCCCACATCCGTAGTAATGATGGCGTCTCCCTTCGTAATCCGGTCAAGCTCCTCTATCACATAAGGACAGGACAATTCCTCTTTATCATATTTCAAGGGATATTTCGTCTTGAGCTCCTGAATGGATTGCATCCACTCTCTGTTTTCCTTTTTATGCAGACTCTTGTTCAGCTTCTGTAAAACACTCTTTAAATCTCCTACCAGACAGGCGTCCGCACGGATATTCTTGTTAATTTCAGCCGCATCGATATCCATATGAATCACTCTTGCCCCTTCCGCAAAGCGTTTGGGGTTACCGATAACACGGTCAGAGAATCTTGCGCCCAGCGCAATCAAAAGGTCGCACCGGCTTACGCCGAGATTAGAAGTCTTGGTTCCATGCATTCCTATCATACCGGTATATCGGGGACTGTAGCCGTCAAAGGCTCCCTTCCCCATCAGAGTGTCGCACACAGGAGCGTCAATCAGCTCCGCAAAAGCCGCAACCTCTTCGGAGGCGCCCGAAAGAATCGCGCCTCCTCCCAGATAAATATAAGGCCTTTGGGACTCCTCTATATATTGAAGAACTCTCTCAAAATCCTCCTGGGTATAGCTGTCCCTATGCTCCTTTTTCTCCGGCTGCGCAGGGGTAAACTCACAGACTGCAGCCGTCACATCCTTGGTCACATCCACCAGCACAGGACCGGGTCTGCCGCTCCTTGCAATGGCAAAGGCCTTACGCACCGTAGACGCCAGCTCCTCCACCTTCTTCACAATAAAACCATGCTTTGTTATCGGCATCGTCACCCCGGCGATATCCACCTCCTGAAAGGTATCCTTTCCCAAAAGGGGCAGATTCACATTAGCCGTAATCGCTACTATGGGCACAGAATCCATATATGCGGTGGCAATACCCGTCACCAGATTAGTGGCTCCGGGGCCGCTGGTAGCCATACAGACTCCTACCTTCCCGGTAGCTCTGGCATAACCGTCGGCCGCATGAGCGGCTCCCTGCTCGTGACTGGTCAACACATGGCGAATCTCGCTGCTGTGCTTATACAGGGCGTCATAGACATTTAAGATAGTCCCGCCCGGATATCCGAATACGGTATCCACTCCCTGCTCCTTTAAACATTCTAATATGATTTCCGAACCATTTAACTGCATTGGTCTTTCCTCCTATATTCAGATATCCTTATTTACCTTACTTTCCGGGTACCTCCAAAACCGCTCCTCGGTTACCACTTGTTACAAGCTCTCTGTATCTTGAGAGGTATCCCGTTGTCACCTTCGGCTCCCTGGGCTGCCATTTTGCTCTTCTCTCAGCCAGCACTTCATCGGAAACCAGCACATCCAGTTTATTGGCAGGAATATCGATTCGAATGATATCCCCCTCTTCCACCAGTGCAATCGGGCCGCCCACAGCCGCCTCAGGAGAGACATGACCGATGGATGCGCCTCTGGATGCACCGGAGAAACGTCCGTCCGTAATTAACGCCACGGAAGAGCCCAGTCCCATGCCCGCAATGGCGGAGGTGGGATTCAGCATTTCTCTCATTCCGGGGCCTCCCTTAGGCCCTTCATAGCGAATGACCACCACGTCGCCTGCCACAATATCGCCGCCCTTAATTGCCTCGATAGCGTCCTCCTCGCAGTCAAATACTCTTGCAGGGCCCTCATGCACCATCATCTCAGGCACAACAGCGGAACGCTTCACCACGCCGCTGTCCGGAGCCAGATTGCCTTTCAGAATGGCAATGCCTCCGGTCTCCGAATAAGGATTCTCCACAGGACGGATAACCTCAGGATTCAGGTTCTTACAATCCTTAATATTTTCTCCGATAGTCGTACCGTTTACGGTCATGCAGTCCAGATTCAGCAAATCTTTCTTTGTCAATTCCTTCATAACCGCATATACGCCGCCGGCCTCGTTTAAATCCTCTATATAAGTAGGGCCTGCCGGGGCCAGATGGCAGAGATTGGGCGTCCTGGCCGACAGCTCGTTGGCAATATCCAGATTCAAATCCACTCCGGCCTCTCTGGCAATGGCAGGCAGATGCAGCATGGAATTCGTGGAGCATCCCAGTGCCATATCCACGGTAAGCGCATTCAGGAACGCTTCTTCCGTCATGATATCACGGGGTTTGATATCCTTCTCTACAAGCTCCATAATCTTCATGCCGGCACGCTTCGCCAATCGAATACGCTCGGAATACACCGCAGGAATCGTACCGTTGCCTCTAAGGCCCATACCGATAGCCTCCGTCAGACAGTTCATAGAGTTCGCCGTGTACATGCCGGAGCAGGAACCGCAGGTAGGACATACCTTTTCCTCAAATTCACAAAGCTCCTCCATTGTCATTGTACCTGCAGACACGCTGCCTACTGCCTCAAACATGGAGGACAGACTTCTCTTCTGTCCCTTCACACGACCGGCCAGCATCGGGCCGCCGGAAACAAATATCGTAGGAATATTTAATCTTGCCGCAGCCATCAAAAGCCCCGGCACATTCTTATCACAATTGGGCACGCACACCAGACCGTCGAAGCCGTGAGCAAGCGCCATACACTCGGTGCTGTCCGCAATCAAATCTCTGGTCACCAGAGAATACTTCATGCCGATATGCCCCATGGCAATACCGTCACATACCGCTATGGCCGGAAATACCACCGGCATACCGCCGGCCATGGCCACGCCCATCTTTACGGCCTCCACAATTTTATCCAGATTCATATGTCCGGGCACAATCTCATTGTAAGAGCTTACAATGCCAATCATAGGGCGACGGCGCTCCTCCTCCGTATAACCCAATGCATTAAAAAGACTTCTGTGAGGCGCCTGCGCAGCGCCTGTCTTAACGGAATCACTTCTCATATCTACCTCCTATATGCCTTCTGGCGTACTCTGACCACATACCGGCCTCTTTATTTTCATCGTTGTTTCCCTAAACTTGAATACGCTCCGCCAGCAAATCCCCCATCCGGGAACAGCCGACTCTTGTACAGCCCTCAGACATAATATCCACCGTGCGATAGCCCTCCTGCAGCGTTTTTTTCACGGCCGCCTCAATGGCATCCGCCTCTTTGTCCAAATCAAAGCTGTAACGCAGCATCATGGCTGCACTCAGAATCGTGGCAATTGGATTGGCAATATCCTGCCCGGCAATATCAGGAGCCGAGCCATGGCTGGGCTCATACAGACCGAATTTGCTGTCGTTTAAGCTGGCGCTGGCAAGCATGCCGATAGATCCCGTCACCATACTGGCCTCATCCGAAAGGATATCCCCAAACATATTTTCTGTAAGAATGACGTCAAACTGGGCAGGGTCCTTTACCAGCTGCATGGCGCAGTTGTCCACCAGCATATGCTCCAGCGTCACCTGGGGATAATCCTTTGCCACTTCCTCCACCACTGCTCTCCAGAGCCGGGAGGAATCCAGCACATTGGCCTTATCCACACTGGTAACCTTCTTTTTGCGCTTCATGGCAATGTCAAAGCCCTTGACGGCAATCCGTCTGATTTCGTTCTCGTCATAGGTCAGCGTATCAATGGCCTTCTTTACCCCGTTTTCCTCTATCGTTCTGCGTTCTCCGAAATACAGGCCGCCGGTAAGCTCTCTCATAATCATCATATCAAAGCCTTTTTTGCTGATTTCCTCCTTCAGGGGACACGCACCGGAAAGTTCGTCATACAATACCGCCGGACGGAGATTCGCAAACAGATTCAATGCCTTGCGCATGGCCAAAAGACCCGCCTCCGGTCTTTTTTCGGGCGGAAGCTTATACCAGGGAGAGGTTGTGGTATTACCGCCAATCGAGCCCATCAATACGGCGTCCGCAGCCTTCGCTGCGGCAACAGCCTCCTCGGTAAGAGGCACTCCGTACACATCAATGGATGCGCCGCCCATCAGGATATCCGTATAGCTTATCCGGTGTCCGTAAACCTCCGCCACCTTATCTAAAACCTTCTTTGCCTCCGCTACAATCTCCGGGCCAATGCCGTCACCGGGAATACAGGTAATCTTTAATTCCATACAAAACCTCCCTTTTTATCTGTTATTTGACATAATTTCTGTAATTTATAAAACATCACTTTTATCATAATAACCGATTCCCCGCCAAATTTCAACTGTTAGCCATGAAAGATAATAAAAAAGCAATGCCTTCCGGCATTGCCTTTCTCTTTTCTCTTAATTCTCACCGGCTTTTTCAATACGGCTGATAGCTGACTTGTCCATGGGGATACGACAATTCTTGTTATTGCCAAATTCAACAATCACGGTGTCATCCGTAATATCAATGATAATTCCGTAAAAACCGGACGTGGTCAACACACAATCGCCGATTTCCATAGAAGAAAGCATCGCCGCTACCCTCTTCTTTTCTTTACTCTGAGGCCTTATCAGGATAAACCACATTGCCACCAAAAATACGGCATAAAGTAAAAACGTACCAATCAGGCTTACCGCTCCCGTACCTGCAGCATCCGCACCTGCCTCACTCAATAATATACCCATTATTCCTCCTATCCGGCGACTGACGCCATGAAAACTCTCAAGTAAGTATGATACACAAAATCCCGTAAGGAGGCAAGTCCTTTTCAACAAAATTTCAGAAATAAAAAATTTCAGAAATTTATTTCAGGGAAATGCCAACGAAAATGTTTCCTTAGATTCGGAATTTAATCTATGGGGGTATTCATCCGCTCCAGCTTTTCTTTTTTATAGGCGGCAAAGCCGCCCCGGTCCAGCGCATCCCGTATTTCTTCCATCATCGTGTTATAAAAATACAGATTATGCAATACGCAAAGCCGCATTCCCAGCATTTCCCCCGCCTTTAATAAATGCCGGATATAAGCTCTGGAATAACGGCTGCAGGCAGGACATCCGCAGCCCTCCTCAATCGGTCTGGAATCCAACTCGTATCTGGCATTGAACAGATTGATTCTGCCATGATTTGTATATAAATGGCCGTGGCGTCCGTTTCTGGTAGGATAAACACAATCAAAGAAATCCACGCCCCGCTCCACTCCTTCCAGAATATTCGCAGGCGTCCCCACTCCCATCAAATAAGTGGGCTTATCCTTGGGAAGAAGCGGCACCACCTGTTCCAATACATGATACATCTCCTCGTGGCTCTCTCCTACCGCCAGACCTCCCACGGCATAACCGTCCAAATCAAGCTCCGCAATCTGTTTTGCATGCTCCATGCGAATATCGTCATAGACGGCCCCCTGATTGATGCCAAAGAGCAGCTGCTCCCTGTTAACGGTATCCTCAAGGCTGTTCAGCCTGTCCATTTCCTTTTTGCACCGCACCAGCCATCGGGTAGTCCGTTCAACGGAAGCCTGCACATAGGTTCGTTCTGCCTTGCTGGGCGCACATTCGTCGAATGCCATGGCTATGGTAGAACCAAGATTGGATTGTATCTGCATACTCTCCTCCGGTCCCATGAATATCTTGCGTCCGTCCACATGAGAGTGAAAATAAACGCCCTCTTCCTTAATTTTCCGTAAGCCAGCCAAAGAAAATACCTGGAAGCCGCCGGAATCCGTGAGAATCGGCTTCTCCCAGGACATAAACCGGTGCAGCCCGCCCAACTTCCTGATAATCTCGTCTCCGGGCCGCACATGAAGATGATAGGTGTTAGACAATTCCACCTGTGTCTTGATTTCCTCCAAATCTGCCGAGGACACGGCGCCCTTGATAGCCGCAGCCGTCCCCACATTCATAAATACCGGTGTCTGAATCACTCCATGAACCGTCACCAGCTCTCCCCGTTTTGCCCGTCCCTCCTGCTTCAGCAAATGATACATCTATAGATATTCCTCCCAAAATTCCTCTAATGTCAATTCCTCCTGCGTCATGACCGTAGCGGCCTCCACTCCCACATAACGGAAATGCCATGGCTCATAATCGATGCCCGTAATCGCTTCCTTACCCTTCGGATAGCGCAGAATAAAACCATATTTATAACTGTTTTGAGCCAGCCAGATACCCGCCGGCGTTTCGCTGAAGCCCTCGTCCAAATCCAGATAGCTGCTGCATACAATATCCAGCGCAAGACCCAGCTGATGCTCGCTGGCTCCCGGAACGGTAACCACCTGGCTGGACAGTCTATAGGCCTCCACATAGGACATTCCCTTCTTCAGATAACGGTTTATCTTACGGTTAAACAACATTTTCTGATATTCCAAATCCCGGTAAGGAGAACAGATTGTCAGATGGATATCCTCCTCCTTGGCGGCGGTAAGCATATCGGACAAATCATCTATAATTCTCTCGTCGCACTGCATCTTTCCCTTTAAGGTATTAATCGTACCGAAGGTAAAGCTGTAATCCTCAGGGATAGAATGCTGCTTATTAATCAGTACCAGCCTCCAGTCGTCCGGCGAGAAGCAATACTCCCGGATATCCTCCGGCTCCGTCTCCTGCTTCCCGTCATTGTCAGGATATCTGTTCCGGATAGAAGATAAGATTTCATCCGCTTCATACTTATCAATAATCGTAAGCCCGTGAGACGCCTCGTCATACTCGCCGTCCTCTATGACGTCCTCGTCCTCCAGAATCTCCACATTCTCTAAATCCAGAACCTCCTCCTGGGCCAGCGTTACCGTGCGCCCCGAAGCGTCCAGCATCTCATCGAACATACTTCTCTGCCCATTCTCACTGATAAACATGGGAAAGGAAAAGCTGCTGTAAACGGTAAACAGACAAAAGGCCATGGACGCCATGGCAAGCCTTTTTGTATTGTCCCGTAAATATCTGCATGCATGCAAAAAAAACATACTGACCACCAGTACAGGTACTATCAGGATACTGCACAATCTGTTTTTCCTGCCGAATTTAATACATCTTGATTTGATGCGCTCTTCCAGAGTCTTTTTCATGGGTTCCCAAATCCTTTTTATATCTGTTGTCAAAAGCCAATATGACTACTGTAAGCCTATGATAACTGTTACTTTTAATTGCATATTATCATACTTTTCACAGATATGCACTATTTTTTCTAAAAAAGTTGCCTTTTGGAATGCTTTCCGATATAATTTCCTTTGAAATCATTTGCAGGAGGTCATTCAGATGGCAGGTTCTACATTCGGCACCATTTTTCGCATTACAACATGGGGGGAATCTCACGGAGAAGCTCTGGGCGTTGTCATAGACGGCTGTCCCGCAGGCCTTGCGCTGTGCGGCGACGATATTCAACGCTATCTGGACAGAAGAAAGCCCGGCGCCAGCAGCATTACCACTCCTCGCAAAGAGGACGATACTATCCAAATCCTCTCCGGCCTATTCGAGGGACGCACCACAGGCACTCCCATCTCTCTCATGGTGCGAAACACCTCCCAGATATCCGGGGATTATAAAGAGATTGCCGAATACTACCGGCCCGGACATGCCGATTATACCTTTGACAAAAAATATGGCTTCAGGGATTACAGAGGCGGAGGACGCTCCTCCGGCAGAGAGACCATTGGCCGTGTGGCCGCCGGAGCCATTGCCTGCAAGCTTCTGGAACAGATGGGCGTCACCGTAAGGGCTTATACCTATTCCATCGGCCCTGTAACGGTGGATTTTTCCCGCTTTGACGAGACGGCCCGGCTTACCACAGCCACAGCTATGCCCGATTATCAGGCTGACAGGGAAGCCGTAGCTTATATAGAACAATTAAAAAGCGAAACCGACTCCTCAGGCGGCAGTATGATTTGTGAAGTGCAAGGCATGCCCGCCGGCATCGGCGACCCCGTATTTGAAAAGCTGGACGCCAACCTGGCTAAAGCCATCATGTCCATCGGAGCCGTAAAGGCCGTGGAAATAGGCGCAGGCACCGCCGTAAGCACACGCAGAGGCAGCAAGAATAATGACGCCTTCTTCTCCGCAGAGGGACAAATCGGCAAGCGTACCAACCATGCAGGCGGCATTCTGGGCGGCATCAGCGATGGAGATACTATCTTCATCAAAGCTTCCGTGAAGCCCACCCCCTCCATCTTCTCCACGCAGCAGACCATAAACCGGGACGGTGAAAATATTGACATCCACATCAAAGGACGCCATGACCCGGTTATCGTCCCCAGGGCCGTTGTGGTAATGGAATGCATGACTGCCATTACCCTGCTGGACGCCATGATGCTCAACATGTCTGCAAAACTGGAGGACATGACTGCCTTTTACCACAAATAATGAGAAGCCTTATGCAAACACAATTCCCGGCTCTTGCTGTTTTTTGCTTTTTATGGTTTAAAAATCCCGCGACTTAACGCCCCGGGATTTTTGATTCAGGAAATTTTGTGAAACACAATACAGTTCGGCTGGTTCACCTTGACGGGAGCGCCGTTCATAACCATGGTTCCCTTCTCCAAATCTATATGGAAAAAGGTCATAGTATTGGTCTCATGATTGAGAGACACTAAAAATTTATTATTGGGAAACAGCTCCGCATCCTTAGGATACTCTCCGCTGATAGGCAGACAAAAATTCTGAGTCAGTGTGCCGTCCTTTTCATTTACATGATAGACCACCACGGAATTATCGCCCGCATTGGAGCTTAAAAGATATTTATAATCCGCGGAAAAGCTTAACGCCGAAGCGGCATTATTGCTGCCTCGAGGCATGGAAACCGTCTGTATCGTCTGAACCTTTTCGAAATACGGATTACCGTTTCTCTCCTCATATAAATAGACGGCAATATAGCATTTCCATTCATGGACAATATAGATATAGCGTCCGTCCTTGGAAATTTTAATATGTCTCGGAGCAGACTCCAACTCGCTTCTAATGATATCCACCAGCTTCACCGTACCATAATCCACATTGAATTCATATACATTTACATGGTCCATTCCCTGGTCTGCCACCAACAGATATTTATTGTCATGCGTCATTCTCGCACAGTTGATATGGGGCCTGAAATTACGCTCCACACCGCTGCCCAGCCCTTTATGGAATATTTCATCCGTAATCTCGCCGATAGAACCGTCCTCCTTCAGCCTGAGGACGGTGAGCTTACCGTCATGATAACCTGCCACAAACAGATAGCCGTCCGTATAATCGGTAGATACATAACAGCCTCTCATACCGTTGATTGGCGCAAAATTCATAAATTCCAAACTTCCGTCGGGCATAATCACATAGGCTTCCACCCCAAAATCAGTAATAGAATACAAATATTTCCCATTATGAGAAATACTTACATAAGAGGAATTGCTGATTTCCACCTTATCCTTTTCAATAAACCGGCCCTTCTTCATATCCACATCATATATTTTAATGCCGTGGTTGTCTCCCTGTGTATAAGTAGAGACATACGCCACATATTTTGCTTTTTCCATAGCTGACGCCTCCTTTATTCGCATTTAGATTATTGTACCACAAAATTTATCATTGTAAATTCTTTTTCCTAAAATTTGCCTTTCAAAAGTAACAGTTCAGCCCGCATTCATAAAAGCGCCTGCTTCGGACAAACAAAGAAAAAGACTGCAGCCTCTGCCGCAGTCCATTCCCTTTTTAATTCATTTACCGATTTTTTATGAATCCCTGTCGCATCCGCGGTTCTCTCCACAGCTGTTGTAACTGGGAAAATCATTATTTCTGGGAGAAGGAATTCTGTCGTTGCATCCGCAGTCGCTGTCTCTGTCACAATCCCTGTCACGGTCTCTGTCACAATCACAGTCACGGTCTCTGTCGCGGTTTCTGTCGCAATCTCTGTCACGGCCTCTGTCACGGCCGCAGCCACAGTCTCCGTTCTGGCGACTTTCTCTGCAATCTCCTGCGTTATTGCATCCGCATCCATTATTTCCGCCGCAAAAAAGCAGCAAAATGAAAATAATCCAGCAATTCATAAGATGATACCCTTTATAGGCTTTATCTTATCATATTCCTCCTCCGGATAAAGTTTGCCTGTACACCATTATTTTTTACCCGCCAACTCCTTTTTGATGCGGGCGAAAGCAGCCTTTTCTCCCTCCTGTGCAAGCAGCTCCAGATAATAAAGCAGCTTTTTTGCGGTCTTTTCATGAATCGGAGCCTGACCCGTTCCTCTCTTGCAATAGTACCTTAGAGCCGATGCATCTGTATACTTATCGCCCTCATAAACCTTGGCGGCGGCGATACGATCCATTATCATCTCCGCAATATAACGGTCCGGCATGGGAACCGGCACCATGCCTCCCTCGGCGCTTTGAACGCTGTAGTCAATCCAATATTCGTAGTGATGCTTATTACGTCCCTTGTGATGGAGCCATGCCGCAGAATAGCCCCTGTCCTCTCTCTCCGCATTATTGGGACTCCGGTTCCCCTGGTAATACTTTACTCCTACTAAAAATTCCGTCGGACTGTACTTGGACATATCATGCAAAAGTCCCTGCTTATACAGCCCTATCTGAAAACAGCCTCTGGCAACCAGATATTTATGATAGGATATGGTTTTTAAATGCTTCCAAAACTTGCTCATACGAATCCTCCCTGTCAGAGCAGTTTAGCCCGAATACCTCTTAAGCCTTTACGCTTGTAAAAATACAAATACTGCGGGGGGCAACCTGTTTTACCGGCTCCTGTCCGGCAAGGGCCGGCAAGAGTTCCTTCTCGCCCTCTCCTTTTGTTTCCGTCCCTGTCTGCGCTCCCGACATATCTGTATGAATAGAAAGCTGCCATTTCAAATCCTTCGGCAGCCTGGGCAGCGCCAGTTCGTGAGGTTCCCAGTGCATATTCATGGCCACATAGAAAAAATCATCCGTCCTTCTGTTGCCTGTTCTGGCATATTTGCCGCAATACATCATTCCTACCTGCCTGCTATAGCTTTCCAGCTGCGGCCTCCAGGCGTTCTGCCCATGATAGGACAAATCGGGATAACCACAGGAAATATAGTCCATGACTCTCGGCTCTGCCTGCGGGCGCAGAACCGGATGCTCTCTTCTCAACCGGGCAAGACTGCAGAAAAATGTATACAATTCTCTGTTTTTATCCAAATCCCGCCAATTCAGCCAGGTGGTATCATTGTCCTGACAATAGGGATTATTATTTCCCCCCTGAGAATTTCCAAATTCATCCCCCATAAAAATCAGGGGCGTCGAGCTTGTGAAAAACAACATACACAATGCATTTTTATATAGCTGTTTTCGCAACCGCTGAATCCTTTTCTTACGGGTAGCTCCCTCCTCGCCGCAATTCCAGCTGCAATTGTAATCGCCGCCGTCCCGGTTATCCTCGCCATTCGCCTCATTATGCTTTCTGTCATAGGAAAATGTGTCCATCAATGTCAGGCCATAATAATTACTGAGAAAATGAATCCGTCCTGTCCCCTCGGGAATATGGCGCATCTGATAAAGCACCTTTGCCACCATATCCTCATCGCCCTTCAGATATTTGCGCATATCAAAAAGATAGGAATCCTCATATACCGCAAGCCGGGCCAAATGGCTCCAGGCCTCCTTATCCTTTATGCCTATCCCGTCAAAGCTATAATACCAGAGCTTCGTATCCGCGAGCATAGGGTCTCTTGCCAAATCCTGAACGGGTAAATCCGCTCCCATCAGATGAAACCCGTCCACATGGTATTCCAACACCCAAAAGCGCAGGATATCCAGAATTTCTCTTCCGGTGGTATTCCTGTCGAAATAAAATTGCAGCACGGCCTCCATCCCGTTCTTATGCAGGCTCCGAATCATATCCTTACATTCCCTGACGGCATCCTGACAGGCGCTGTAGCTTCCCTTCGGCGCATAATAATAGCCCTTTGTATAACCCCAGTAATTCAATTTGCTCTCCTGATTGGGCTGCAAAAAAAGTTCTTCCTCTTGGGCTACGGGATGCTCCACAAATTCATAAAGGGGCTGAAACTCCAGCGTCGTAATACCCGTTTCCTTTAAATAGGGAAGCTTTTCCATCAATCCTGCAAAGGTTCCCCTTGCCGCCGCCTTAGAGGATTTATGAGCGGTAAATCCTCTCACATGCAGACAATAACACAGACAGTTTTCATAGGGAATCCGGGGATTTACATCCTCTCCCCAATCGTAACGGTCTGTATAGATAACTGCTTTTAATTCCTCCGGCCTGCATGCCCTGCCATAGACTCCCCTGTCCGAAAAAGCCCTTGCATAAGCATCCGGTATGACCTTATCTTCCTCATAAAACTGATAAGTCACAGCATTCGGATTGGCCAGCTTCATGCAGCTGCCATAAATATTCCCTATCCTGTCTTTTACCCGGAAAGGTCTTTTGTCCAGTAATGCGCCTGTTTTTCTATCATATAACAGCACACCACAGTTTTCGTGTACGGAAGCAAAGGCAAAACGGATTTTCCCCTTCTCATAATGCGCCCCCAAGGGATATGGTGATTGTCTATTATTCATACTGCCTCCGCCTTTCATCTCTTCCTGTCAATACTGCTTGCTTTTTTCTGCCTGACAAGTTATATTGATACATAGGTATTATAAAAGATTATGACATAAATCACAAGCAAATATCATAAAAAAGGAGACTCTGTTATGGCAAACAACAATGATTTACCGGATGAGGAAATGACCGTCGAACTGGAATTAGAGGACGGAGCTGTCGTAAATTGTGCAGTAATCACTATTCTGACAGTGGAAAACCAGGATTATATTGTACTGCTTCCTTTAGAGAAGGACGGTACGAATCAGGACGGCGAGGTATGGTTCTATCGTTATAGCGAAAATCCTGATGATTCCGATGAAGAGCCTGTTTTGGACTTTATCGAGGACGACGAGGAGTATGAAAAGGTGTCGGATGCCTTTGACGAGTATCTTGACAACTGTGAATTTGATGAAATAGTCGAGGAATAGGCGTCAAAAAGCGCGAGGGTTGTCTGGGGCTGTCTGCTGTGCCGGTAAGGCAGAGCAGCTCCAGGCTTTTTTTTGCTCTTGTCATAGCCACATAAAAAATCCGCCTCTCCTCCTCCAGCGTCTCTGAATCGTGCATTTGACCATAGGGGAAAATCCGTTCATTGCAATCCGGAATCCAGACTCTGTCGAACTCCAGTCCCTTGGAAGCATGTACCGTCATCAACTGAACAGAGTGATTTTCCGGCTCCCTGACGGGAGCTGCTTTGACCCGGTCTTTCTGCCGTTGAAACACCGTCCAATCCTGAACATTCTCAAAAAATACCGCTTCCCCGGATAACCACTCCAAAAGCTCTCTCCATTCTGTCCATTCTCTTTCGTTTTTTCCTGCAAGCCGGTACAGATAATTTTCGTAACCCACTACCTTACGAATATATTGTATCGCCAGAAAAGGAGACATCCCCTCCATTCTTTTTAACTGCTGCTGAAGCTTTACCAGTTCCTTTATCGCAGCTTCCTTTCCGGCGCTTTCCGGGCTCTGTTCGTAATAGGCCAGCAATTTGGGCAGGTCGGGCTGCCCCATAGCCATCACCTCCCTGCTGACATATCGCATGGGCTTATTGATAATCTGAAGAAGGTCGTCAGACTTACTCTTACCCGCTTTGTCGGCCAGAGTCAAATACGCCATCATATCCCTTACGACAAAATGTTCATAGATATTCTGACTTTTTTCCCGCACGGTATAGGGAATACCCGCCCGTTTCAGGGAGGCCGCCACACGCTGCATCTGTATGTTCGTCCGAAACAGCACGGCGCCGGTCTGTGCGCCGGGAATCTTCCCCAGCTGCTCCAACAGATAGGCCGTCTGCTCCTGCCTTTGGGGAAAATACCGCACCTTTACCGTATCTTCCTCTGTCTCTGAGCTCTTATACGCTCTAAGATTCTTAGGAAAGCGTTCCTGATTCTCCCCGATTACCAAAAGAGAGGCCTTTACAATATCCGGGTTGCTGCGATAATTCACATCCAGAAGTATCTGTTTTGCCCGAAAATCCTTTGCAAACTGCCGCATACAGGCAGGGCTGGAGCCTCGAAAACCATAAATGGACTGGTCGTCATCCCCTACCGCAAAAATACGCCCCGCCTCCCCCAATAATCTGATAGCCTGGTATTGTACCGGATTAATGTCCTGAAATTCGTCCAAAAGCAGATAGGGAAAGCGTTCCTGCCAGCTATGCAGACCATTTTGATTCTGTCGAAACAGTTTCAGACATTCCAGTAATATATCATCAAAATCGAATCCTCCACAGCTTATGCGCTTCTGCTCATACATATGAAATATGCCGTCAAAGGCGTCCTTCCAGACAGGAGACAGTCTTTGCAGCGTTTTTTCCCTGTCCCAGGTATTCTTATAAAAACTAAAGGCCGATAACAGGTCTGCCGCTTCCTTGTAAGGACTGCCTATATAGCCCTCCTTTTTTTCGGCAAAATAATCTTTGATTAGGGGAAGCAATAGATTTCTTTTTCCTGACTCCGATAAGAAACACTCCGGTTTTAAGACATGTGACTGACATAATATAGAATAAAATACCGAATGAAACGTACCAAAATTGACGGGATAAGTCTGATTTTTCAGTTCCGGCTGTTCCTGAAATCTGCGCTGCATATCAAGCGCCGCTGATTTGGCAAAGGTCAGAACCAGAATTTTTTCGGGAGAAATATGTGCCTGCTCTATCAGAAAGAGAATACGCTTTGTCAGGGTGAAGGTTTTCCCGGAGCCCGGACCCGCCAATACCAATAGCGGATCCTCCGCCCCATAAGCCACGGCTTTTCGCTGTGCATCATTTAATTCCCGCAGTTTAAGCATTCTCCAAAAGCGCAATGCCTTTTCTGATTCGGGCTAAGGACTCTTCCTTGCCCAGTATCTCCATAATCTCTGTAGCGCCGGCAGGCGTCATCTGCTTACCACTGAGAGCCGTACGCACAGGCCACATCACATAGCCGTTTTTAACGCCCTTTTCCTCCACATATTTTACCAGAAGGGCATACAGCCCGTCATTACTGTAATCCTCCTGTGCCTCCAGAATCGGAAGCAAATCCTTCAGTACCTCCAGCGAGGTTTCGCTGTTGGTTTTCATCTTCTTGTGAGTATACATCTGAGGGTCATATTCGGGCAGCTCCTCAAAAAAATCCACATGCCCTGCAATATCGGGAAACACCTCTATACGGGTCTTTACCATAGCCGCAATCTTTTTTAAATCAAAGGTTTTTGTCAGCACAGCCTTTAAAAAGGGCTCCGCCAGCTCATAAAAGGCGTCAAAATCCATGGCCTTAATATACTCGCCATTCATCCAGCGAAGCTTGACCATATCAAACACCGCCGGCGATTTGCTGATACGACGATAATCAAATTCCTTTATCAGCTCCTCCAGGCTGAAAATCTCCCTGTTATCCTCAGGGCTCCAGCCAAGCAGCGCAATATAATTTATGACAGCCTCCGTCAAAAAGCCCTGCTCCAGCAAATCTTCAAAGGAAGAATGACCGCTCCTCTTGGAAAGCTTTTTATGATTCTCATCCGTAATCAGGGGCAGATGCACATACACCGGACTCTCCCAGCCAAAGGCATCATACAGTCTCTGATACTTCGGCGAGGAGGATAGATATTCATTTCCCCTTACCACATGGGTAATCTGCATCATATGGTCATCCACCACATTGGCAAAATTGTAGGTAGGATAACCATCCGTTTTAATCAAAATCATGTCATCCAGCTCTGCATTCTCCACCGTAATAGCTCCATACAGCTCATCATGAAAGGTCGTGGAACCTTCCCTGGGATTATTCTGACGAATGACAAAGGGCTTTCCGGCGGCAAGATTTTCCTCTACCTCCTCCTTTGAAAGGCTCAGACAATGCTTGTCATAAATACTGATTTCCTTGCCCTCCACCACCTCTGTCTTAAGGGACGCCAATCTCTCCTTATCGCAAAAGCAATAATAGGCTTCTTTCTTATCAATCAACTCCCGGGCATATTTCATATATACGCCTGTTTTCATTCTTTCACTCTGTACATAGGGGCCAAACCCTCCGTCCTTATCAGGGCCTTCATCATGTACAAGCCCCGCTTTCGCCATGGTACGGTAAATGATTTCCGTAGCGCCCTCCACAAAACGCTCCTGGTCGGTATCCTCTATTCGAAGTATGAAATCTCCGCCCTCATGCTTTGCAATTAAAAATTCATACAATGCAGAACGCAGATTGCCTACATGCATTTTACCGGTAGGACTGGGTGCATATCTTGTTCTGATTTTTGTCATAATTAACCTC
This sequence comes from Roseburia sp., assembly GCA_023667765.1. Taxonomy (GTDB): domain Bacteria; phylum Bacillota; class Clostridia; order Lachnospirales; family Lachnospiraceae; genus Acetatifactor. The sequence continues at coordinate 21,725 of JAMOZS010000018.1, read as the reverse complement.
ATTTCTGTACACACAGCCGACAACCCTGTCGATGCAAAAGCGCCGGCACTGGCCGAAACACTGTGTGTTCTTAATATACTGACCTATTGACTTTCAGCATTATAACACACTCTTTTTGCAAAGTCTATCTTGAATCTTTTCGGCTTCCTCCTCCAGCCTTATTGATGTATCGTTTTAATTGGATTGAAACGCCGTTTTTACCTCGCTTTATCCCACGCCCTCATCCGGCACCGACTGTGCGGCGGCATTCTTAAACCTGTCTACTTCCTTCATGGCCTGAGAGACAGCGATATTTGTCCCCGCTCCGGCCACGCAGCCTCCGGGACAAGCCATTCCTTCAATTAAACAGCCGTCCATCCTACCGGCCTTTGCCAGCGCCAGAATCTTCTTACATTCGGTAAGACTCTCCGCATGCCGAATATTTACCTTTGTGCCCGGATAATAGGTGTTGATACACTGTTCAATGGCATTGGCCACTCCGCCCGCCACGCCGTAGCCCCGTCCTGCTCCGGTGGCGTCCTTCATTTCGTCCATGGCCTTTATTTCCTCCAGCAGGATTCCCTTCGCCTCAAACATTCCGGTCAGCTCCTCAAAGGTAATGACAAAATCTACGTCTGAACGCACGGTCCTTCTGCTGGCCTCCAGCTTTTTGGAAGCGCAGGGACCAATGAATACCACCGAGGCGTCAGGATGCTCCTTTTTGATAAGACGCGCGGTGGCAACCATGGGCGTCAGTTCATTGCTGATTTTATCAATGGTTCCAGGGAAAAAATGCTTCGCCAGCACAGACCAGGAGGGACAGCAGGAGGTGAGGGCAAAGGCCTGATTACCTGTGGCCACCTCCCTCACATAATGCTCTGCCTCGGCCATGCAGCCCATATCTGCGCCCACCGCCGTCTCATATACATCCGCAAAGCCCAGCTCCTTCAAAGCGGTTTTAAACATTTCCGGCGTCACCTTCGGCCCGAATTGGCCCACAAAAGCAGGCGCTACCTGAGCGATAATCTTCCTGCCGGACTGCATGGAACGAATCAGCTGGAATATCTGAGATTTATCCGCAATCGCCCCGAAAGGACAGCTTACCATACACATACCGCAGGACACACACATTTCATTGTCAATGATGGCTCTGTTTCGCTTATCTGATTGAATGGCGCCGATTCCGCAGGCCGCCTTGCAGGGCCTCTCCTTATGACAGATGGCGTCATAGGGACATACCGCCTGGCATTTACCGCATTTGATACATTTATCCTGGTCAATAACCGATTTCCCGTTCACCCAGCTGATAGCGCCCCTGGGACATACCGCCTGACAGGGATGCGCCAGACAGCCCATACAGGAATCGGTGACCTCAAAACGATTTTCGGGACAGGCGTTACATGCCGACGGAATCACCTGCATCAGCGGAGGCTCATAATATTTTTCATCAATATTACTCTCCTCCAGGCCTTCTGTCAGATGCCCCGGATGTTCCCGGTTTTCCGGCCGCAGACTCATACCCATGGCCAGACGGATTCGTTCACGGATAATGGCTCTGTCACGATAAACGCTCTCCCAATAATCGGACTCGTCATAATCTACAATCTTATAGGGCAGGGCCTCCATATCATCTTTTAAATTCGTAGATTCATAGGCCAGATTAGCCACTTCCTTAAAAACCCGTCTGCGTATCTGTCTGACAGGCGTATCGATTCCTCTCATGCTGCTCATAAGTATCCCTTTTTCCTTTTTAATCGTTTTTTGTTTATCCTCGTATCTGTCCCGTGCCTGTAATCGTATATTTATAGGAGGTCAGTTCCTTTAGGCCCATAGGCCCTCTCGCATGAAGCTTTTGGGTACTGATTCCAATCTCCGCGCCAAAGCCAAACTCAAAACCGTCCGTAAAGCGGGTGGAAGCATTCACATACACGCAGGCGGCATCTATCTGATTCAAAAACTGTTCCGCCGCCTCAGGATTTTCCGTAATAATACTCTCGGAATGGCCGGTATTATATTTATTAATATGTGCAATCGCATCCTCCAGACTGTCCACTGTCTTTATGGACAAAATATAATCCAGATATTCCGTGGCATAATCCTCTTCCGAGGCAGGAATACAATCCTGCACATACTCCCGGATTCCTTCATCCCCGCGAAGTTCTACTTTCTTTTCGCGAAGCGCTTCCGAAAGCTTCGGCAGAAGAGCCTCCCTGATATCCCTGTGAATGACCAGAGATTCACAGGCATTACAAACGCCGATTCGCTGGGTCTTTGCATTCAGAATAATCCTCACCGCCATATCCGTATCGGCATCCTTATCCACATAAATGTGACAGTTTCCCGTTCCCGTCTCAATCACAGGAATCGTACTGTTCTCCACTACGCTCCGTATCAGTCCCGCTCCCCCTCTCGGAATTAACACATCCACGTACTCTTTCATTTTCATAAATGCAGCTGTCACAGCCCTGTCCGTATCCTCTATCAGCTGCAGCGCATCCTCGGGAATGCCGCAATCCTTTAAAGCCTCACGCAATACCTTCACAATCGCCCTGTTAGAAGAAAGAGCGTCGCTTCCTCCCTTTAAAATGACTGCATTCCCCGTTTTAAAGCACAGGCCAAAGGCATCCGCCGTAACATTGGGCCGGGATTCATAAATGATACCGACCACCCCTATCGGCACTCTACGCTTCTGAATCTGCAATCCGTTCGGGCGGGAAAAACTTTCTGTCACCTCTCCCACCGGATCCGGCAGCCCGGCAATCTGGGTTAATCCCTCCGCCATCGCCTTTATGCGCTCCTCTGTAAGCCGCAGACGATCCAGCAGTCCGGGATGCATACCATTTCTCTCGCCCTTTGCCACATCCGTTTCGTTTTCTTCAAGCAGCAGCTCCCGATTCTCTATCAGCTTCGCGGCAGCATGTAAAAGGGCATGATTTTTTTCCTCTGTCCGCAATTTTTGCAATTCATATTTTGCTGCCGCCGCTCTGCTTCCCATCTTTGTCAAATCAATCATATTTTTCACATTCCCTTTCTTCTTAAACACATATGACCTGATAAGGCCTGATATCCTCTCTGGTACAGGGTACTTCCCCTATCAGCTGACAGGCGTATCCCAACGCAATCGTCCTCAACTGCAAGTCGGGCTTATCCCTAAGATACCTGTCATAAAAGCCCTTTCCGTAGCCCATCCTGTTTCGTCTTAAATCAAAGGCCACACCCGGCATCAGCATCAAAGTCTTATCCGGCAGCGCCCGCTCTATGTCAAAAACTTCCGTACAGCCGTCAGGCTCCAAAATCCCCTTATACCCCTCCCTCAGCTCCTCTAAGCTGCCGGTACGGTAAAATACCAGCTTCTCCCCTTCCACCCTTGGAAGATACACTCTCTTCTGCTTCCGAAAGGCTTCCTCCAGAATCATCCGGGTATCTATCTCGCTTCCATAGCTCACAAAACCCAGAAGGATTTCGGAACGGTAGAACCATTGATGTCCCAAAATGCGCTCCGTCAGCAAAACGGCTGCCCGCTCCCGCTCCCGGGGACTTAAAGCATCCCGTAGTTTTAACATTTCTCTGCGCAGTCTTTTCTTTTCTATCTGTAATTGCGCGTCATTCCTGTCCTCCATACCTGCGCTCCCTATCCTTCCTCAACGCTTCCTTAGCTTTTCTATCCTGCCGTCCGGCCGCTCTATCGTAATATTCTCCAGCTGCGCCCTCAGATTCCCCCTGACGCTGGCCACATATTCTTTTCTCAAACGGTTCTGCTCTTCCTTTTCAGCCTCCGAAAGACCTGTTTCCTTTGACTTATGATATAGTTCGTTAATCCGCGCAATGCGCTCCTCCATATTCATCCAAACACCTCGTCCTTTCAGAACCCCTTCTCTAATCCTTATGCAGATTCTCCACAAATTCCGGCAAATCAAAGCTATTATCCTTATGCCCCACAAATAAAGTACCTACCTTTTTACCGTCCAGTATTCTGTGTAAAACGCCGATATCCTTACTGTTTGCTATAATCATATCCACCTCACAACTGGTGGCAATCCTGGCGGCAATCAGCTTGGTATTCATGCCGCCGGTGCCCACATCGCTTCCCGTACTGGCCTTGCCCATACCCATCAGCTCCTCGTTCAGCTCCTCCACCTGTTCGATGAATCTGGCATCGGGATTCGTTCTGGGGTCATCCGTAAAGAGTCCGTCAATATCGGAAAGCAAAATCAACAGGTCGGCCTGAATCAATGCCGCCACAATCGCCGACAGAGTATCATTATCCCCGATTTCAATCTCATAGGTAGCCACCGTGTCGTTCTCGTTGACAATCGGAATAACTCCCATCTTTAAGAGCTCCGAAAAAGTATTATGGGCGTTATAGCGGTTCAAATTATCCACAATGGTATTCTTAGTCATCAGAATCTGCGCCGCCACCTGATTATATTCGGCAAACAGCTTCTGATAGGTCATCATCAGCCGGGCCTGTCCGATAGCGGAGCATGCCTGCTTTACCGCCATTGTCTCCGCCTGGCTCTCTCCTGAAATTTCCTTTAGACCCACAGCCTTCTTGCCTGCCGCTATTGCCCCGGAGGTCACCAGCACCACCTCCTTACCCTGATTGCGGATATCGCACAGCTCCCTGACCAGCTTTTCCAATCGAATATAATCCAGGTCTCCTGTCTCCTTATGCTGGAGAGAGGAAGAACCGATTTTTACAACAATTCTCTTTTTATCTCTGATGAGCTCTCTTAAATCTTCCACGTATCTTACCTGTCCGGCACACCTGGAGTAACCGGTATTTCCCTTCGTTTTGTCATCTCAGATTTCTAAGGAAGCGCTTTCATCAGCGTTTCCTTATTTAAGTTTTTATTCTACTTTATTTTCTTTCGTCCGTCAATCATACCCTGGGATTCGCCCTTGATAATTGCCTCCGCCACCCGCATACCGTCCATAGCCGCAGAGGTAATCCCTCCTGCATAACCCGCTCCCTCACCGCAGGGATACAGTCCTTTTATCACAGACTGCAGTTCTTTATCCCTTGGGATTCTCACCGGGGAGGAGGTTCTGCTTTCCACACCGGAAAGAACGGCGTCCGACCTGTTAAAGCCCGGTATCTGCCTTCCGAATTGCTCCATCCCCTCCACAAAAGCCTGATTACATTCCTCCGGAAGAATACCGCTCAAATCCGCCCAGGCGTAATCCCCCTTACAGCAGGGCGTTATATGTCCCGAAGCCTCCTCTAAAGCCCCCCTTGCCGCTACATGCCTTTTAAAGTCCCCATAGCTTTGTACCGGTATTTTCCCGCCGGCCAGCTCATAGGCCCGCTTCTCTAACTGCCTCTGAAAAGCGACGCCGGCCAGCGGATGCGCCGAGCCGTAATCCTTCGGGTCTACCGATACAATAATAGCGCTGTTTGCATTCCTTCCGTCCCTGCCGCTATAGCTCATGCCGTTTACTGCCAGATATCCCTCCTGGGAGGAGGCATTGACCACATAGCCTCCGGGGCACATACAGAAAGAATAGACGCTCCGGCCATTGGAGGCCTGCGCCGCCAGCTTATAGGGAGCAGCTCCCAAAAACCCCGGCTGGGCCATTCCATACTGGGCCCGGTTTATCATCTCCTGGGGATGTTCCACGCGAAAGCCTACAGCAAAAGCTTTCGCTTCCATGGGAATCCCCCTTTCATACAGCATCTGAAACGTATCCCGGGCACTGTGCCCAATCGCCAGGACCACCTGCCTGCAGGCAAGCGTCTCCCTGTCGTTTATCATCACCCCGGCCACCCGGTCCCCTTCCAGAAGAATATCCGTCACCCGGCTTTGAAAACGCACCTGTCCTCCCAAAGCAATAATTTCCTTACGCATATTGGAAACAATGACAGCTAAAACATCCGTGCCGATATGAGGCTTAGCGTCATACAAAATTCTCTCGTCGGCGCCGAATTTCACAAAAATCTCCAGCACCGCCCTGTTTCTTCCCTCTTTATCCTTCACAAGAGTATTGAGCTTACCATCCGAGAAAGTGCCTGCGCCACCCTCTCCGAACTGTACATTGGAATCTCCATCCAGCCTGCCGGTCTGCCAGAAATTCTCTACCGCAGCCTGTCTTTCCTCCACAGAACAGCCTCTCTCCAGCAGTATCGGCCGCAATCCCGCAAGCGCCAAAAGGTATGCGCAGAATAATCCCCCGGGGCCTGCTCCTACCACCACCGCAGGTTCATAGGCCTTCCCTTCCCGGGCCTTCGGATACTGATAGACGACTCTCTCGCTTTTACCTATCTTTTCGAGACCTCCCTTTCTCCTCTGCGCATTCTTCAACACCTGTTCTTCTCTGTTTACCTGGGCTTCCACGCAATAAATATAAAAGATATCCGGTTTTTTCCGGGCGTCTATGGACTGCCTGAGCCGTTCTAAGCGAAGAATATCCTGTTCGGGTATCCGCAATAGGGATGCGACCTTTTTCTTAAGCTGTTCCGGACTGTGATTTGCCCGAAGCTTCAACTGCTGTATCTGAATCATTCTCTTACTCCCTCCGCCGCCGCTTTTCCTGCAATAGAACCGCTGCTCCACGCCCACTGCAGATTATAACCGCCGCATCTTCCGTCTACGTCAATCAGCTCCCCTGCAAAGTATAACCCGGGTACAAGCCGGGAAGCCATTTTTTCCGTAATCTGACTGACGTCCACTCCGCCGGCGCATACCTGAGCGTTTTCAAACCCATTGGCCGCCGTCACATGCACCCGCCATTTTTGACACAAAGAAAATACCTGCCAGAGCTTCTCTCTGTCAGCCTTCTCCACCGGCTGCGAGGGATTCAACCCTGCCAGCTTGATAAACAAAAGCATCAGCTTTTTGTTCAGCATGCCCGTAAAATATTGTTCCACCGTACGGCCCTTCTGCAAGCTCTCCCTGTCGCGGCCAAACTGCCGAAGGCTTTTTTCGTCCTCCTGCAGCAATCTCAGCTCCACAGCCGCTTCCCTCTGCTTCCTTAACAGGTAACTCACCTGTCGGCTGATTTGAAATACCGGTATCCCGGAGATTCCATACTCCGTAAACTGGATTTCTCCCTGCTCCTCGGCTACAGGCCTTCCGTCCCCCAGCAAAATAACCCTTCCCTCGCTGCGCACTCCCGCCACCGTCTTAAAATAATCCTCTCTGCAACGAAGCTGTACCAGCCCGGGAACTACCGGCACGATTCTGTGCCCCAGCTCTTTGGCCAAAAGATACCCGCTTCCGTCAGACCCTGTCTTAGGCGCGGCTCTTCCTCCGCAGGCCAGAATCACGCCGTCAAACTCCTCTTCCAGAGAGTCGCCATACACCCGCAGCTCTCCCGTCTTTATCTGTGAAACCTTATGTATCTTTCGGGAAGTCAGAACGCGAACCTTCCGCTCCTCCAGCCCGAACCGCAGCACATCCAGCACCGCCGAAGCCTGCTCTCCCAGAGGATACAGATAACCGTTTCTGTTCTTAATCATCAGGCCGAGGCCCTGAAAAAAGCGGATGGTATCCTCCGGGGAAAATTTCTGCAAAGCCGCCTGAATCCATTCGGGCTCTCCGCCATAATAATCTTCCTTTGCTATCTTTAAATTGCTTAAATTACACTTCCCATTGCCGGTGGCCAAAAGCTTCTTCCCAACCCTTTCGCCCGCTTCCAGCAAAGTCACATCCGCCCCTGCCTCCGCCGCCGTAATGGCGGCCGTCATACCGGCGGCGCCTCCGCCTATCACAGCCACTTTCCGTTTTCTGTTCTTCGTATCCGTACCTCCCTGCGTGCTCCTGCATGCGTATCCCCTTCAAACGCATGCGTATACTCTTCAAACGCATGCGCATATCTTTCAAATCCAGGCTCCCCCAAAGCCTTAACTGGAATAGGTCTCCAATATATCGTAGAGCTTTACCTCATTCTCCACATATAACATCTCGATTATCTCCTGCTGGGTCTCCTCCGGTAATTCCTCCAGACGGATGCCTGTATTGATATAGACCGTCTCCTTGTCCTCTAAAAGCACTACTACCTCATTATTACTCACCGCAAGATAAAAACTGGAGCTGGGCTGCACATACCGATAATTCATCTGTATCACTACCCGCTCTCTGGAAAACTGCATAACCTCCAGACTCACGAAGCCCCTCTCCTGCTCCGAGAGAGGCGGCGTTGTTTCATATTGCTTCATAGCCTTGATAAACTGTTCCCTGTTCATACCCACATACTTAGCCGGCAGCCTCCACCTGGTCTCTACCACCGAATTTCGTAAAATGTCATTTTCTTCCAGAATATATTCCGTGTCCACACTCAGAGTCGCCTCCCTGGCGGATACATCCATAAAACCGGACTCCCCGGCTCCCGCATTACCGCCCAAATCTGCATCCGCGGAAGCCGTATGCAGACTCTCCGGTAGTCCTGTGGACGGATTCTCTTCCTCCCCGGCAGTTATAAGCTCCGCCTGGGAGCCCATACCGGGATAAAAAAACTGCATCGTCTTTACTCCTGCAAAGAAGCCCAAAATCAGCATAAATAACGGATAAATCAAAAACAAACCGATACCTTTTATAACCTTCATAGTCCCTCACCTGATATACCATTTTTATACAGTATCAGCAGTTTTTGTCAGATTTATTCAAAGTATATTAGAGAAATGCTGATATAATCAGCGCTTCCTTAGACCTTATAGATATGCAGCATTTCTCCCATGGCTCTGATTATTTTCCCTCCGGGAATTATCTCCAGCTCCTCCTCCTTAAAATTGCGAAGCAATATCAGTAAACTCCAATAGACAAAGCCTCCGCACACTACGCAAATCGCCATCGTCACCATAGCGCCCAGATGAGGCATCAACAGCTTCTTGAGAAGCAGACACAGAAGGCCGACGCCGCAGACAGCCCCTGTGGGCGCCACCCCACAGAGCAGCAAATCCGCACCCGCCCGAAGCTGCCGAAATACCAGAAAGCCCGATAAAAGACATTCGATAACGGCCGAAATCAACAGGCCGGGCACCATAGCCTGTATTCCCTGTCCATTGCCCGACAAAATCAAAAAGACCGCCACAAATACAATGGCTCCCACTACCTTGATTCCCGCTACCAGATACTGGCCTCCAAAGCCTGTCAGTAATCTGAAAAAATAAAAGCAAAGGACTGCCGGCAAAATCAACGCCGCTCCCTGGGCCAGGAGTCTGCCTGTAAGCTGTCCCCCCAAGGGCAGAAGCTCTCCGGCCTGCTCCGCCAGCACCATAAGTAGAACCGACCAAAAAAGAGCATGAACAATTCCCGCATGCAGCCCGCCAAGGAAACAGCTTCTTGCATAGCGTTGCTCCTCCTTTCGCATCAGGCTCACGATTCTTGTACAGACAGGAAGAAGCAATCCTGCCGATAACAGCACAATAAAACCGCATTGCGCCAGATATCCGCCAAAAAATCCTCCCAGATTTACCACCGCCGTATTCTTATCCGTCTGCTTCTGCATAAACAGACAGGTTCCCGCAAAAAAAGGCAAAAGCTCCAGCGCTCTCATAAGAAGCGCCGGCCACCGATAACCATAGGCCACCCGCAGATGCGTGCCAAAGCTCTCCGTGATTCTCCTGCCCTCGGCTTCCTGCTTATATGACATTTTACCGAATCTTTGATACATCACAAACAAGAAGAGTATCTCAACCAGCTCCGCCAAAGAAAAGCCGATACAAATTCCCACTACGCCATACATATAGGAAAATTTCCGGGGCCCCAACAGAGCGCTTACCATATCTCCGTAGGCATGGAACCTTCCCTCAAGCAAAAGGCCGAAAAACAGTATCAACGCCTGTCTTAAAAGACTGCCGATACATACCGGCAATTCAGCCCTGGCCCCCAGCAGATATCCCTTCAGCACAGAAGCAATGGTGTGCAAAAACAAATAAGGCGCCAATACTCTGATAATCAATGTACACTCTGCCATTCCTATCAGTCCCTGCGCAATGGGAGCTGCCAGAAATAAAAGGGCAAGACTGCCCAACAGACCGAAAGCGCCCTGAAGCGTCATGATATTTCTGCGGCTTCCCGCCGCATTCCGATACTGCCCTCTGGCATTTCTGCTGCGCAGCATCTTTCCCAGAGCCTCAGCCAGGTGAACGCCTATCATGGTCCATAGTGCCGCCATGCAAAGCAAAGCCCCTGTCAGATATGCTATGCCGTACTCCCCGACCCTTTCCCCGAATATCCACAGAATCAGTACTGCCAATGCGGCAGAGAAAAACTCGACCTGTTTTCTTCTCACATCCATCTTACTCATAAGTAATCTCCCGTATCTTAATCTCTTGTGATTCCCAGCCTGTTCAGCACCGTCTCCTGTTTTTTCTCCATTACCGCAGCCTCAGCCTCCCCCATATGGTCATAGCCGCAAAGATGCAGCATGCTGTGGGCTATCAAAAAAGCCAGTTCTCTCCGTATACTATGCCCATAGCATTCCGCCTGCTCCCGCACCCTGTCAACGGACACAATAATATCCCCCAGAATCAATTCCCCGCTGTCCGGCTCGAAACAACCGGCCGGGTTCTCCTCCGCCGCAGAAAAATCCGCCTCCCTTTTATAAGAAAGATTTGGAAAGGAAAGGACGTCCGTCTCCCTGTCAATATCCCGATACTGCCTGTTATAATCCCGGATTCCGGCATTATCGGTGAGCAGCACATTGATTTGTACCTCATAGGGACAGTTCTCGCTTTTCAGAACCTCCTCTGCCACCTGCTCTATCAGCTCTTCTACCGAAAAAGGAAAGGTTGCGTCTGTCTCGTTTTCAACGTAAAAAGTCATAATACAGCTTTTCCTCCTTAAAAATGGTCCTCATCTGCTCAAGCTCCCGAAACATCAGGTCGCTCTCCTTAAAATCACCCCTGTCCAGAAAACGCCTGAAAACGGTATCAATAATCTGGTCATAGTCCAGAGGCTTGTCCTGATTGCTGTTCATCATATACAGAATAGAGGACAGAACCGTATCAGTGCAGATTAAAACCGCCGTTTCCTTATGGGTTACGGCGCCCCTTCTCTCCGTATACTCCTGAAGAATTTCCCTTGCGGGCGGAGGAAAATCCTTTTCCTTCATCAGCCCGGGAAGCTCCTCCCCCCATTTATAATAATAGGCAGCACAACGCAGCGCATCCTCCGAAATACCCAGCTGCTTTGCAATCCTTTCACAAAAATGGGCCGTATGAACGCACTGTAAATAATCTCCCTTAGAGCGCTCCTTAAAAGCGCTCAACAATTCGTTTTCCGTGTCGTTTAACTCCAGATAGCGCTCCCTGTACTGATATACCACCATAACGGAAAAGAACTTAATAATTCCGATAAACAGGCTTCCGTTGATAACGATATTCACAAGGGACACCGAAAATGTCTCCAGGCTTGGTCTGGCATTCGTCAAAAGCATGACCTGCGCCATCTCGCAAAGAAGCAGACAAAAAAGGCTCAAAAACAGAGGGACACCGATTTTAAAATCATTCTCCAGCTTTCTGAACAGGATGGCCGCAAAAGCTCCGCTGATAAAATACAAGAAGAAATCTCCCGCGCCTGCCCCTGTAATCAGCATGGGTATCATCATCAGCACGGAGCTTCCAAGAATGCCTATGGTCAGATTGCTGAAGAAGGTCAAAAGTACAAATACCGCCGGAAAGGGCCATCCGCTGACAGGCAGAAAGCAGCACCCCAAAGCAAGGGCAAGTCCTGCCAGGAAACTCAGCCAGAAACGCAGCAGATGCTCTCCATTATTATAATCCAATTTTTCCTCCAGATATTGCACCCGCAAAAAATAACTGAGAGTGGCAATGCCCAGCAGCGTAAGAACAATATTGCTCACCACCGTATCCTGGGCCCTCTGTCCGTTTACGGAAATCAGATAAATACCTATAGCCGCCAGAATACCGCAGCCAAACTCTGCCAAAGGCTCACGCCAAATACTTCGTCTTTTACTTTCGTCCATATCTGTTTTTGCTCTTTTCTTTCGCCTCATAATCATCATAAGCCTTCACAATTCTCTGTACCAACGGATGACGCACCACATCCTTGCTTGTAAGATTGCAGAATGCAATATCCTCTATTTTTCCCAAAACTCTGGCCGCTACATCCAGGCCCGATTTTACTCCCGGAGCCAAATCCTTCTGAGAAGAATCGCCGGTCACCACCACCTTTGAGCCGAAGCCGATACGGGTCAGAAACATCTTCATCTGCGCCGGGGTCGTGTTCTGTGCCTCGTCCAGAATAATATAGGCGTTATCCAATGTGCGCCCTCTCATATAGGCCAGCGGAGCCACCTCAATCAGGCCCTTTTCCATATTTTTGGCAAAGCTCTCCGCTCCCATAATCTGATATAAGGCGTCATACAGCGGCCTTAAATAAGGGTCTACCTTGCTCTGCAAATCTCCCGGCAGAAATCCCAGCTTTTCGCCCGCCTCAATCGCCGGACGGGTCAGGATTATTCTGCTGACCTCATCATTTTTAAATGCCGTAATGGCCATGGCCATGGCGAGATAGGTTTTACCGGTGCCCGCCGGGCCCAGTCCGAATACAATCATATTTTTGCGTATGGCATCTACATATGCCTTTTGCCCCAGAGTCTTAGGCTTGATAGGCTTACCGTTTACCGTGTGGCAGATGCAGTCGCCGTCAATCTGGCTCAGCGCCTCCTCTTTGTTTTCCTTCCCCATGGTAATGGCATAGTCCACATTCTGCTCCTCTATTTCATTTCCTCTCTCCGAGATAATCGTAAGCTGTTCCAACACGCCTGCAGCCTGTTCCACATCCTCCCTGGCGCCGGAGATGCTCACGCTGCCGTTACGGTTTATCACGCTCACATGAAAATCCCTCTCCAGCTTCTTAAGAAACATATCCTGTGTGCCGAAAATCTTCTGCATATGCTCTACAGGTATGTTCATTTGTTTTGAAATAAACGCTTCACTCATTGTTCTCCTCATTCCCGCGCCGTTTGCGTTATTCCTCTGTTTTTTCCGGCTGTTCTGTCTCATCCGCTTTTTTCGTGGCAACGCTTTTTCCCACAGGCTCCCTCACCAGAAATTCTCCGCAAATTACCCACATGTTATTCTCAGTATCTATTTTAACATTTTTTTCAATAATTTGTACCCCCTTTTCCTCTAAAGTTGCAAGAAAAGCGCTTAATTTTTTGGAAAGCAGCTCTTTAGCCTCCTCCAGAGTGTATTCATATTCCACATTTTGATATTCCCTGTGGGTGCATACCACCCCGTAGACGGGAATAGAGAGCTTTTCTAACAGCAGGGGCCTGCTCTCCTTCACCACCGTGTCATATGTAAAAAAGGGCCTGTTCTCCGGAAGCTTCCACTCCTTCTGCCCTACATGCAGATAGTAATTCTTTTTACTGCGCCCCGTGTATTCCTTTTTTATATGCCAGGAATCCAGCGTCTCCCGAAAGTTGACGGTATGCTCCAGCATCATATCCGCATCCGCATCCACATACTGATACTCCCGCACCGTGCCGTCCTCATTATATACCGGCACCTTTCCGTTCACCAGAATCTGCCCCTTTTCCACCGTATCCCCTATCTTCACCATAGGGACGCCGTTTCTCACAATCATGGATACAATCACGCCATCGTATTCCGACTCTAAATCCCGACCGCTGCTGTCCTGCTCTTCCTCCTTCACAATGGGGGCGTCATTTTCCTTGATACTGATTTCCAGCCTGGTACCGGTGAGCTTCACGGAAGTCCAGGTAACCTGGGAGAACTTTCTGCGAATCTGTTTTTCCAGCATGCCGATATCCAGCTTGTTTTTCGCCATACCGATAGATACATGCTCCTCTTTTAAAAAACCCTCAAACACATCCTCCGTAATTTGATAGTTTCCGACTAAATCTATATCCCAGATAAAATAGGAAGACCCTATCCAGAAAGCAACGGTCAAAACCAGTCCTGTGATAAAAATCTTTCTCTTTAACAGCACGGGCACTAAAAAGGGTAGTCCATATCTCTGCAATATGGCTACCCTGGTTCCTGTCTTTTTCGCAATCGGACGCAGTCTGTAAAAATTGCTCAGGCTGATGCACATCTCATAGGAATCGCCCTTCCCCTCTATATCCCATAACAGAATCCCTTTATTACTGCACAAGTTCAAAAAACGCTCGGGAGAAAAGCCCCACAATTTGATACGCAGGTATCCCCTTAAAAATTTCAGAAATGCAATCATGTCAAACCCCATGCTTCGATTGTTTTCATGCTATTACAAATAGCGCACGCTGCAGATATTACCGCTGATTTTCATATCCTCATTGGTATAATAATCAATAGACAGCCTGTTTCCCTCAAAGCAGACCTGACAGGATTTCGTCTGCAATAGTATCAGCTTATCCGTATATTCCAGAATCCCCCTGTAGTTCTCAATCCAGGCCTCTCTATTACCTGTAAGAGTCACGCTCAGGGCTCCCATGCACACGTCCTTGGGAAGCTTTAATGTGTCAATTAAATTCTCCTTTTGTACGGATACGGGTTTTAATATTTTTTTCTTCATGCCACATTATATGCGTTCTCTCAGCGGATAATTCCCCTGATGAGAGGCCGGGGCTCGGGAGCCTTACCCGAAATAACGCAGGCTTTGAGAAACTGCTCGGCAGCTGCCTGACAGCGCCCTTCATCATTGGCGTAAAGTACCGCCAGCGTCTCCCCTGCCTTTACTTTATCCCCTGCCTTTTTCTGCAATATCAGACCTACGCCAAGGTCAATCACACTGTCCTTCGTCTCCCGGCCGCCTCCCAAAAGCAGCGAGCAGCGGCCAATCTCGTCACAGACCAATTGACTGATATAACCCTCCTTTGGCGCGGGAACTTCCCTTATTATCTTTGCTCCGGGCAGCCTGTCGGTATCATAAACGGCCTCCGGCTCGCCCCCCTGGGCTTCCACAAATTCCCCAAGCTTCCTAAGAGCGCTGCCGTCTGTAATCACCGCCCTCAGCATGGCCTCCGCCTCCTCTTTTGTACGAGCTCTGCCTCCTGCCAGAAGCATCTGCACTCCCAGGGTAAGACACAATGTAAGGAAATCCTCGGGCCCGTCTCCGTTTAACATAGCAATGGCCTCTTTCACCTCCAGAGCATTTCCCACCGCCCGGCCTAAGGGCTGATCCATATCTGATATCACCGCGATAGTTTCCCTGCCGGCGTTATTTCCGATTTTCACCATCTCTTCAGCCAGCGCAAAGGAATCCTCCGGCCTTTTCATAAAGGCGCCGCTGCCGGTCTTTACGTCCAGCACAATGGCGTCTGCCCCGGCCGCCAGCTTTTTACTCATAATAGAGCTGGCAATCAGCGACAGATTGTCCACCGTAGCCGTCACATCCCGCAAGGCATACAGTTTCTTGTCCGCCGGGGCCAAATCCGCAGTCTGTCCCATAATAGCGATACCGATTCTGTTCACATTCCCGATAAACTGTTCTCTGGTAAGCGCCGTGTGAAATCCGGGAAAGCTTTCCAGCTTATCGATAGTACCGCCCGTATGGCCAAGTCCCCGCCCGCTCATCTTTGCCACGGGAATACCGCATGCCGCCACCATGGGAATCAAGGCAATGGAGGTCTTGTCCCCCACGCCTCCGGTGCTGTGCTTATCCACCTTAATGCCCTGAATCTCCGATAAATCCAGCATATCTCCGCTATGAGCCATAGCCATGGTAAGCGCCAGCGTCTCTTCCTCCGTCATCTTCCGGAAGTAAACCGCCATCATCAATGCCGCCGCCTGATAATCCGGAATCTGTCCGCAGGTATAATTTTTCACAAAAAATTCTATTTCCTCCCGGCTTAATTCCCCGCCGTTTCGCTTCTTCATAATGATGTCATACATTCTCATAATAATCCTCATTTCTAAGCGATTTATCGCAGTAATCCCCCTTTGTCCTCAGCGGATTACAATCCATCGCTAAAGGCGACTTCTGTCACAGGCCTGTCTCTACAGATACATCAAGTCCCTGAGCCTTGGATGTATCTCTCCATAAGCCATCCCGCAGTTCCTTACATGTTGCACATACACCAGGGAAAGCTCTGACTCCGTGTCCATAATAATACAGCTGCCGGCGGCTCCGTCCCAGCCGAATACTCCTGCCGGCGCTTTCGCCTGAATCAGCTCGGGATGCATCAATACCTGAACGCCGCAGCCATATCCATAGCCCGTCCGCCCCATATTTTCTGCCAAATCCTTTAAAGAGGCCTTCCCCAGCAAATTTTTCTTCATCAGGGCAATGCTTTCCGGCTTCAGGATGCGCCTGCCCTCTTTACTGATTCCCCCGCAGGCCAGGGTATCCGCAAGCGCCGCATAATCCTCCGTACAGCTGATAAGCCCTGCCCCGCCGCTCTCATACTTCTCCGAAAGCTGATAATTACAGGTGGGCTCCATAGGAACAATAGCGCCATTTTCCTCACAGATAAACTGTGTGGCCAGTCTCTCTGTATTCTCATTGACAGGCGCGGCAAAGAAGGTATCCTTCATTTGCAGGGGCTCCCAAATCTTCTCCTTCATCCAGTCGCCAAATCGCATTCCCGAAACCACCTCAACCACCGCAGCTGCCACATCATGACTTAAGCTGTACATAAAATGCTCTCCCGGCACAAATTTCAAAGGAGTTTCCACAAACGAATCCACTAATTCCCTGGTGGATGCCATCGCCCCCTTCTCCTTAAGCACCCGCAAAATACCCGGTCTCTCCAAATCATAATCAAGGCCTGACTGCATGGAAAGCAGATGCTTGATTTTGAGAGGCGCAGAAAGCGTCTCCACTCTGCCGTTCCTCTCCACAGTGAGCTTTCCATAGGCGGGCAGATACCGGGACACCTCCTCCTCCAAATCTATCTTTCCCTGCTCCACCAGCTGCATCACCGCTGTCATCGTCATTACCTTGGTCATAGAAAACATCAAATACCGCTCATCTCCCTGAATCCTTTTGCTGCGCCCTCCATCGACCGTGCCGTTCATATGACGGTAAATCTGCTGATGTCCCTTATAGATAATACAATCTACGCTGGGAATCCCCCTTTCCAAAAGGGAATCAAGATATTCTGTAATCGCTTCCCGTTTCATAAACCGCTCCTTTCAATACACGTTTTCTGTATTGTAACATATATTCTCCCTTTTGGGGAGTATTCGGGGCAGTTATTTTACAGGCCGTTACTCTTTGATAATATAAAATCTCGACTGCAGCTGAAGCCAATTTGCCCGAAACCACTGCATAATCTGCCAGTAGCCGCAGCCTCTTAAACCATATTCCTCTATCAGGTTGAATTTGGCGTTCAGACTGCGCACATCCTCAAACCATACCTCATGCTCCCTACCGTTCTCGGTATAACGAAAATAAGGACTTTGCGCCAACTCATCAAACAGGATTTCCGCTCCCTGAGAGACCGCCAGTCGAACCGCCTGTATATTACCCAGCGTCTGCGCCTTCGTCACCCCTCTCTCATAGGGCAGAGGCCAATCATAGCCATAATTGGGAATCCCAAGATTTATCTTCTCTGCCGGGATTTCCGTCAAAGCGTACTCCACAACTCTGCGCACCTGATGAATCGGCGCTATCGCCATAGGAGGCCCATAGGTATAACCCCATTCATAGGTCATAAGCAGCACATAATCCGCAACCGCTCCCAAGGCCGCGTAATCCTTTCCCTGATATAGAAGCCCTTGCTGGTCTGCGCTGGTTTTGGGCGCCAGCGCTACGGAGGTCGTATAGCCATAACCTCTCATCACCTCTGCCACTCTTCCCACAAAGGTAGTAAAGGCATCCCTGTCCTCTGCCAGAATGTATTCAAAATCAATATCCACCCCCTGGTATCCCTTCTGTCCCATGATGATAACCAATTCCTCTATCAGCGTCTGGGCATAGGAGCTGTTGTTCACCACGGAATGAATCAGATTATTGTTAAAATTACCGCTTGCATCAAAAGGCGTCAGGGTGAGTATCGGTCTGGTGCCATAGTTTAACGCCGCCTCTATCAGCCATTCATCCTCCCACAAAGGCGCAATCAAAACCCCCTCCCGGGAAAAGCCATAAGAAAAGACAGGCAGCTCCGAAAGATATGGCAGCGTCTGGTCAAGCACCCATTCGCTGATAAAAGGGTACGCATAACCTCCGACATATATGCTGCGAGTGGCAAGCCTCTCCGGCTCGGCAATATAAAGAGCCTGCCCTAAGGCAAGCTCATAAGGATAAACCAATTGATTGTCATAAATAATCTGCTGCACCTCTGTATTGGTTGCAGCCGCAATACGGTCTACCGTATCCTCTGATGAAACCACATAAATACTCATGTAAGTCCCCTAAACAGGTCATTGCTCTATTATATGCAGCATTCCTGATAACGACACACATGCATAAAAACGCTTCTCCCGCTACACCCTCCGCTTGAAACACACTCATCTCTTCTCTGACAGCCCCGCCTTTTTACAGATATCCTGCAAACAGCATCTGTCACAATAGGGCTTTGTACGGGCCGTGCAGATTTCTCTGCCATGATATACCAGTCTGTGACAGAAATCGCTGCCCTCCTCAGGGGGAATTATTTTCCAAAGCTCCTTTTCCACCTTGGCAGGCTCCTTGATGCCGTCCACCAAACCCATACGGTTTACCAGACGTATGCAATGGGTATCCGTCACAATAGCCGGTTTCCCGAACACATCCCCCATCACCAGATTGGCGCTCTTCCTTCCCACTCCGGGAAGCTTGAGCAAAGCCTCAAACTCTCCGGGCACTTTGCCTCCGTATTCGTCTCTGAGCATTTTCATACAGGCGCTGATATCCCGGGCCTTGCTATTCCCCAAACCGCAGGGATGAACTATTTTCTCTATCTCGGAAACCTCTGCCTCCGCCAGGGCGTCCACGCTTGGGTACTTTTCAAAAAGTCCTTCTACCACAACATTTACCCGGGCGTCCGTACATTGAGCCGCCAGTCGAACACTGACCAACAGTTTCCAGGCTTCATCATAATCCAGCGTACAACCTGCATCCGGATATTCCTTTTTCAGCCTCTCGATAATCTCCAAAGCTCGCTGCTTCTTTGTCATTTTTACATTATTCCTCTTTTATCGTTTCCGGTTCTTTCTTCCGTTTCTTTTCCCGCTTCCTCTGCTGCTTTATCAGATACATTTGATTGTCGGCTTTCTGCACCAACAATTCCATATTGTCGTCATCCGTATCATTCCAAACAAAGCCCATACTTGCCTGCAATAATAACGGAAGTCTTTTTTCCTCGCTGTAATGCTCCAAATACAGTCCGATGCGCTGCTGTTTCTCCTCAAAATCCACATCTTCCGTCATGGCTCCGATGACAAGAAATTCATCGCCGCCCATGCGCACCAATACCTGCCCCTCCTTAAACACTTCCCGCATCGCCTCCGCCACACCGCAAATAGCTAAATCACCAATCGCGTGACCATAGATATCATTGATGTTTTTCAAGCCGTCCACATCCAGAAAGGCCATATACACCGCTCCCTTATGAGCTTGAAAGAACCTTGTTCCCTCCTGCTTATAGCCAAATCGGTTATATAAACCGGTCAGCGAATCCTGTATATATAATTTACTCAGCTTAATATTGGATTCGTTGAGCTCCTTTCTCCGCAGAATACTGTCCAGAGACAGGCCAATGCTCTCAAGGAAGGTTTTATGCATTCTGTTTGCCAGAAAATCCGGCTCATAATGCATCACACAATAACCGGAGGCATTCCTGCCACAATATAATGAGCCAAACAGATAAATTTGAGAATCCTCCGCCTCCAGCCACTTCGTCGGTACCAGCTGCCTGTGCGTATCTATTTCCTCACTGACGCCACCGCTCAACACACGTACCCTCGAGGCAAAATCCCTTATTCCTTCCTCCCCGTCCTGATATTGATTGATACAGATAGCAACCTCCGAAATCTTCAAAAAGTCACAGCTAAAAATCAGTCTTTCCTGCAACTCCTGCTCATCCTCACATTCGCAGAGAAGCTGTCTCACACTTCTCTGATTCTCCTCCTCTACCTCTTTCCCTTTCATTTCCTGATACAGCTGTGTAAATGCTCTGCGGGCATTCCGCACACCTGCCATACAGCCGCAGCTCTCATTCAATACACAGCCTCCGGAAATATAAATATCCTGCAGCTTTTGTCTGCCCTGAATACTTTCCATCAGAATATCGGCGCTCCGATACCCAAGTTCTTCCCAGTTACGCTGTATGCTGGATATGGACGGAAAATTATTCTGGCCGTCCTCCATATTGTCAAAACCCGTAATTTTATAATCCTCAGGGGCACGTAATCCGTCCTCCTGAGCTGTAAGACTATAGCCCAGCGCCATTTCATCATTGGCGCAGATTACAACATCCGGTAAATGCAGATTCTTTTTCTTCCAGTCCTGATAAGCCCGTCTTCCGTCCGATAACAGAAATCCCCTGTGGGATACCCGCTCCGGCGCTATCTCCAGATGATACTTTTCCAGACAATCACAAAAAGCCTGATACCGCTGTTTGTTCTCGTCATGCAGCTCGGGGCCGCCCAGATAATTAAAGATTTTGCAGCCATGAACTTGAATCATATGTTCTACCATCTGATACATGGAGGCATAATTATCTATCCCTGCAAAGCATGCTCCCTCAAATTTCTGGTCGATACAGAAGATATGCTTATTCAGGACTCTGCATCTTTCCACAATATCCCTGACCATATGCTCTGTTCCCACGGAATTAATAGCAATGATAATACCGTCAAAATCACTGATATCAGGCAGCTTGTAAATCCGATGCTCCTGCATAAAACAGTTCTCATTTCCCCGCATGTCATACGCATTGAAGATATACAGGTCATAATTATCTCTCTGCAGCCGCCTATGTACACCGCTTGTCACCCTGCATACAAATTCTGATTTCCATATACTGGTCAACATCATAATCTTGTGTTTCATCATTTTCCCCCACTCACGTTGAGACTGGATTTATATCGTTTATTATAGCAGATTGAGTCCATAAGGAAAAGCAGGATTTACAGGAAAATATTTTTTATCCGTTGATATTCCAGCATATTCTGGGATTCGTCTCGGCTGCTCTGCGGATAACCGCCCTCAATACCCTGGCATAATTCCCCAAATGCTCCTCCATCTCTCTTTCATGCAGAATCCGAAACTCTGTCTCTTCCTGCACGTCCGTCAGGCAGTCATATAAAGCGTCCATATTCCGACCATACCAATCCGGCAGCTTCAATGCGACAGTCAACATATCATGAAGCGCTTCCTTATCCCTGATATCTCTCCCGTCTAATACACAAATACGCATACTCATTCCTCCCCATACAAAAGCTCAAAGGATTCATAATGGTCTTCCGTATAGTAAATCAGCCCGTCATTAGAGAATACGATTCGCCTGGCTCCGCGCCTGTCCGCCCCCAATGTGTCAATATCACACTCGGTATAGACACGCCCGTCCTTATCGGGCAACAAGCCCTCATAATTTCCAAAACGACTGCCGCCAATACATTTCCCCGGCGCATATGGCTCCAGGGAGCCGCCTTCCCATCCCAGAGCCTCCGCCTCCTTTTTGGTAATAAAATTTGATGGCAGATGTCCATATAGATAAATATATAATGCGACATCCTCCTTCGAAGTATAAACTCCGTCCTCCGACAGTTCATTACCTTGATTCTCGATTCCGGACTCTTCCGCTCCCTGTGCTGTGTCGCTCGGCTCTTCCGCCATTTCTTCCTGCTCTACAGCGCTCGGCTCTTCCGCCATTTCTTCCTGCTCTACAGCGCTCGGCTCTTCCGCCAT
>JAMOZS010000017.1 GCA_023667765.1 Roseburia sp. | reverse complement strand
TGTCTGTCTGTCTGTCTGTCTGTCTGTCTGTCTGTCTGTCTGTCTGTCTGTCTGAGCGATTATCCGGCCAGTCTCCATGAATGTCAAGAGGCCATCACGATAAAATTCGTACTGCTTTTTTCGTGCTTCAATCTCCGCCGGGAGACCAATGCTGAGGTCGCTACAAATTGTCTCAAAGTTGTCGAGGGTCTGTACCAGCCGCTCTTGCACATCAAGGGGCGGCAAAGGTACTCGGTATTTTAGGACCTTCTGAAACTCCAAAGAGTCAACCGTCCCTCCCTGTTTCTTGGCCATCGCCAGTATGTCCTTACTCTTTCCCTGGAGCACATGAAACGCATATTTTGGCAGAACCCCATTCCCAGGCACAAGTATTTTTATGTCCTGATTTACGGTCGTCTCAAAGGGCACAAAAGCAACGGGAAGCGTATGCTTCAAAATGCCAGAGCGGGCCACAAGGGCCACGCAATTCGCTGGATGCAGCGCCATAGCCGCATCCGTCACTGCTTTTTCTGTGATATGCGCCTGAGTATCAGTCAGCGTTGGCGCCTTCATATCCTTGGACGATATCCATGGGATTGTACCGTCAGTCCAAAAGGCTGGCTCAGCCATAGATGGTGTCTTGCCTCCATGCCATTCGCCAAGCTCCTCAATAGGAATGCTCTCAGATTCAGGAACCCTCCTATCAAGGAGGAGTTCTCGGTAATATTCATATTGTTGCTTTCTCGCTGCAAGTTCTGCTGTGAGCTGGCCAGTTAGTTGCTCCGTCACTTTGGAAAAATCGTCCAGAATGCGGACAATTTCTTCTTGCACAGGTAGAGGTGGAATTGGTATGACGATGTTGCTAATAGCAGGAACATTGGAATGAACCACTTTGCTTTTTACCCTTCCGTTGCTTTTTTGCTTTCGAGCCTCGGTTGTCGACAGGGC
The DNA here is from genome assembly GCA_023667765.1 of Roseburia sp. Lineage (GTDB taxonomy): Bacteria > Bacillota > Clostridia > Lachnospirales > Lachnospiraceae > Acetatifactor. Next base: position 46,449 of record JAMOZS010000017.1, on the reverse strand, counting down.
ATAGCCCAGGTATTTGGGATTCTGCGTATGCTTCAGAACAACAATATCGCCACCCGCAAGGCATTTGTCATGGCCTATGTACGCACAGGATTTTGCAATATCCTCAACGCTTTCACCTGTAATTGCAAATAGAATATCTCCATGTTCAAAAAATTTGGGGCTACTGACCGTGCTCAGCTCCGTATGCGAAACACATGTATCAAACCAAATTCCATATGTGGTATAGATTTCACCATAACGGACACACGGGATGCCTGTTGGGGTCACCTGCTCTCGTTTAATCCCCGACCCACGGTATATATCCACCGCGATGTCTCCAAGCCTTTTATACTCCACCCCTTCTGGGCAAAGCCTTTGTATCAGTTCTTCCAGTTGGCTCATTAGCCCACCTCAATTTCTGCGATTATCCGTGCAATCTCATTGCGCAGCACCTGTTCCCGGGCAACGATTTCCTCAATCTCAGCGTTCAGCTTCACGATGTCGATTTTCTCACGCTTGTCCTGCTGCTCCACATAAATGCTGACCGACAGGTTGTAGTTATTGCCAACAACCTCATCATAGTCCGCCAGGTGGGCAAAATGCGCTTCCTCCGCCCGACGGGCAAACACATCAACAATGCGGGCGATGTTCTCTTCGGTCAGCTTGTTATTATTGGTGACCTTGATGCATTCATTCGTGGCGTCAATGAAGAGCGTCCGGTTATCCGGCTTGTTCTTCTTCAGAACCATGATGCAGGTAGCGATGCTGGTGCCGAAGAACAGGTTGGCCGGCATCTGAATCACACAGTCAACGTAGTTGTTGTCGATGAGATATTTGCGGATTTTTTGCTCTGCCCCACCCCGGTACATGATGCCAGGGAAGCAAACGATGGCTGCTGTTCCGTTCGCTGCCAGCCAGGATAGGCTGTGCATGATGAAGGCCAAATCCGCTTTGCTTTTTGGGGCCAGCACACCTGCCGGGGAAAACCGGGGGTCGTTAATCAAAAGAGGGTTGTCATCTCCTGCCCACTTGATGGAATAGGGCGGATTGGAAACTATCAGCTCAAAGGGTTCATCATCCCAATGCTGGGGGAAAAGGAGTGTATCCTCACAGGCGATATTGAACATATCGAAGCCCACATCGTGGAGGAACATGTTGATGCGGCATAGGTTGTAGGTGGTGATGTTGATTTCCTGACCGAAGAAACCGTTGCGTATCGCATGGCGGCCTAAGACCTTCTCTGCCTTCAACAGTAAGGAACCCGAGCCGCAGGCTGGGTCATAAACCTTGTTAATTTCCGTCTTGCCTACTGTGCCGAGTCGGGTCAGCAGCTCGGAAACATCGGCGGGTGTGAAGAACTCACCTCCTGATTTTCCTGCGTTGCTGGCGTACATGGTCATCAGGTATTCATAGGCATCTCCGAAAGCGTCAATGTCATGGTCTTTCACTTCACCAAGGTTCATCGCCGCCACACCATTTAGAAGCTTGACCAGTTTCTCATTGCGTTTGGCAACGGTGGAGCCCAGTTTGTTGCTGTTCACATCGTAGTCATCAAATAGCCCATCGAAGCTGCTCTCTGAGGAACTGCCCTTTGCTGATTCCTCGATATGCCTGAAAACCCGCTCCAATGTTTCGTTCAGATTGTCATCCTGCGCAGCCCTTGCACAGACATTGCAGAACAGTTCACTGGGCAAAATAAAGAACCCTTTTTCCTGGACCAACCCTTCTCTCGCTTCTTCCGCTTCTTCATCGGGCATAACTGCGTAGTCGAAATCTGTGTTACCGGCCTCGGCCTCTCCACTGTTTATGTAGCTGCATAGATTCTCTGAAATATATCGGTAGAACATGGTGCCAAGCACATAGTTTTTGAAGTCCCATCCATCAACGGCACCCCGAAGTTCATCCGCAATAGCCCAAATTGCCCGGTGGAGTTCCTCACGCTCCATCTCTTTTTTGTTGTCAGCCATACCACAGTCGCTCCTATTCAATTTCCCATATAAATGTGGCTGTATCGCTCACATCTATATCGTCCGGCACAATGTCAATGGACCTTGCCATCATTGGTGCAACCAAGCACTCCTCCGCTACTCCATATTGCGTGGGGGAACAGATGTTCAGCTCACCCCAATTATAGTTGATGGAAAGCAGCTTCCCCAAAACCACACCAGCCGCATCGCAGAGCACCTCGGCTTTTCTTCTCGCGTTTTCCGTTGCAGACCGAAGCATTTCTTCGTTGACCACCGTGGTTTCTTTCACAACAAACGAGATAGAAAGCTGCGGATGTGCGGGGCATCCGGCTATCGCTGATAACGCCCGAGACAATTGCTTCATATCAAAGTCAAATTCCAGTTTGAGATTGTGAGCTACCACATAACCCCGAAATTCACGATGATATTGGCCGCTCCGGTTATCTTTCACGTTTTCATAATCCGTCCGCACGTTAAAATTTGTCGTCTTAACCGAGTCCTTCTCAAACCCTGCATCCATGAGCGTTTGAGTTATGTCGCTTATACTGCCAGCGGCAATCTCCATAGCCTTGCTATATTCGGCTGCGCGTGAATCCAAGGACATAGACAGCACGACTGTATCTGGCTTTGCCGTTGCCCTTCCGATTCCCTTGACCGTGATGGTTCTCGACACGATTGTACCCCCTTAAAAATCTTTTCTCTGGAACGTGGGCTGACGGCGTGTCCCCCACTGCGCTATTCCCTTACCTTCTAACCCTCGCTCAGACGCTATACGGGCTCCAACCTGGCTCGGAAGGAAATCTTTCTGGGTGTCTGCAACTCATCGAACTGGACTAAATAGGCACCTTTGTCGATATCCACTGCCTGTACTGTTCCCAAACCAAATGTGGAGTGCTTCACCCGCTGCCCCGCTTCCATCAATGAGTTGCTATCCTCATCCCGCAGGTCGATTTGAGCATGGTCGATGTAATCTTTTGCCGCCTGGATAAGACCTTCCTGCGGTGGCAGCGTGAATGTTAGCAGAGACTGATTGATGTCCAGCAGGAAGCGGGAGGGGTATCGGGGAGCACCCTCATAGTTTCTCCCATCAGACTCAGACAGGTACAGCCCCTTCTCTGCCCTGGTCATCGCCACAAAGGCCAGCCGCCGCTCCTCCTCCATACCCTGAATGGTTCGCACCTTTCTGGAGGGGAAAATCCCCTCGTTCATGCCACACAGAAACACATACGGAAACTCCAGGCCCTTGGAGGCATGGATGGTCATCAACCGCGCCTTCTCCCCCTGCTCTGCGGTGTCAGCGTTGGTGAACAGGGCCACATGGTTCAGGTAGTGTGGCAACGTCACCTCCTCGCCGCAGGTGGTTTCAAACTCATAAACCGCCTGCTTCAGCTCTGCCAGGTTGTCCAGCCGCTCCTGGTCACCTTTGGTTCGGAGCATCTTTTCGTAGCCGCTCTCGTTAAGGATTGCTGACAACACTTCCGATACAGGCCGGCCATCATAACCCCCAGCAAATACCTCTACCAAGGAAATGAACTGCTGCGCCTTCGTGCCTTTGAATATTGGGTCATCCAGAGTGTCCAACAGCGCTTGGTATAAGGAACATCCATGCTTGTCCACATATTCCTGAAGGAAGGCCATGCGTCGCTTACCCATATTCCGCTTCGGGTTGTTGACGATGCGCTGGAAGGACAAATCGTCCTTATAGGCAATCATACGCAGGTAGCTATGAGCGTCCTTAATCTCCATTCGGTTGTAAAACTGTGTTCCGCTGTATAGTGTGTAGGGAATCTTCTCCTTCAACAGCACCTGTTCCACTGCCCTGGTAACGTAATGTGCCCGGTACAGCACCGCCATGTTCTTATATGGCACACCCTCCTCATGGAGCTTGACCATTTCCCCGACAATCCACTGCGCTTCCCCTTCCTGGCTGTCGGCAAAGTGGCACAGCACCGGTGCCCCGGAAGGCAGGACAGGCACCAGCTCCTTCTCCATGCGATTTTTATTGTGCTCAATGAGAGAGTTCGCCACAGCCAGGATTTCCGGAGTGGAGCGGTAGTTGTCCATCATCATAACGGTCTGTGTTCCGGGAAACTCCTTGTCAAAGTCCAGCAGATATTTCACATTGGCACCCCGCCAAGTGTAGATGGTCTGGTCTGGGTCCCCAACGATGAACAGGTTTTTGTGGTATCCACACAGCACCTCCATCAACTCATATTGGAGCTGGTCGATGTCCTGAAATTCATCAATCATTATGTATTCAAGACGTTGCTGCCATTTGAGTTTGATATCAGGGCGCTCTTGGAAGATGTAGAGTGAGAATTTTATGAGGTCATTGTAATCCAGGCCGAAGCACTTCTTTTCCTGGTATAGGTAGCCGTAGAAAATGATATCCTCCGATGCAGTTGCCCGGTCATACTTTTCTTTTAAAGTCTCCAGGGACATGGCTATCATGTCCTCATAGTATTTCGGCTCCTTGAACAGCTTGCGAATCTCAATCATATCCCGGGCTGCCGAGAAGGTCATATCCCGCAGCGTCAGCCCCCGCTCATCATAGATGATTTGTAGCATAGCATCGATATCCGAATTATCCAGCACCAGAAAGCTTTTCGGATATTGAAAGGCGTGGCTATCCTCCTGTAAGATAGACACACAAAAGCCATGGAAGGTGTTGATATATCCGGTATCGTTGTCCCCTGTGAGCTGATGGATGCGCTGCCGCATTTCGTTTGCAGACTTGTTTGTGAACGTAACGCAGAGAATGTTCCCGGGCAGAATGCCCAGCTCATTGACCAGGAAGGCGAATCGACGGGTGAGCGCCCGGGTCTTGCCGGAGCCTGCCCCGGCAATCACCCGCACAAAGCCCTCTGTCGTGGTAACGGCCTCTCGCTGAGCATCATTGAGCCCTTGTAACAAGTTCAAATGCGAGCCCTCCCTTCTCTCTGTGGCTTCCGGTCAAGATGTTCCGATGTGTATGATAGAAGGGCTGACCGTTTTGGTTACTCCCTGTCGAATAAGCATGACCACAAAATCTGAAACTGCATATCAGATGAGTAATCCACGCCCAAAATAGCACATTTCCTTCATAGGCATTTGGGAGCGACTCTTTATTCCGATGCCTTTCCAAAGTGCTGCTCTGCAATCTTATCCAGTTGAGCCGCTATCACTCGGAAATCTGTATTCAAATCCAGCGTTTTTGCCCCAATTTGATTTCCTCCGATGTTGAATGAGCAATCCGGCGTAATGGCCTCCTCAGTTTTGGCATACAGCAAGAGTCCAGATACGTTCCCAGTATTGTCCTTATCCTGATTTTTCACATATGTAAAGATTTGGTAGATATTCCCTGAGTGCAGCGTGTATTTATCAAATTGCTGCTGAAGTGTCCGGCCATAATACTTGGCGTCAATGATAAGAATTTTCTCGCCCTTTTGCAGGTAGATATCAGTCTGCATCGCCGGCAGGAACCGTACCATCGACTCATCCTGTTCCCCAACCAAATCCCATTTGACTTGAGCAGCCTTTGCCGTTGTCAGATAGCCGTGGTGATATCGGTAGTATTCCAGGATAAACTTCTCATAAAGCCTGGACATATGTTCATCAGAGAAAGAAGCCATTCGATACTCGCCTTTCTCCGTAGTTTGGAGCATCCCTTCCAGCACAAAATAGCAAACATTGAGCAGCATTTCATAGTTCTTGTTGCTGCGCTGGTAATGGAGCCTGCCCCATTGAATACCTGCCGGGTCCAGGAGCGCAACACCGTCAAAAAACACCAGCACTTTACTCAACTGCACCTTGCGGTCTGGCTTGACCCCACTATCCCGCACTAAATAGTGCATCGTGGTTTTTAAAATCTGATTATATCGGTTGTTTTCCGAAAGTTCGTCAAATTCGCAGGCCAGCTTCTGCTTCCGCTGGATTCGGTTACGGATGGTCTCCGGCATATCCAGTTTACCTCGCAGGACCGCCATTGTCTCATGCTTGGTGATGTACTCCCGGTACAGGCCCTGCTTCAGCTGCTGCGCCACACCCTTAGCCAGTATCGCCGCAAACAGGTCCTGCACCATTTCAAAATCCTCAGCCGCAATATCTTCATAGTTAGACTGCTTCAGAACTTGGAAGGCATAGGACAGCATATAATAAATATTTTTGATGAATATTCCTTTGTCACTGGTCATCGAACACCCCACGCAAATTCTTTTCCCACCGCTGCACCCTGGCTGGCTCATCAAACCAATACTCTGCCAACATTGGCAGAATATCAAACTCCACTACCGACCGCATCCAATCTGTGGTGCATTCTCCTGGCTTCCGCCCACAGAAATAGCTGTGGCCAATCTGAAAACCCTTGCCCAGGGACCTATCCTCCGCGATTTCCCTGTTCAGCGCTTTGATTTGCTCAATCAGAGCGTCGAAGGTCTCGCTTGCGAAACTGCTCTGATACTGCATGAAGCCCTCAGAGCCAAATCCTGGCAGCATCTCGAAAAAGCTAAACCGCCGACGAAGGGCATAATCAATCATGGCAAGGCTGCGGTCCGCTGTATTCATCATGCCGATAATATAAAGGTTCTCAGGCACAGAGAACGGCATCCCACTATATGCCAACGTAGCTTTCGTGCCCCTGTAATCCCTCTCAATCAGCATCAAAAGCTCCCCAAAAATCTTGCTCATATTCCCGCGATTGATTTCATCAATGATGAAAAAGTATGGTTTATCCGGGTGATTGGCGGCCAGCTGGCAGAATCGGTAGAAGACGCCCTCCGTGAGTTTAAAGCCTGCCCCATCCGGGCGATAACCCATAATAAAGTCCTCATACGAATAATTCTGGTGGAACTGGACAATTTCAATGCAGGAATCATCCTGCACTCCCATCATGGCATAGGCCAATTTCTTGGCCGTAAACGTCTTACCCACGCCGGGTGCTCCTTGGAGGATGACGTTCATCTTGTTGCGAAGAAGTGCTTCCAGTACATCATAACGCTCCCTCTCCATATAGACAGCTTTCAAAAAGTCATCCTTGCTATACTTGGGAAGCGTTGTGTCTGGCTGCCTAATGGGGTTGGACTCTCGGATAATGTCCATGATGAAATCAAACTCACCCTGGCTGAGTTTAAACAGGCTTCCTTGAGGCTGAATGAAGAATTCCATCTTGGCCAACTCAGGGCATTCCCGCAAGGTTTGATATTCGATAGGTGTCGAAAGCCCTTCTACCTTCTCAAAGTAGATTGCCTCGCCATCGTTCGCTTGGCTAATGCGGCAGATGGCCACAACCTTTTTGCTGGGAAGCGATTCATAGCCAATAACCATATCCCCGACTTTGGCATCAAGGAAGTTTTGAAATACCTTACGTTTGTTCCCATTATCATTATAGAGGGTATAGCCCTCCTCCTCGCCGACCTTGATATCCGAGAAACTCCAAATCGCAGGATTGGCGTTAAGCCACCAATAGCCGTGCGATGGAGCCGCATCTCCAAACAGTTCACCCAGACTCATGCCAAAATAAGGTGCCAGAATCAATTCCTCGAATAAACCACTGTCAGATTTCTCCACCTTGATGCAGGTAGAATTGTCATTTGGAGTCCACCACTTTTTCGTTCCTGTATATGGCTCGGAACACACTGCTTTCGCAATGAGGCGGTACTTCCGTTCGTACCACCCATCCTCCAACTCTGTGTTAAGTACAGGCTTGTCACCAGTGAATTGCCCGAGAAGTTGGATGCTGCTGCCGTAGCAAAGGTAGAAGTAATCACCCTTATGGATGCCATCCATGAATGCTTGCCCCTGGGTAATCTTCGACATTGCCTTTGCTTTCGTTTTCCTACGAACAACCACAACATTACGTGCTTCAAATATTGCCTTATTCTCATCAGAAATACCTGTAGACTCAGTACCATGGCTGATTTTCCAGATGGCGGGAGAGTTGTCCAGGTATAACGGGACGTCAGACATATCTATCCTATCCAACGCCTCATTTAACTCCGGGCGAAGTTTCCAAACATACGTTCCTTCATCACTGTTTTGGAGCGCCTTACCTATATATAGAACAGGCCACCATTGCTGAGCATCTGCATCCGTGGACATGAGTGGACAGTCGGTTTTCTCCGCAATCCTCCGAGCCAAAGCGGTAGAACCGGCATTGTAGAAATTAGGTGTCTCTCCGTACTTGATGGATAGCTGTTTGCAGGTTGCCTGCCCACCGTAATCCTTCATACGTTTCATGATTTGCAAGGCGTTCATGGTAAAAATCGAAGTATCTCCCAGAAGCTCCTCCCACTCATCGGAAGTCAGCCCTGGCGTGTAATTCTTCGGGAACCAACCTGCTTCCTCCTGGGCCGCTCTTGCCTCCTCCAAATAGAACCGGCTGAGATAAAAGCCCACATCTATGGTCACAGTTTTGAGTTCCGGGTCTGGATAGCAGGAATCTGTCAGCACGCTGGACAGCAGTTTCTTGATTTCTGCGTCCTGCTGTATCACGGCACAAATTTCATCGTACATTACAAAGCCGCCAATCATCGTCTCAACGGAACCATTGCGTTTTGCTTTGTAGTCTGAGGACAATTCCTCTGCTACATCCCGGAATAGCTCATATTTATAAATGTAATATTTTTGGGGAAACATCAACCATAGGTATGTACTGATTGCGTTCGTGTTCTGGTAATGGTTTCGCCATGTACCGTCATCATGTGTAGCCCGAATTTCTTCTGCCGCTGCCTGAAATGCTGCCACTCGTTCCCCAAGGTCGCGGGATTCATCGAAGAGGTTGCGAAACATCTGCCGAACAGCTTCATCATCTGCTTTGGCAAAGTTCATTATCATGGTGCGAGGATAGGCATAGCCAGAGGCCAGCAAATTGTAGGTCTTCTCTGTGGCTTGCTTAAACATCTCACCAAAGTTTTCGGCTTTGATGTCCCAATTGTCCTGGAAGTGCTTAATGGCCTCCCATTTATATTTTTCATCTTCCCAGTGGCTGGGAAAATATTGCTTGTATCCATCAAGAACACGCTTTAATTTTTCACAATTTATCATGGCTTGCCCCCCCTGTGCCTACAATAATCACATTAAATCTATTTTACCATATGAAGTCTCTACGGACAATAAGAAAATAGCCTTCTACCACTGCTTATCCGTAAAAGGATAACGCCGTGGTGGGACCTGAGCCTTGTCTTATAATCAATCATGTGCTATAATCTTAAATTAGGTTAGGGTATTTTTCAAAACTTCTATAACCTCCTGCCTTTTTTATTGTCGATGAGATTGCATCGCCTTTTGGAGGTCTGTTTATGGGAAAAACAGAAATAAGCAAAGCGAGCATCCCCCAGTGGGTGCGCCCGCTTTTTGAGGCAACCAATACTCTGCCGCTGAAAAAGTATTTTGAGCTACCACAACTCGGAGAGCTGTTTCGGGTTTGGACCTTTTATAAACTTGATGGACAACCGATTTTATTTGTGTGTGTAGACGGAAAGGGCCAAAAATATCTGTGCTCATGTTGCATGATGTATTCGGAGTGGTTGGTGTGCGATGTCTCTGACGCGGTACTTTTATCTCTCGTTAATGATGAAATTAGCATCCGTGAGGTATTCGAAAGACATTCCAGCTCCCTCCTGTTTGTTACCTGGGACGGGAAACTTTTTAACGTCACAGGCGAAATTCCAGCAGACGCTTTCCCAGAAGATGGAGCGTTGCTCGAACTGAAGGACGATTATAGTTCAAATAAATAGACTACGTGGCAGAAATTTTGGAGGTTATCCATGGAAAAAGTATGTGTGTTTTCTGATTCTCATCATTGTGTTGTCAATATGATGCGAGCCATATCCCTGGAAACCCCAGATTATATCATCCATCTTGGCGATGGCGAATCGGATATGCATCCCGTTAAGAAAGAATTCCCCGAAATCACAGCCTATTGCGTCCGAGGAAACTGCGACCTTCACTCTGCGTTGCCACTCGTTCAGAAGATAGAAATTGAGGGGAAGCGGATATTTGCCGCCCATGGGCACATGTATAACGTAAAATCTGATTCTACATTCTGGGATTTACGCTGTGCCGCCATGGAGGCTGACGCAGATATCGTACTATTTGGACACACGCATCTCCCCTTTAAAGACCGAAGCTTGGGCATGGAAATCCTCAACCCAGGAACAATCGGGAACGTTGAGCGCCCAAGATATGGCGTCATCAGTATTGGAAACAATACAGTGAGCACAGAGTTGAAGGAACTGCCAAAATCATCTTGACAGGAAACGTATTTTAGCGTAAACTGTACTCAGGTCGGTGGGCGTCATCTCACCTGTGGGTTGGCACATAAAATCCGAAATGGCTGCCGGACTCTGGGCCGGAAAGTCGGCGGGCGACAGAAAAACCCGAAATTCCTGCAGCAGAATGGTTTAACACCAGAAGGAGCTGAAAGTCGGCGGACGACAGAAAAACCAACCACAAAGGGTGAGGACGAGTAGCGCTGCGGCGTTGCAGTCCTCCCCTTTCTTTTTGTTCATATGCGACTTAGGAACAATCGAATGCGCCCTTGGACTTGACATAATTGGTGCCATGCTGTAAACTTACGATAGGTCGACGAGCGTCATCTCGTCCGTGGGTTGGCACGCAAAACTCGAAATGTATGCCGGACATTGGGCCGGAGGGTCGGCGGGCGACGGTAACTCCCGAAATGTGTGCAGCAGAATGAGTGTAATCTCAGATGGAGCTGAGGGTCGGCGAGCGACGGAAAAACCAACCATTTAAAGGGAGGGCGAGTGGCACTACGGTGTCGCAGTCCTCCCTTCTGTATAGCAAGGAAAAATCAACCACGACGGTCTGTGAGGTGTCCGAATGAATCCAGAAAAGGTCTTGCTCAGAGCAAAAAACGTTGGTTTCGATAAGCTTGTCCCCCAATCCTCCATTCAGACCGAAGCAGATGTGGAGGAATACCGTGCACAAGGCTACGCTTTCGTCATTACTAATGGCGAATTCAAACAACATTTCCCTGGTATTGACCCGACAAATATCTACTACACATCCTCGCTTTCAGTAGACTCAATCTACTTTAATCCTAAAACTCTGGCAGTCTGCTCGTTTAACATTCCTTTTCTGATGCTTGATGTGCACGCTGGCAAAAATCGAATTCCCACCCTACTGAAGGCCATCAATGTATGCGAGACCGATGTGGCTCAGTGGAAATTTGCATCCTCCCTATCTGCCTTGACTGACACCATGCGGATGGAGTATTTTGAGCTACTCTTTGAGCGGTATCCGAATATTTCCGAGAAAGTTCCGGATTTGTTTAGGTTATTCTTTTCATATTACTTCATCTCAGACTATGGATTCAACAAATTATCCAGCACTACAATGGAAAAAATCCTTGCGTCCAAAAGGCCCGAAGACCAGGCTGAAATAGACAAACAGCTTGGAAATCTCCCAGAAACACTGACTGTTTACCGAGGCGGAAGCAATGATGTCTCTACTTCTCCGAGCGAAGCATATTCCTGGACGATTGATGCCAAAACAGCAAGTTTCTTTGCCTGTCGGCTTGGGAATGATGGTGCCTACATTGCCAAGGCAGCAGTTCTTAAAAAGGACATCATCAACTGTTGCTTGGATGGCCGCGAAAAAGAGGTTATCGTGGTTCCCCATAACGCAAAAATTGAAGAAATCATCCAGCTAAAGGGCCAGAAAGATTGCTCAGATATCATTCCGGCGGTTCAAAAAATATATCTGGAACACCTTGACCTCCTCGATGAGCTTGAGTTCAAAATGGAATCCGATATCCATGGTGGCTCTCATGAGGCCCGGGTCATGCTGTTGGCACTTACCATCGCATACTACCTGAAATTGCCAAAGTCCGACCAGCGGGTGCTGGCCATGGCCGCTATTTATCATGATACCATGAGAGACAATGATGGCGAAGATGCTCAACATGGCTATTATGCCGCAGATTATTACAAAAGCAATGAGGAGCGTATAGACCCGTTAGTGGCATTTATCATTGAGTACCACTGCCGACCCGATGAGGATGGCTACGCCCGCATCCAGTCTGACCGTGCCCTGAGCAAAAATCGGACACGCTCAAAGCTCCTGTTTGATGTGTTTAAAGATGCTGATGCTCTGGACAGGATACGCTTTGGCTTCCATGACTTGGACTTCACCCGGCTCCGGCTCCCAGTTTCTAAAACGCTACTCAATATTTCAAAAATCTATTTAGAACAGGTTCGCTATGAACACTAAATCATGAGATAAAGCCCCTATAGCCTACGCCCTAACCGGAGGAAGGAAGTGTGTCTATGCCTTGGAACCCTCCATCGATGCCCTGGCTCCAATCAGATAAGATGACACAAGCCATGAACACAGCCTCAAAGGTGGCTTCACAACCCGCCATTGAGCGTATCATGCAAAACCGGGAAAATATAAAAAAGCAGGTTCAGATGGCCGAGGAGTACGGCGCTCTCGCTCCTGCCATACAGCAAGCCATTCAAGACCAAGAGGCTTTTAATGCCTTGCGGCCAGAAATCGACCATTTTAAGCATGAAATGGCTGCCCTTGGTGCCAAGCCACCATATATGGCACCCCCTCCATATCTGCTGCAAGCTCAAATTGATGCTGCCGAAGTTCAGCGCACGTATGATTTATACCGGCAATCCTTGCCTGAAAACATCGAAGAGAGTGTCTTTGTCCAAAACAACCTTGCCCCGATTCAAACAATTGTCTCTTCTTTTGCCTCGCAATCCTATCTCTCGCAGCTGAACCGCATCATAACGGAGGAGCCCAGGCAGTCGTTCCATGATTTTATTATCTCCTGCCAACGCAAATGCTCCCAAGTCCTCCTTGATGCCCACTGGTGTCCCTCTGCAATTCTCTCACTCCCGCTCAGCAAACTCAAGCCTTTATGTAGCCTTGTCGATGCAAATGACCCAGCTGATAAAAAGAATGATGCTCTCGACCAGTTTATCTTTCGTCATCTTGGGATGAGGTACACCGATTGGTTGTTGGAGGAATGGAAGGAGCTTCCCCTCCCTACCCATATCCGCAGGCTCCTGAAAGAGACCCTGTATGCCTATCGTCGAAAAGAATATGGCATCGTAGTGTCGGTGCTCCCCACCCTCTGGGAAGGTCTCATCAAAGAGAAGGCGCACATTACAGAGCAAATCAGCAGTAAGAAACTACGCGAGGCTTTTGCTAAGCTGATAGAGCCTAACGAACGTTCCGCAATAATATCCGCCTTTTATGACACATGCATCATGTACCATTGCACTAAGCCAGAAGAAGCCATACCTGATGTCCCAGGACGTCACGTTGCCGCGCATGGCTTGTTTACGCGCTATCCTTCAAAAAAGGCAGCTCTAAATGCCCTTCTTTTTACCGATTTTCTGGTAAATTTGGAGTGTCTTGAGTCCGATTCAGATAATGGGAACATTCAGGAAAAACCTTAGAGGCTGGGTGACGGGTATACGCTATGAAAATCGCTACCTGGAATGTCGAACGTCTAAAACACAAGAACGCCATCGATGAAATCCTGTTGGCCTGTGAACAAGCGGCACCCGACATCCTCGTTTTGACCGAGACTGATAGTCGCCTCCGCCCTATTTTTCGCTACTGCTTTCAAACTCCACCGCCCGCTAACATACAGCCTGAGTTATATATACCCTCTGAAAATCGAGTCTCTATCTACACGAACTTCCCTTGCATCAAGCAGTATCCAACGTATGACCAGTATACTTCGCTGTGTGTTGAGTTGGGAACAGAGCGAGGCAGTCTAATTGTCTATGGAACCATTATTGGAATTTATGGCAATAGAGATTCATCTTTTAAACCCGACCTGCTGTCGCAACTCGCAGATATCGAACGATTGGCTGCTTCCGGCTCAAATCTTTGCATGTGCGGAGATTTCAATTGTAGCTTTGCAGGCAACTACTACTTCACAAATTTTGCCCGCACTTCCCTTCTCCAATCATTCGCCCAAAATCAAATTGAACTTCTGACTCGGGACATCCCAGAGTGCATAGACCACATTGCCATTTCTAAATCATTTGTTTCTAATACAGCTATACAGATTAGCGAATGGAACTGCGATAAGCGGCTGTCAGACCACAAAGGCATCATAGCCACTATTTCTAAGCAGTCGTGATTTTTTGAAGCTCTGATAGCAGAACAAAAATACTTAAAAGCAGGGACCTCTAATATGAGGTCTCTGCCTTTTTGTTAAGCAATACTTTTTAACTCATTTTTCAACCTTTGCGAAAGCAGCGTAACTCGCTCACCATCCCGATTGTCTGTTATCGCTTTCATTACCGCATCAACTGTACCAACGACAACTATTTTTTCTTTTGCTCTCGTCAGGGCCGTATACAGTAGTGAACGGCTCAGCACTGCCCCCATGCCCTGATGCAAGGCCAGCACTACGACCTTGTACTCGCTCCCTTGTGCCTTGTGTACCGTAACTGCATAGGCAAGTGTAAGTCTACTGGCAGTCAATGTCATTCTTTTATCACCAAACTGAACTTCTATATCTTTACCAGATACGGAAACAACCTCGCCTACTTCTCCGTTAACAACAGTTTTCTTCGCTCGATTGTCTTTGTCAAGGATATTCCGATTGCACACAACACGGTCTCCCGGCCAAAATTCAGCTTTATTGTTTCGACGAGGGTTTACTAAATTACTTAAGTCTATATTCAAGGCATCAGTTCCAAAATAGCCAGTATTTGTTGGCGAAATGACCTGAATATCATCATAGGAATATCCTAAATCATCGTGCAGGTTCTTTACAGTATTTATAACTTCGTTATGGACCTTTCCAACAAAAAATTCCTGAACATAGTGAACAGGACAATCAAGGGTGCTCCTAAGCGGAAACGGAAATATTGCAATTTTTTGCATTGTCTTAACCGCATTAGCAAGCGAAGCTATCTCTCTTGATGTCGAAATTTGTCTATGACAGGTGCACAGATTTGCCACTTTTACCGTTCCACTATTCAACAAATCGCTAAGAACATCCCCTGGTTCAATACTCGGCAGTTGATTTGGGTCCCCCACCAAAATGACCTTTGTTTGAGGTGTAATCATTTTGAATAGTCTTTGTGCTATGTAAAGTGTCAGCATAGACACCTCATCTACAACCACCAAATCGGCTGAAATGGAATCTGGAATGACCCTATAATTTCGCATTTTTCTATAATCAACCATGCTATGGACTGTCTCTGCAAACATCCCTGTGGCCGCTTCAAGCCTTTGGGCTGCTTTTGCCGTTGTCGCCGCTAAACGAATTTTCGCATTTGGCATTAACTTTTGGATTGTCTTAATAATGACTTTCGTTAAAAAGGTCTTCCCACAACCAGGGCCCCCTGTAACAATAGATACATTTGAACATATAACGAGCTTTACTGCTCTAATCTGTTCGTCAGGCATGGAGATACAGTCTTCTTTTAGCACTGCCTCAAGCGCTGCCGCTACCTCATTATCAGTGGGATTTATAGTATTTGTTGCCATCATGCATCTTTTTAGCTGCTCAATTAGCGTGGATTCGTTATAGTAGTCACCAGCAGTGTAGCAGTATTCTTCACCGCCTATTTCGAATGCTTTGATGCTTTCACGCAGCACCAACTCGCTAAGTGTGCTGTTCACCATATCTATACTGGGGTTTGTTACACTTCCAGAATCACATATTTCGTTTAGCACATCCTGACACAGATGCTGCTTTTCTATACATGTGCTTCCTGTACTTTGCCGATATTTCTTTAAATATTTTAGGATTATACCGTCTACCGGCTCGTCTAAATCTGATTCTTCTGGCACAAGGTTTTCGTTCCCTGCCGACTCGGGTTGCGCAAATTCCTCTTTGCGGGGCTTTGGATTTTTTTCCTCATTAAAGGGATTCATAATAACTTTTCCTTTCATAATCCGAGTAAATATAAGTACATTTCGTCAAGTTCTTTTGACGGATGCGCTGAAAATTCGGCTTCGATATCTTCTTTTTTGGGTTCACCGCTAAGACATATTTTTTCACATAACAATGTAAAATGTTTATCAAATTCTTCTTCGCTTAGACCAGTTCCATATCTTTTTTTCAGCTTATCCCGCATTAAAATTAGAGCTGGCGATAATGGCATCTTTGCGCGTTCAAAGGCTGCGTATTTTGTGCTGCATATGTCGTCATCCTTATCAGGGGAAAAAGGTCTATGCGTTTCGCCTTCAGAGACACCATCATGTATAGGGCCTTTCACCTCTACACCCTTGTGACCATTGACGATTCCTTCATCGCTTAAGGCAGAAAGTAAAGCATCATTGTTTTTGGAATAATATGCATCAGCATAGGTATTTTGTTTATCTCTATCCTCAAGACTACGAATTTTGGCTTCCTCTTCAGGGCAAGAAAGTAAAACTGTATTGCTTTCAAGTTCTGCTACATTATTTAGGGATTTGACGAAAATGTCCTTTCCAATGTCGTCCTCAAGGCAATGAGTTTGTTCTACCCCTTCAAGGGAGATAGGTATAATTCTACTGTCTTCAGCATTAGCTACATTATTATAGGAATCGACGAAAATGTCCTGTCTGCTCGATGGCTCAACCTCCTGTTCTTTTTTGTACTCGTTGATAATCCTGTTTACGTGTCGCCTGGTATAATTGGTTTGTGCAGCAATATCAGCTACTGGTACATCATTTTTAAATAATTCAATTACCTTTTCTTTTCGCTTCGGCAATTCACACTCATTTACCACCCGTTGCACCGTATGCCAACTGTATCCGGTTTCTGTTGCTATATCTTGAATAGAAGAACCTTCTTTAAACCGCTGGATAAAGTCTTGATTTCGACGTGCTGCAGAGACATTCTTTCGTACACTTTTTATCCCCAGCACTTTCAGTTCTTCCGGCAAAATATGCAGATGCTTGATAATTGCCTGCGTCGAATATTTGTAGCCTTTCTTCCTCGCCGAAGCTAATGCATTTTTCAATTCCGAGGGTGTTAATGGCTCCTTAAACCCATCATTAAACCTATTTATGGCTGCATCAATTTCATCATCTGTGTACGGCAGATTTTTGAGTAAGCTCAAATAAATACAGCAAAATTCGCTCCGTAATTCATTACCAGGTGTCGCGTTGCGGTGTCCTCTTAAATCCTCCAATTTCTTTAGCATATCCTGAGACCACGGGATTATAATTTCCTCGGGTATATATGTTGGAGAATTTTTGGGAACCTGTACGCTACCATGCAAAACCTCCTTCCCGAACCAAAAGTCTTCAATTACGTGCAGTCTCTTATGAAAAATTGCCGCTTCAACCTCAGTCCCTGTTTTGGGATTAAATGTGCCAGGAAGTCTGAAACATCCGTTTAACCTTTCGCTGGCTTCGTAATCAACACGAAATCCACCGAGCTCAGGCTTACAGTTCATATATAGACGGCTAACAAACGCCTCAACCTGATTTATGATATGTTTGGCTGCTTCCAGCCAAAGCTGCTGATTTTCAGCTGAGCCTTCCATACGTCGAATCATCCACCATATCTGAACACCTCTACCGGTATTGACCACAGCGTTGGGATTCAGTATTGCTTCCGACATATCTTTGCCGCTAACCATTGTCATCAGTTGGCCAGGTGTAACTTTACGACCGTCGCTGTGATTCAAATTGTCTTCGCTGCAATCGACGTCCACGACTATGGCATACAGTGCATTGATGTTTTTTGCTGTGCGCCCCTCTTCGCCGTTGTAAGTGGCTGGGGTAACAAAGTAATCAGTTTTAGCATCAAGCAAATTGCGATGAAAATATGACTGTAGTCCTTTGGGCTGCAAGGCCACTTGCCGCGTAATCTGTGATTCGCTGTTTATTTGGATGAGAAACAGCTGCTCCTTCTCTGGTATTTCCGCTACAAGCAAATTGACAAAGTCCGTAGCGAATGATTTTTTTGCTGATGTACTCATAAGTGTCCAACTCCTTAAATCATGCTTCAATTTGAGCCGCGTATTGGCTCCTCAATCATGTCGCAAAATTCTCGAACGGGCAGAATCATTGCGCTCATCTGTTAATAATGAAAAATCGCCCAAAAATATCAAAAGATTTGAAAACTTTTTGAATTTTTTCGCTTAAATTTTTCTATTTTTTTAATGTCACTCCCGACTTCAATAACTTTTTGATGTCTATAGAGACTTCTATCATAGTTAAATTTGCGGCACACAAAAGCGCCAATGTTCCGCTCTCAAAACTCCAAACTGTCAAAAGGACGGTTTGGAACAAGGACATTGCAGAACACCTGGGCCTTATCAAGCGTAGAGCTGCCGACGAACTTAGAGCAAGGTATCTGCTGATGATAGCCCGTAAATACCAAAAATATAAGGAGACACTTTATACGATAGGACCTTATTCCCCAAAAAAAGAGCAAGCCATGTGCTGGCCTGCTCTTAAAATTACGCATTGAAAAATTTCTCGTCACAGTACAATAGTAATCGTGGTTAGTCAACATACCTCAAAATATTGGAGGTCATCTCCACAGACAGACGTAACGAACGTCAGTCTGTGTTGGCCTGGAGACTCAATACATTGTGCGCATCCAGCGCAACACAACTTTTGGGCAGTTCCACAATCATATGATGCGTTTCGATATTATGGACGCCCTATGTTGAACTTAGGGCGTGAATTAACATTGACCGCCATCCCAATTTATGGTATTATTGACTTAGAGGAAAAACACCAATTTAAACGGCCTCCATGTATGCCATGGACGTGTCAAAGCCACCGGAAGCGCTCCTTTGCCTGAGCTGTAGCGGCCTGAAAGGTGGGTTTGCAATGAGCACTCCTCTTATCATCGCCCAACAAGCTCTTGCCTCCTACTATCGCACCCTGCGTTCGCTCCAAGAAATGGCCCCGCCAGGGTCCATCATCTCCACCATCGGTATCCCGTTGTTGATGTCCGAAATCCACCACCTGGAAGATTTCATACGCCAATACGATTCCACGGGAAATTATCCACCTCCCCGCCTGCCGCCCGAACGGTAGGCGGGGTTTGTCTTGCGAAGCCACCTCTTGCAGGCGGAACGGCTGCGGCCTTTTGCGCCCGTCCACTATTGCCCCATTCAAGCCCTCGATTGAAACGAGGGCTCCCTCTTGACACATAACCAACGAACACGTATAATGGAGACAGGAGATACATATCATGATACATACCGCTTATAGGAGGCGAGCACAATGGAAGTAGCTAAGATTTTTGAAACCGGAAGGAGCCAAGCAGTTCGGCTGCCGAAGAAATTCCGCTTCGACACCAGTGAGGTGTTGGTGCAGCGCGTGGGTGATGTGGTGATGCTAACACCAAAGGATTCCGCCTGGGCGGCATTTATGGAGGGCATCAACGGCTTCACCGATGACTTCTTTGCCGATGGCCGGAATCAGGGTGAGCAGCCAGAGAGGGAAACTCTATGAAATACATGCTGGACACCAATATCTGCATCTACGCCATAAAAAACAAGCCGGAGCAGGTGCTGTTAAGGATGAAAGATAACCGCGAGAGCGGTTTGTGCATCTCCGCCATCACCCTATCAGAGCTCCAGTATGGAGCAGCGAAGAGCGCCAACCCGGAACGGAACCTGACGGCCATCATGCAACTGCTCCTCACCCTGGACGTGCTGCCGTATGATGACCAAGCATCGGCGGAATATGGGCGGATTCGGGCGCTCCTGGAGAAACAGGGCACCCCCATTGGCCCCCTCGACACCCTCATTGCCGCCCACGCTAAGGCGGCTGGGCTGGTGCTGGTCACGAATAATGAGAGGGAATTCATTCGAGTGCCTGGGTTAAGTGTTGAAAATTGGGTTGCGTGAGTTGCATTTATAAGTTCTATCCGTTAAACGGATGGAACCCCCGTCAGTATTAAAAATCAGCTCAAATTAGGGAGAATATGTCATGAATACAGAGTTAGATAAAGACTATGAGCTCGACCTTCTCGCTGCCAAAGCCGGGGGCTACGTCAAACCAATGAGCGAGGAAGACCGGGCCTTCACCGAGCTGCTTTTGGAGGTGTGTAAACAATTCGGCGTGCGTTATTACAGCGCCGATGCAAAAGACCGCTATTTTGTGGAGGAAGTGGCCCGTGTCACTTGGGAGCGCCAGCAGGAAAAAGCCACAGGCATCAAAGTACCTATCCGGCCAGCCTTCTCCGCCCCCGCCCCCGAGGAAAGCGCCCACCCGAAAATCCCAGAAATCGTGATGCAGGCAGCCAGCTTGATGGCCGAGTTATCCGAAGCCGACCAACGCACCACCCTTGAGTTTATTAGAGGCTTGGTCACCCAATAATTAAGGGAGCGCATCAGTCGTCAATATGCTTAACGGCCTGAATCAGTTCATCAGATGCCCTTTTATGGCCAGTGACAGCACCCAGGTCGTCCAGCATAGAAATGAGCATCTGAAGGGCTGGGTCTTCCTTGCTCTCCACCTTCATCACTTTATAACTGCTGGTTTGCGGCTGCCTAACACCAGGGTATAGGGTCCCGGTTCATTGACGATGGACATTTTCCTGTTCACCGCCAGGGGGCGGTGTTTAACACCGCCCCTATCGTTACCATCGAATGATAGGAACCAGCACTTGAAGACATTTCCTGTTCGTTGCCAAGGGTGTGCATTGGACGCACACCCTTGCTGCTGCTGTTGAGACCTTCTCATTTGGATTTCTGGAGATACCCTGCGTTAAACGCAGGGTATCTTTTTATCGCAATTCAGGCATTTAATCGGCGCTAAGACGATACCTTGAATTTTGCAGGCAAGGGAAGGCCATGTCGATATGCATCTTGCCACCTGCGTTATCCTTGCAAAATAGTGTCAGTGTGATATACTCACAATTGATAAAGCCATGGTAGCCCGACCGAATTTACGAAGTTCCGGATATTTCTCGTTTTAAATGCGTTTACCGAAACAAATCACGTCAATTGCGGCGGCACTTAAATACTACTTTGACTATCACTCAAACTGATAGTCATTCCATAACATAGCAAAGGAGCCGTAACCTATGCCAAGCTGTGTCGACCTCCATATGCACTCTGCCACATCGGACGGCACCGATACTCCCATCCAACTTGCGGAACAGATGAGGGCTAAAGGTATTCACACCTTTGCTCTCACCGACCATGACACTATCAGGGGTGTGGCGCAGATACTACACCAAATCCCGGGTGACCTCACCTTTATCCCTGGCATCGAGTTTTCCTGCTGGATGCCTTCTGGCAAATGCCATATTCTCGGTTACAGCTACAACGCTGCCCATCCTGTATTCCAAGCCGCATTGGAGGAAGGCGCTGCTCGCAGGCATGCGAAGCTGGACAAGCGGCTTGCTTTTCTCCAAGAACGAGGCATCCAATTCCCACATGAAGAGCTGGAACGACTGCATCGAATACCGGGCGTTGGGAAACCTCATCTGGGAAATCTTATGGTGGAGTATGGGTACGCCCGCACAAAAGAAGACGCTATCAACAATGTCCTCAACCTTTGCCACACCGGCTCCAGCCGCATCCCGGCAAAAACAGCCGTCCAGGCCATCGTTGCGGCCGGAGGCATCCCGGTCTGGGCGCATCCCCTTGGAGGCGAAGGTGAACCTGAGGTTGGCCGGAAGCAGTTTGAGACCATGCTGGACGAGCTCATCGAATACGGGTTGGCGGGGATGGAGTGCTTTTACTCCAAGTATCCGCTGAAGCGATGTGAAGAGCTTGCTGAGATTGCCCAAGCGCATAATCTGCTGGTTTCTGGTGGCAGCGATTATCACGGAGCAAACAAAAACATCGCCCTTGGCACCTTGAATGCGGAGGATATTGAGATGCATCCAGAGCGATTGACCATTCTGAGTGCTTTATTTTAGAATGGAGGAGCAAAATGATGGAGCCCATAGCAGCTTCCTGAGCTGGCAGCTTACCCCCAGGGAGAGCCACGGCATGGGAGACTTCCCAATGCGGCGTTTCCTGGAAACTGTCTGTTTCGCTTATATGAAATATGGAGCAGAATACCTATCTGCCAAAAATCCGTCCTACCAAGAGTATTGCAAGCGAGACACGGTGCGGCAGAAGGCCGCTGACAGCAAACTGCTTTTCTTCCAAGGCCCATCACCTTCTAAGGAGCAAGAGAAGCTGCGAGATGCACTTATGCTCGGAGATTACCGCATTGCCTCATGCGGGGTCGCCCGGGAGCATATTTTGACCGCAAAACGGCGGGCAGATATTTATATCGATGCCATGCTGGATGTAGGAGGAACCCTCTCGCACATCCTAATTCTCATTGAAAACAAAGTTCATAGTGATGAGAATGATAGCCAATCCGAAGTGGTTCAGATTTATTCGTCGTTGGACGATGGTGGGACACACCGACCATTGATACTTTGTTATCTGTCCTGGAAATGCAGGATTATGTAGATATCGGACTATTGGGAACTGCAAAAGCGCTGGATTTTGATATTACAAACATTTAAGACATGTTAAAAGGGGGTCATCCAATGCGGATGACCCCCTTTTGCCAATCGTCCCACAACTCCGGCGTATACCTACAGTCGATAAATCTCATCAGCAAATGCTTCGCCAACATCAACAAGGACACCTTTTCGCAGCGTCAACTCTATCATTCCATGTTCCCGAACTTCATGCGCCAAACGAAGTTTTCCTGCATTCCTATCCAGAACATACGTTTTGATGCTTTTATCATCCGGGTCCGCAATCCAGTATTCTTGGACACCGGCCTTCTCATAGAGTTCAAACTTTGTGACCGTGTCCAGGTATCGAGATGCTGGGGAAATTATCTCTGCGATGAGGTCAGGCGCCCCCTTAAAGCCAAATTCATCAAATTTCTTGGGCTCAAATACGGCCGTAATGTCAGGCAAAACAAACGTATCAACATTGCTTGGTTTATCATTAGGCTTCTCAAACGGGCGAACCCCAATAGAGTGCAAAATCTTCGATGTCTCGCTCTTTAGCTGAAGTCTTAATTGGCATAGAAGATTTCCAAAAATTTCTTGATGAATACGTCCAGGTGACGCCATCGGATATAATGCTCCATCAATAATTTCAATCCATTCTTCGTCTGGACTTTCCAGAATATCCGCAAATGTGTACCTATCCTTGCCTGGTATCAACATCTCTCAAGCCTCCCCCCGCTGTGTAGCAATCTGAATCCGATATCTGTAACTGGTACCCTAATCAAACATTTCTCTCACATCCACAAAAATTCCGCTCAGCAAAGATACAGGAATCATTCCCTCATCATTTGTGTCATTAGCCAACTGAAATTTCCCGGAGTTTGCATCCAATATATAGACTTTAACATTCTTTTTTTCCGGGTCAACAATCCAATATTCCTTCACCCCTGCACCCTGGTATATTTCGAACTTTGTAACTGTATCCAGATACCGTGATGATGGAGAAATAACTTCGGCCACATAATTTGGGACTCCTCGGCAGCCATACTCTTCAAATTTTCTTGGTGCAAGCAGAATGGAAACATCCGGGAGTAAAACTGTATCAACCATATGAGGCTTATCATTAAGCCGTTCATAGGGACGGACTGCTAATAAAGAACTCATCTGGGCGCTACTCCCACGCAGCTGATTCCATAGCTGCGCACTGAGACTCATTAAAACACGTTGATGAGCGTCTCCAAGCGGTATCAGCGGATAAAGCTTTCCATGAATAATCTCCACCCATTCTGTGTCTGGACTGGCCATGATATCTGCAAAGGTAAGATGTTCTTTTCCAAGATTGAGCACTATTGAACCTCCTCTAATCGGCCTTAAAATACTTGATTTATGCTTTCATAGAATGTGTATCTACTGTTAAACGCTATTTATCTTGGCTACAAACAATTCATCAACGTTAACTGAAACTCCCTCCAGCACTGATAGTTCTATTGTACCGCTGCAAATCTTTTCATTTAATAAGCGAAGCCCTTTTGAATCGTAATCCCGGACATAGATGTTAATACTTTTGCTTTCTGGGTCAATAACCCAATATTCTCTCACACCTGCATTCTGATATATATCAAGTTTAAGCACTGTATCCATATATCGAGAGGTTGGGGAAATTATTTCAGCAATAAAATTCGGAACTCCTTTACAACCATACTCCTCAAATTTTCGTGGCGCACATAAAATAGAAATGTCTGGCAACAAAACTGTATCGACTAACTCTGGGGTATCATTAGGTCCCTCAAAAGGTCGAACGGCTATTAACTGGATGGCTTCTGCATTTTGTCCTTTTAATTGATTTGCTATTTGAACCATCAGTGCCATAAGTATAGTTTGATGCACAGTGCCAAGTGGTGTCATTGGATATAATTTGCCGTGAATTATCTCGACCCACTCTGTATCTGGACTGGCCATCATGTCCGCAAAAGTATATCGCTCTTTTCCCGGTTCAAGCATCCCAATGCGTCCCTCCTTCAATTTCATATGTTATTTTTCTTATCATATCAAAATCCGAATAATGAAACAAGTAGTCATTGAAAAATAGCAGTACCCTTTTATCTCTGACGCCCCCCTCTCTACTCCCTTTCCTTGCACCGCAGTTGCCCACTCATGCACTTTGCTACATCAAAGGTATACAGTTTCCAACAAAGCGCCATGAAAATCTTCTCTCTCTTAAAGACATTAGACACATCAATCCGCCTCACTCATCATTAAAAATCTCTGATTTTCAACTCATAGTCGAGGCAAGCACGATGTGTTAACAATGGAACAACAATATGATAACGAATAGTAAACAAAGTAGTGACGATGTATTGATAAACTAAGCACGATGTATTAACGAAGAAATGCGGTCAACCCATTGAAAACACTGGATTTTCGCTGTTCAATTTTGTGATTGTTTGTGGTCAAATTTTAATCCTCTTTGTTTTCATATTTTGCCCTTTTAGAGCTCACACATACCTCTTAAAACCCCAATCACATTTCTGCACTTTTCCCTTTTGGACCGCTACTCAATCGTCATCAAGAGTTTCTCTTCCAACCCCTTTGCACATAGGTTGGCGAAATGCTTTTTATCTGGCCAATCCCTTGCTAAATCAGACGTCTCCCTAAGTATAAGTCTCCCTGGGAAATCTCAGGGAATAACAGTGCTGTAACAGCGATGATTTTCTATCGCTCCTATATTACCTCAGGTGATACCTGGACAATTCTGCCGTGCTAAATGGCTCGCTCTATATCTACTACAATATTTCAAGCACAAAATAATGGGCTCACCTCTTGACTCAAGAATAAGTGCATACAGTTCTTTGCTAATTGACAAACATCCAAACTTCTTCTACGTAATATCTCCGCTGCAATTTTGATGTTTGCCATCATGGCAAACATTTTTTGATTCACAAGCTATGGACAGTATGATATAATTTCAACATTGCGGCCTACCCATTTCACCTGAACATTATGGTATCAAATAGTTTCCCAGTATATTTGAAAAGACCCGCTTTTAAGTTTGTCGACACAGCGCACTCTATATGGTCTGCTATGGCACATGAGCATTTAGCTGCTCGGCTATAATGTTTGCCATCATGGCAAACATCAGAGAGGAGTTGAATTTGCAGTTGACAGCAAAAGATAAACGCTGTAGCGAAGATAGATTAGAATATCAAACTGTCCATCTCGTACAAAACGGGTATGCCCTTGTTTCTACAAATTCCATCGTTGGTTATTGCCGTTACCCTCTACACACAGGTTATCTTACCATTGCACTAATGCGCTCTAAAGGCTGCGACGTAAAGAACTGCCCGTATTTTAAACGATTTAAAACTTATCCGTATTGGGTTAAGGTTGCGGAACAAGCAGCACAAAAAATCAAATCAAAAGAAAAGCGTAAAAACGCTCAAAAAACACATCAGCAACAACAGCTGGCGCAAGAAAAGCAACTCCGGCGGCTACAGCGTGAAGCACAAAAAATTGCTGATGAACATAATTTCCCCATCATAATTACAAGGGTTTCGCTTGTTAGGAAAAATCATCATATCGTGAACTATGTTTCTGACTTTCAAAGGAATGATTTTCACCCCTTCCTCGAAATAAAAAACCAGCTCAGCATGCGTTACGGAGGCCGGTTCGAACTCCGGCATCTCAGACTCCCCGATGGCCAGTATGCAACAATTGCTGATTGGAATAGCAAGCCAGCTAAGTGATGAAATTCAAAGAGTTTGCCAGCATGGCAAACTCTTAAATAGTTGTAGGGAAAATATATGTTCGTACGACGAATTCGCTATTGCAATTCTCGAAAATTTGTTCTATAATAGCGTTGTATGATTACGTCTGTTTGATTGGAGGCCATACCATGACAGTTCTTGTATCGCAACTCGACAATGAGTATGCTTCAAAATGTGTCCGCATATTCGCAAATGGAAAGCAGGTGGGCCATGTGGGGCCCGGTGAGAGTTTCTTGGTAAAAACCGATGCGGTTCCCGCTACAATTTTGGCCGTATGCGGATTTTGTTCGGCACAGGCTACCATGCACGCAGACGGTGAGTTGTCAATTCGATGGAGCATCAACGCACCATATATCGAACTCGTCCAAGGCAAGGGAAGGTAGCTTTGGGAGCGATGCTCTACTCCCTATTGCGAACAGTGGAAAAATATGTTATAGTCGGATTTGCTTAATTGTTACATCAAGCGAGGAGGTACAAAATGGCCTATTCCGACGTTGAGAAAGCGCAATGCGATGCAATAATGGAGGCATTTAAGCCCTATCTTGATGGGCATGCTGTCCATGGCAAGCCATATTTTGATATTGTTTACAGTGAAAAATTCGGGATGTATTTAGACATCTGCAACCCAAGCCAAACTGATAATCCATCTTGGACGGACATGAGCTGGCTCAGAACGCCCCAAGAGATGCTCGAGGCATTTTTAATCGAAATATGTGATGATGTCATCTTTCGGAGAGCAGTCTCGCACGATGTTGAAAAGCGGAGGAGCGAATGTATGCAAACTATAAACGCAGCGCTCTCCCGCATGGATGACAAAAATCGTGCATTGTGGGAGCCTGTGGCCGTAGGCTACATAGAGACTGTGGACTTTTACAAGGACTTGCACGAATGATATCCCCTTTAATTTTATGCGTTGTGTACTTCTGAGTGATGCTGAGCAAACTGGTCGACGAAAAAATCAAACATCAGAGTTTGCCATCATGGCAAACTCTGATGTTTTTTTAGATGAAATTTATGCCACATAACTTTTCTACCTGTTTGCCATCATGGCAAACATTTTTGTTCCTCTGCTCTAAATCTCCTACATAGCATTTTTCTTCCTTATTCGAACCAAATAAGACTCTCTAAAAAATCGCCTCAAAGCCCCCAATATTTTTCAATTTCCTGTGACCTCAGCATGCCAAATGCTGTGTATTATATAATAAGGGAACCATGAGGACGAAAGGAGCGTGTTCCTGTGGAAGACGAGCAGATTATCGAATTATTTTGGAGACGGTCAGAGAATGCAATAACAGAAACTTCCAAGAAACATGGCGCTTATTGCACTTATATCGCATTTAACATCCTGCAAAATATCCAGGACAGCGAAGAATGCGTAAACGACACATGGCTCAAGGCGTGGCAGTCTATGCCTCCTCGCCGTCCCAGCAGACTTCCGGCATTCTTGGGAAAAATAACGCGCAATTTATCCTTGAACCGCTACAAGGCGAATACCGCTGATAAACGAGGAGGCGGGCAGCTCACGCTGGCCTATGAAGAGTTGAGTGAATGTGTCCGAGGTAACCAGGATATGGAGCACCTGGAAGAGCGAGAGCTCATCGTTGCGGTGCTCAACAAGTTTCTGGCCGCCCTCTCAAAGCGGGACCGCCAGGTTTTCGTGCGGCGCTACTGGTACTTCTCCCCTGTCGATGAAATTGCCAGAGAATACGGATTGAGCCGGAGCAATGCGAAAATGATTTTGTCCAGAACCCGGGCCAAGCTAAAAGCTGCGCTGGAACAGGAAGGGATTATTCTATAAGGCACTGAGCTCCACAGCTATTGCCGCTGAATATAAAAGAGGTCTATGATGATGTTAGGATATTTCTCACAATTAGCCCTACAGGGCATTTCACGTAAAAAGAGAAGCAGTGTGCTGTCTTTTCTGGTGTTGCTGATATCCTTTGCCTTCACCATTGTGGTGATGTCCATTGTGGGCAGCATCAGTAGCACCAATGAAGAATACCGTCTGAACACCTACGGCGAGTGGGCTTTCGCCATGCTCCCGGCAAATGGCCAGGAGTCATGGGCTGAGCACCAGGATTTTGTGGAAAGCATCGGAAAAGCCACCTGCTATGGGACAATGCATACAGGCCATGGAGATATTGGCGTCGGTACAGTGGACGCTCAGTTTCTCCAAATGGGCAGGATTGCACTGGAAGATGGCCGTCTCCCCTCCCGTGACTCTGAAATCGCCATGGAAGCCGATGCTCTAAGTGCCCTGGGGACCAATTACACATTGGGGCAGGAAATCACGCTATACATTGACGTCCCTGTGATTGCATCAGCAGACAGTTCGAGCACGGAAAACGCCGTCTGCTACATAGCAAAGACGTTCACCCTTTGCGGGGTCATTCGGGAATTCAGCAATCTATGGGCCATCCCCGCCCAAAATGAGCAACAGCTACTCGTCAGTGCCTTTATCACGCCAGCTGCCGCTGAACAGCTCACCGCAGATGCCCAGGCAAACTGCGACACAGGTACAATCACATCCTACTCCCAGCTGTTCCTCAATGTAGCTGAAGAAAATCGGGATGCTGCCTGGAGCCTCTTCTCCGGCAAAAGTGTTTCGATGCGGCAAAACGCCTTCTTCCGGAACACCGCCGCATACCCAGACAGCACACAGAGTGAGTCGCCAGACACCCTCTACATCGCCCTGATGGCGATAACCTCATTGGTGGCCGTTTTCAGCGTGTTCTTTCTGCAAATGAAAGACTCCTTTCACACCTATGCTATTTGCAGGAGCATTGGCATGACGAAAAAGCAACTGAGTATGTTGTTGTCCATCGAGACACTATTCCTTGTCGTGCCTGCGGTGCTGCTCGGTACTGCTTTGGGGGCTGGACTCACGTTCCTCTCACTCCGGCTCCTGATGTACTCCGGCAGCGCACCCATTCAGGTGAGCATTCCGATGAAGCCACTTATCATCGCTATCCTTCTATGGGTGGTATGCACTGTGCTGTGCAGGCTGGTTCTGTTTTTCATCGCATCGCACGCCCCACTCACCGGTGAATTTCAGATAGGTGGCCACACCTCAAAAAAGCTTCACCGTCTGACCGGGTTTGCTATTTCTATCATTGTGGTGCTGTTTGGGGCATCGGCATTTTTCACCCGCATGCAGTGCATAGCCCCCATGTATCGGTTCCAATACTGGACGCTGTTCCCATCCTACACCGTCTATAGCAGTTCAAATGGCCGGAACACCGTCAGTGAGCGGGATAAGCGCCTGATTGAACGTGTTCCGGGACTTGGCCGGGTAGATGGTATCGGAGAGTCACAGGTATACATCTCGCTCCCTGGTGTAGAAGAAACCGAGGTGTGGCTGTATTCTGTTGACGAAGAAGGCTGGGCGGAAACATTTGATTTCGGCAGTGACAAAGAAGCGTTCCATAATGGAGACCTTGTTCTGCTTACCCTGATTGACGATGGCGTCTCTCATCCGCTGCCACCGGATGGTGTGGTAGAACTGCGGTTCAAATCCGGTGGTGACTGTGTGTTAGCGAAATCCACTCCGGTATCAACACGAATCATATCCACCGATATCATGAATCGGGGGCTTGCACATATATCCGACCAGTATACTGTCATCTGCTCAGAGCAGTTCTTGAAAGATGCGCTCACCCAAATGGAACCAGGCCAGCATTGGGATAGGTACATCGCTGGGGATGAATTCGGATACAACCGGGTGTATGCGTGTGCGGATTTAAACTCCGGCTACTTATCCACTGACATCACTTTGGCTGAGTTTTGCTCCAAAAATGGTCTGCTGTTAGACAACCGGCGCCAGGAATTCTTGTCCCGCCAGCAGGAGAATCTTCAGACGCTGATTATGCTGCTATCCGCCGGCGGCTGTATCGCCGCAATATCGCTGCTGCTGATGGTCAATCTGATGCAGTTAGAGGCGGAGCATGAGAAAAGGTCGTATGCAATCTTGAGGGCTATTGGGATGTCTAAGCGGCAGTTGTGGCTAAGAATCCTCTGGCAATCATTTGTGCGGAGCTTCTTCGCCATCCTGTTTGGAGCGCTCGGCTATGGCGTTTTCGCTGTGTTCCATCAAATGCAGGATGGCAAGGATATGGCACAAGCATGGGTGGATGTTATTTACACATTCAGCTACTATGGCTACACCCTGCCGAAGCTGTTTCTCTTTGGGGCAATATGTGTGCTTACCCCCTTTGTAATTTCTTTCCTCACGAAAATATGGGCTGCAAAAGAAGGGCGTGATATAAAATGAGCGTTTTGTTATCTGCCAGGAATCTCTCCCGGGTGTATAAAGCCAAGTCTGGCAATGTAACCGCCTTAAAGGATTTCAGCTATGACTTTGAAGAGGGTCGGTTCTATGCCATCATCGGCCGCAGCGGCTCAGGTAAATCGACACTGCTCCATATCCTGGGCGGACTCGACCGACCCACAAGCGGAGATGTGCTCCTGCATGGTCAGAGCATCTATTCTATGGGCGATGAGCAGATGTCTGCGTTCCGCAGGAGGCATATGGGGTTTGTGTTCCAGCACTACAATCTGATTGACGAGTTCAACGTCAGGAACAATATCTGTATGCCCTTAAAATTGGATAAGAAAAAGGTGGATTCCGCATTCTTTGATGAAATCATCCACACCCTTGACCTCACAGACAAGCTGAAAAGATATCCCAGCGAGCTGTCTGGCGGAGAGCAGCAACGGGTCGCCATCGCCAGGTCTGTTCTGGCAAAACCCGAGCTCATCATCGCAGATGAGCCCACCGGGAACCTGGACAAGCAGACTGGGGAGCACACTCTGTCTCTGTTGGTCAAATGTGCCGCACAGAACAGCCAGACCTTGATTGTTGTGACGCATAATTCCGAGATTGCTGAAAAGGCCGACACGGTTCTTACAATTGGAGACGGACAGCTGCTGTAATAGAAATGAACGCACTCTAATTTAAAGGAGGAAGGTGTGTCCGTGTGAAGGAAGAAATATTGATTGAGCTATTTGGAGAAATTGATGATAAATACATCATGGAGGCTGCTCCCAAAAGGAACGCCAAGCCAAAGTTAATTGGTACCTATGTTGTTGTAGCAGCACTGCTTTTTGTGGTAATCGGCATTTATGCAGCCGCTCGCAGTACACCTGTAGATTACCCGTCTTCTTATTCCCTTAGTCCAGGCCCAGGAGCGTCACAATCATTTTTCTACTATAATGGATATATGTATAGCGAAAAAAGACTTATAGAAGACATACCAGAAGGCACTACGTTATTAGGGGAAATAAATAACATTGGCAACGATTTTGACAAATATACCGGAGAAGACTTTGAAGGAAATGACGATGGATTTATTTATATCGACCCAAATGATGATGGCATAATGTATGTTTGGCCCAAATATTGGGATTCGTCAATTGTCGGAAAAGCAAGATACGTCGTCTTTACCCGCGATACATAAATATCAATCTTCTTAGAACTTACTACTATTACTCACTAACTTAGTTCGAGTTTGCGTGGGTGCCGAACGGAAATTATCATTAAAACCACTGTAAGATTCGTGAGGATGGAGCAACCCACACCTGAGAGCAATTTACAAGAGCTACCTGATGCGGGAGATAAGAGAGAAGTATCATAAAATTATTTAAATCCTGCAACCAACGCGCCGCCGTTGCTGTGTATTTATATAGAAGACCTAATTTGAGAATGGGAGGAGTGTGCTTCGTGGAAGATAGAGAAATTGTCGAGTTATTTTGGCAACGCTCGGAAGATGCCATATCCGAAGCATCAAAAAAGCACGGTGCCTATTGCAGTTACATCGCATTTAACATCCTGCAGAACATCCAGGACTGCGAGGAATGTGTGAACGAAACTTATTGGAAAGCGTGGGGAGCTATGCCGCCCAGCCGTCCCAACTGCCTGTCCACCTTTCTCGGAAAAATCACTCGGAATCTCTCGCTCAACCGCTATAAACAAAACACTGCCGCAAAGCGAGGCGGCGGACAGCTTCCGTTGGCCTTGGAGGAATTGGACGAGTGCGCCTGTGGACAGTCGGACATGGAACAGCTGGAAGACCGGGAACTCATCGTAGGCACCCTGAATAAATTTCTGCTCGCACTTCCTAAGCAGCATCGGAAAGTGTTCGTGCGGCGGTATTGGTATTTCTCATCCATTGAGGAAATCGCCAAAGAGTATGGGCTGAGCCAAAGCAATGTGAAAACAATATTGTCCCGCACCCGAGCTAAGCTAAAAACCGCGCTGAAACAGGTAGGAGTGATGGTATGAATGCTGAATTACTGGTTGATGTCCTGAGCGAAATCGACGAGGGGCTTGTAAAGGAAGCCGCCCCGGAAAAACACCGCTCTAAACAAGGCCGAGCATGGAGAGGCATCATCGCCATCGCCGCCGCCTTAGTCTTGGTGGTGGCTGCTGTGGGCGCAATGTGGAGCAATGTTTCTGCTCCGGTAGATGTAAGTGTGCTTCCGATACAAACTATTCAAGCATCGTTCGTGTGTGACCCTTGGGACATCAATGAATCCGTTGGCCTCGTTGATTATGTTTTTGTTGGCCAGGTCGTGAGCAATGATGGTACAGAATATCGACGTCCTATCCCCATGGAAAGCGAAGACGGAACCACAAGAATGGTTGGAATCCCATATACTCTCTACACTGTGCAGGTGTTGTCAAACATCAAAGGAAATTTGCGTTTAGATGAACCTTTTAGCATAGTAAAGCACGGTGGTATAAGTCAAGACCATTCCGAGGTTTGGGTGTATGAGGATGACTGTCTGCCAGCTGAAGACGGCACGTACATTTTCTTGGCCTTTGCTCAGCAAGATGGTTCTCTGTTAATTTCCGGTCCAAATTCCAACATTTTGATGGATAATGCGACATATCAGGCCATTTACGAAAACTATGTAGATGCGTATGAGCATGAAATCATCTTTGAGCGGGACAGGTATACGTCGATTTACGAGATGCCAATTCTATACTGAATCGGGGGACTTGTATGAGCTATATTCTGTGTTGCTACTGTGCCCCGCCTTTGCTTCTATTCATAGTCCAGTTTTTGCTGTGCCTCCACACCAACCGTCTCCTTTGGAAGCTTTTGCCCCCATTAGCTTGCCTGCTCCTCCTCATTTACTCCTATATTGACCATATTCTTGGACTCCATTTCTGTATCTACCTGGTCTTCGCTCCCATTGGCGTTAATGGACTTATTGGGTGTGCAATAGCTTGGATTGTCCATGCTGTAAAATGTTGTCACCGCAAATAGTTCACAAAAAAGAAGGTGTTTTGATGAATCCAGAACAACTTGTTGACTACTTGGGCGATATCGATGAGCACTTCATCCAGGAGGCCGCCCCCGGAAATCGACGCACCCCGAAAAAGTGGTGGGCGTTGGCTGCCACGGTTGCCGCTGCCTTGCTGCTCATTGTGGTATGCATCCCAGCCCTCGCCCCAAACGACCCCATCAATCCCCCCAGCGAAGCCCAGGAGCAGGCCAGCACTCCACCCACAGAAGCTCCTGGCCCCGGCTGCGCACCTCTCCACGTTTATTACCAAGGAAACACCTATTTCTATCGCGGATACTGTATCTATGAACTGCCAGATGACGTCGTACCGCTTGGAGAGACCAACAATGTCGGGATGCTGGTACCGGATGGGGCTGATGATTTGGATGCAAACGAAGATGGTTTTATTTATATCCGTCCAACAGATGATAGCCTTATATATTTTTGCTGGAAAAATTGGGATACCTCAGTTGATGGTCCTGAACCAATCCTCCTCCTCTACCCAGACGGTTCGCCGCCTAAAACCCCAGCAACTCCGGCACCTGTTGAGTACCCCCACTACACCAGGTTGGACTCCATAGTCAGGGCCGCAGATGTTATCGTGGAAGGCACCGTCACCAACGTGGACTATGGTGTCAGCCTCTACACTACTCTCAATGGAACACCATCGCTTTTTGATTTTGATGTATATACCATCCTCGTTACCAATGTTCTCAGCGGGGATTTGACTGTTAGTGAGGAAATTCAAGTCAAACTCATGGCTGGTAATGGAGCGCTGAGTAAATCAAGCGAGGAAAACTATTTGTTGTTCCTGGAAGATTGCCGAATGGATGGATTGAATATGCCGTTCAGTCCCGTTTCTCCGGAGCAAGGAGTATTCCCGATTGAGCAAAAATTTCTCAATGTCCCCAACGATGACTCAGCCCTTTTTGTTCTGCAAGGCAGTGTGGCCAGCCCTCCATACACATATGTTTCCTATTCGATGGGGGCTGTACGAAACCGCCTTCAGGAATTACTGACACCCCAGCAATATCCGATTCAGCTTCTGGAAGAAATTAAGGATTATCTGTTCCCCTTCATGAACGAGTACGGCATTATGCTACTGGATGCAAATGAACTGACTTGTCACCTGGATATTATGCTCAAAGATTTTTCAGGCAAATCTAAAAACGCTGTTGCAGACCTTGTTTATGAGGAATTTGGGGTTGATGCGTTCATCAACTTTATTGACGGTAGCGGGATAACTTTTCGGTACACCGATGACTAAAGTTTTTCCCGCCCTGCGCCCAACTTTTCTTGGTCCGTCTGACTGGCGGCAGCATCTTGAAGGGGATACTATTGTTTCTTGTCTCCGCAAGCTCATTGATAGCATCTGCAGTCTATTTATCTGCATGGGCAAAAAATGATGCAGGAGGTGTCCACTATGAAATTCGTACTTCGCCTGCTTGGCGTCGGAGCGCTACCACTTGCCCTTGGGGCACTGCTTAACTTTATCATGCCATTTCTGTCAATTCCCGGTTATGTTCTTGCCATCCTACTTTTAGCTGCATGGGGCTTCATGGCATTCAAACTGACAAATCCGGCCCATAATTCAGGGCTGCAAGCATTGTCTTTGTGTACCTTTGGCCTGTTTGTGCTGCTGCTCGCCCTCTATCAAGAATTCACCATTGGCGGGTATTGGCAGAATTGGATTGGGGCCGCTACACAAATATTTTTCCTGCCTTGGCTTCCATTGGGCTACAGCATCGCCACATCTATTTTCCCCTTGACTGGCCCCATAAAGCTGTGGCCTATATATACTGCTGCCTGGGTTATTCTATTTATTGCAAGCTGGATTGGATGCGCTGTCAAGAGCCAAACTCAGCGTTCAAAATCAAGCGACAAATAATCTTTCCTCAAAGAGCTCTCCCACTATCCCAGGGAGGGCTCTTTTTGTTTATCCCTGGCGTTGCCCTTTTTCTCCCCTTAGCCGCCGCTCAGAAGCACTCTTACCATGGGAGTATAAATTATCAACTGATATGCCTCATGCGGCCTGGAGTATTCTGGGAGCATTTAGGGGGCGGCCATCTTGCACTGAATTGATTTCACATGAGGCCACTGTCATTGCCATGATGGCAAACATACAGATATTTGCCAAAGTACCGAGACCGAACCAGATGTTGCAATAGCTTTGCCATGATGGCAAACTTGGTCTCGCTTGATTAGACCATTCAGCGACGTATAACAAACCCGACCTCTTTGCCGACACGGCAAACATTTTCCTCCCACTCTTAGCCTTTCAGCAAAATACTTTTCTTCTTTTGACGTGTTTTAGGATTTTCCTCACCACTACGCCCTATCAGCCACCCTTCAGGAGCACCCAGGCATCAGAAGTATAAAGTATCATCACGACATCTTATGCGCGGCCTGTGGCATTCTGAGGGCGTTTGAAGGGATTTTGAGCTTTATAACGGTTGCCTGTTTGTGTTGCCCTTTCTTTGCCGTAGTTGTCCCTCCGGACATAGTTGCAAGAAGTGTCGAATAATGCTATACTTCAACAATAACAGGTGTGCCTCTGTTCGATTTAGAAACATTGATTATGAGGTGAGCAAATGACTACTTTTGATGAACATGACCCCCTATACATTCTTGCCCGTACATATGAATGGAATGAAGAGTTTGACGGTGATGTCAAAGACCGTTTTCGTAGAATTCGCATGGGTACTCTCTATTTAGACGGTGATGTTTGTGAGTACCCCCATGACATTGACGGCATTCAGGGGTTCTTTGGTGAACGGTCTATCCGCATAGGAAAAACATCTCCAAATGATTATCCACTCATCTGGATTCAGCCGCATAAGCGGAATATTTTGATTTCAAACCGTGTCCTGCTTAATTGCATCAGCTGGCAGACGCTCAAAGAAAGTGGCTATGTCAAGGGACGGCCAGTCACTCTTCACGGACAAAAATTTATTTGCAGGCTCTTGGATATCGGTTCAGATGAATCTTTATCTGATGAATGGGGAAGTATTGTCAGCGCTATCGGTGATACCTTCTTTGCCCTCCCAGATTTTGAAGACGTTGCATCATGGGGAATCAATGTTTCAAGCCATAGCTCAGACAAAAGAGCCTTAATAGGTGGGGCCAAAGACAGGCTATGGGGAGAACAACTATCAACCTATGACGGCGACGATGTAGGTTTTCGCCCCGTACTTATTCCGGTCAAGCTCAAGCCTTCTTGGCTGGATACCATTTTCGAACTGGACAACACCCAATTTAAACTCAGCCAAGCTGCAACAGAAATCGAATTGGGAGACCGCCCTATGCTCACCCCCGCACAAATCGATTCAAATCCTTTCGCCGGCATCTCCGATGGAACCGAATTCAAGGCTTATACTCTTTTACTAAATGGCAGCCCTGTGCCCATGGATTCTCATGCGCCAATCTTGTATTCGAAAGCAGACTCTTTTGTTCTGTCGGACAAGTTCTATGACACCGCCTGCATTATCCCTTGGCGTCTTGAGGGAAAATGCGCTGTCCTACAGAAGACATTCCTGTGCCAAGAAGACAAAAGTCTCTGGATTAAAGGCGATGAATCATGGGAACGTGACGGATTTAAACAATATTTTGGGCATAGCGATTCATAACCAAGTTTTCAGTTGGAGGTCGTTCAGAAACCCAGTGCAAGAAAAAGTTTGCCGTGACGGCAAACTCTTTTCCCGGAAGATAAAATTGCCACCAGTGAATCAATATTAGCAAAGGAGCAGACAGATTAACCTGCCTGCTCCTTTAACAAGGTTCTAAAGGGTCAAATGAACCTAAAGGAGAACCTTTGGTTGAAAAAGTCTTGAATGCTAAGCCTTGACAGAGGCCGTATTCATCGGTATAATCAATATGGCGAGTCGTTGATGCAAGTGCCAAGAGGCAGCGAGAACTCCACCTACTGCGATGGGTGGGGTTCTTCTTATTTTGTAGCTGCACACCCAAATAAGTATACTATTGCTGTTTGGATTATTTTCTTCAGTGCAAACCGGATTAGATACACATCAAGTATTGAATTCATTGCTCACAATCAATTGGCAATAGCCCCCTCAAAGAACTCTCCCACTATCTCAGGGAGGGTTCCTTTTTGTTTATCCCTGGCGTTGCCCTTTCTCTCCCCCTCAACCACTGCTCAGGAGCATTCTTCAATGGGAGCATAAATTTATCGCCATGGTACGCCGCATACGACCTGGAGCGTTCTGGGGCATTTGAGAGTGCCTGTGCTTTATGGGGATTACTTATTTGTGCTGTCATATTTTTCCGTATCGGCAAACATTCGAAGCTGGGGAGAAACTCTGTAGAGCTGCCAATATTTCGTTGTGAGAATAGTCATGATTTATAGCTCAGGTATCTATGACGCCAGACAAGCCTCATTCGGCCACAGAAGGTGTTCACTATGAACAGGGGCCTATGGTGAGTTTGCCGTGACGGCAAACTTGTATCCACCCGGACATAGTGTCAATATGATGGTTACATATATTTTCTGTTCGAGTTAGAAACATTGACAGCAGCCTTATCGTTTAGGGCAGGTGCTTAATAACTCTCCCATCACAATAACATGAAAGGAGGGTGCAAGCACCCTCCTTCGTAATAGTTGCGATTTGCAGAGAACATCAGACATCTTTTCAAGATGCCGACCTTGTTGTAGGCACATGGTATCACACGTAAACTCAATTGTCAAGCAGCAAGGCATTTTTCGCCATATATACTTCATGAATCCGTCGAAGAATAATTGTCTTTTCTGCTCCATAAATTTTTGACAGTTTATTAACTATCTTAATGCGGGTTTTCGCGGAAGCGGAACGAAAGCCTTGTTCTTCCAAATAGGTATAAACAGCTTCAATCGGCAAAAGCAATGCATCAGCGATATAGCGTACAATTTGCTCAGTCGGATAGCTCAGTTTTTTCGTGATGGCTAAAATCTCTTCATAGAATCTGTTTCCACATTCATATGCGAATGCATAGTCTTTTTCATATTGAGGTAACCCATGCTGGAAAAACACACGAATAGTGCCACTTGCATCGGGACCATATAAACGTGTCAAATCCGGAATATTGTCCGCTTCTCCCCCTTCAGCAATATTTAACACTCTTCCAATGGTGTAAATATTTGCCCCAGACTGTATGCCACGCTCCTGCAAGAATTTAGATACTTCATTTTCAATATCCCTCATTTGAGCACTCGAAATATCTTGCTTAATGGCACGTGCAATATCCTCCTTTATCCACCTCTGGTTTATCACCATTGACACCATCAGAGTAATGACTCCCAACAGCACAGCTGAAATCAGATAGAATTCTGGATTCATTTTTAGTTTCTCCAATCGCACTCGTTTGGTAAATTCTTTAGCGCCTGGGAGGCAGCTTGTCCTCCGGTAAAGCTATGCGTATGCCCAGCCTACCCAGCACTGTAACAGCCGCATCAATATAATCCATAACATCCAGCGGCTTCTCCGTTCCACCAATTATATGCGTTGCTTCATTTAGTACAAGCATGTTAATCTCCTGTTCATCTGCCGACAGCGTCCGAAAAAAGTAAATCAAAACACCGTTTTGAGCTCCCTGCAGCCAGAACATACTCTGCATAGGATTTTCTGTATTGCGGGGTTTGATATCGCTACTGAAAACCGTGTGAACATCAATGCAACCCGAAATCATTACCGCCAATTTCTCAACATAGCCATCGATTGCAGATTTTTCCATATAATCTTCTCCTCCTCAATGCCCGATAACTGTGATGGTTGCTCACTTTGTTAAACGTCAACTGTGCGCTAAAGGGCCCGCTCCAAGAGTGGAGTGGGCCCTTTCTGCATCAGTGATACGCCCGGTAAAGGAACGTCACAATTTGTCCGCGATTGCAGATGTCATTGGGGGAAAACGTGGTATTCGAAGTGCCCGTGGTTACCCCTTCATCCACAGCCCAACTGACCGCATCGGCATACTCGGAATTCGCAGAGACATCACTAAAGCTACTGCTGCTCGTCTGATATCCGCCAGAGGCGGTCCAGGTCATTGTGGTGGGACTACCAAAGGCTTGCCAGATGAACTTCACCGCAGATGCCCTTGTGCAAGGCTTATTGGGTACAAAGCCACTGTCAATCATGTTGTTTTCTGAGGCCCAGCGCAAGGCAGTCTCAGCGTAGTCTATGTTCTTTCCAGTGATGCTAATGGGGAGAGCATTGCTGGAGGCGGGCTCACCTGCGGCGCGCCAGAGGAAGGTCAGAATCTGGACTTGGGTGCATTGCTGGTACGGGGAGAATGTGGTTGTCGAGGTGCCATTTGTGATACCTCTCTCAACGGCCCAAGCAACGGGTTCCGCAAAGAACGCCTCGTCGGGCACATCAGAAAATACAGGTTTTCCATTTCCAGGAACTTCCACCTTTTCGGGTCCCGTATTAACCGACGTAATTCCTGTCGCATTCAGGATATAAAAGACCGGTTCACTACGATTATCTGTCACATACCACACAACATCACCATTGTATACAATAGGCTGACATCTTGAGAAGGCTGCATTGTTTGCGGTCTGAATCGGCCCTGTGCTTCCATCGGCGCGGTAAGTGCAATAGTGGAGTGTGCCCGCTGTTTCATATGTGC
Organism: Roseburia sp.; assembly: GCA_023667765.1. GTDB lineage: Bacteria > Bacillota > Clostridia > Lachnospirales > Lachnospiraceae > Acetatifactor. Next base: position 6,478 of record JAMOZS010000017.1, on the reverse strand, counting down.
TCCCTACCAACCAGAGGATATATCCACTATCCATTCCTGTCGAAACGATTTTGGGGACACTCACACCGCCCGATGTCTCCAATTGACGAACCTGCGCTTGACCGCTTTGCTTATCGACATAGGCTAAATACATGTATCGGGTACTACCTCTTCCACCCTTTTGGTCAAAATCAAAAGGAACAATATATCCTTTTGAGGTCTCAACTACACCACCAATATAGCACCCAGTAGAATTGTCTCCTATCTCACCAGGGAACTTTTGGAGAACCTGAAAATCACACCAGTCCCATCCGTCATCTTTACCAAATCTGCCAGTTGCTGCATTGGAATGGTACTTTGCGAACGCTACTCCTCGAGGAAACGCATCGCCAAGGTCAACAGTCACAATCGTTCCGTCCTGGCCGATAAGAATATGTTCGTCAAACGAATGGCTTACATAACCTGTTCCATTACCCTGAACCTCATACTGGCATTCGGTTAGTGTCATGTCACTCTCACGCACTGCGAACATCATGCTGGTCTGGTGCACGATGCCATCCGAGCCTCTATAAATCTTGTGACATGTACGAACATAAAGATAACCGCCATACTCAGCACAGCGCAATGTTCCAGCATTGAATGGACTTCTGGTGTTGGCCCCTAATATGCCAACAGCACCTAACCGCTCCCAGTCTTTGGAATACTTTACCACTCGAATGACCTCTTTTGAGTCATCTTCTTCATAGTTAAGCTGACCAAATATCAGATAATTATAGTCCTTTCCAGCATAGAAGCCTCCCCAAAGGGAAAGCTCCGGCTTAATGCTCAGGCTCGACTGAAGTTTAAATGAGGAGTCGTACTCCTCCACAATGACGGCACTATTTTTACCCGCAATATACTCAACCCTCGTCAATTGGCCATTTTCATTGACATAAAGATATGGGCGTATCTCTCCCCCATTCGAGTCCATGCTATGAAATTCATAGCTTTTAGCAGGTGTGGCCCCGGTAAGTTTAGTCACTGTGTTAGCCATGGTAGGATGAATCGTTTTGGGTAAGTTGTTCGCAATAGAGTTTCCTGTTGCCGGAATTGTTTCGGTATAGGTGTCCCCACAGACCTTACATTTGTAAGTACGAATTCCCGTTTGGCTCGCTGTCGCCGCTTTTGTGACCTCGCTGCTGTAATCGTGAGTATGCGGCTTCTGTGATTCAACCGGAGTGCTCGGCTGGGGATTGGTTGGCGTGGAAGTGCCTGGATTGATAGGATTGGTAGTGGCTGTGGGATTCTGGCTGTTAACCGGGACTGTATAGCGGTCGCCGCAATATGGGCACGAATAAACATTTTGATTATTACTCTTGTCGTAGCTGTAGCTATAGCTGTGCGGGAGTTTTTCCAATGTCTTGAGAAACTCCTCCTGCCCGCAGACTGCACATCTGTTCACCAGCTGACCAGTTTGTCCACAGGTGGGCAATGTGCTCTGCTTCCTCCAAACGTGACTATGCCCATCCACTGAGACAGACGCCGCATCCTGATAGGTCCTGTAATCCTCCTTCGACAATACCGTAACCGTCAGCCGAGCCCATAGCTTATTAGCGCTGGTGTCGTTGATGTAGCCATAAAAGCTCAAAACGGCAGTCCCCGGAGCTTTCCCTATGTACTGCTTGGGATTGGGGAAATAGACAACACTTTCATCACTGCTGTTGTTGCTGAAATGGACTGCACTATCATCTGTCAATGGGTTTCGCCCATTACCCCCCACAGGAATTGTGCGTTCAAACTCCATAACCCCATCAGGGCCCTTCCCGAGATAGACCGCACTGCCTTTAGGGTCAGGCCGATATAACCCGTCAAATTTGCTTTCGTCGGCAGATGCCGCCCAAGCCGAGGGTGCCAGCGTCAGCAGCATAGCCAGCGCAAGCAGCATTGATAGCAAACGTTTCTTCATATTATGCAGCTCCTTCACATATTTTTTGTCCCACCGGGACGGGGAAACATATTCAATAGCGGTAAAAAATAGTCAATTCTCGCTTACCAATCAAAAAGAACGATATCCGTTTTCACATCTTGCCCCCCAAGTTCAAGGCCAAAGCGGTGCAAAAACACTCGCTGGCTCAGGTACCTCCAAAAATCATCCGAAAAAATGAATGAGTCAAGCTTCATGTGATTCTCTTTCAGCATCCGAATGAGCTCAGATAACATTTCCTTTTTTACTTCTGACCATGCTTCAAATGGGTCAAACATCCAATGGTAATTCCCGCCGGCATCAACCTCCACCAGGACAATAAAGGCGGACGTAAAAGAGAATAGAATAGACTGCGGAACCGCCAATTCGAGGGGGCAATTTGAGAAAAGTGCCCTTGTATTTCCCTCGGAATGTGCAAATGGCAGCCTTTTATAACGCCATTTCCGTACCAGAGGCAGTTCTCGTTCTATAATATCCCAGAGTCTTAAAACGTCTGCAATAATGGGTGCCATTCGGCGTAGCGTTACCCTCTGTTCTTTCGTCCCGCCTTCGTTTGGTTTTAACCAAAGTTCAAGGACTTCATCAGGTCGGGTACATACATCGACTGGCATACTGCCAGGATACATCAGCCCTGATTCTCGAACCGGGTATAAATCTTGGTTAAACATCAAAATAATGCGCAAAAGCAATCTAACATCAATTTGATTCTCTTTCCCCTCTGGCCAGGTGTCCATCAATGAGACCCGTTCAAAGAATCGGTCCTCACCAATCCGCTCATCTCCAAGAATATCTTTTAAGTCCGCAAAGATTTCATCCAATTTATTAGTTTTCATCCTCCATTCACCTCAATACGCTTCGAGACAATTGTAATGTCCGTGGATTTATTATAGATATTTCTCGCCTTAATTTCTCTGCATAGCGTACCGTGGCCGCAGTTCCTCCACGATACTCACCATTATACACAGCTAAGAGTTTGGAGCTATGCTCAACAAGAAAGCGGTTACGTTCAAGCATGCAGTTTTTCTTAAACTCTCTATTGACATACACGATTGAATCGGCCTGCTGCAACACATCCAAATATCTGAGCTGGTCCTCAGTCGCCCATTTATCAGGTTGTTCTCGACACGGAAGAATACAGTGCAGCTTTACCTTAGAATTTATTTCACGAAAGGTCAGCACCAGCTCCGCGCACCAGATGTCTGTTCCCAGCGCCATACCCGATAAAAAATTTGTTGTACCAGCTTCAATGAGTCCAGAAATCTCTGTCCTGAGCAACTGCTTAAGCTGTACGCAACCTGTATCATCTTCGTTGTCCTTCCATGGCAGTTTAGAGGGACGGTGCCCAGTAAATGCACAAGCATCAGATTCCATTCCGCCGCCCCCCTCATACTTATTAACAGTCATCGCTTTATCAATACGATTTATTGTACTCTATTTAATGCGTTCCAGTCAACACCAGCATTACATAAAATACTATTGTTAGGTGGTGTTGATATGCAAAAAAAGAAGTCAATAAATGTAGAAATCGGAGCAAATATTAAACGTGAGCGTGAAAATGCTGGCTACACACAGGATGAATTCTCTGAGTTGATTGGTTTAGGTACCAAAAGCTTGTCTGCCGCAGAGCGAGGAGTCGTTGGCCTTTCCCTGACATCATTGCGAAAAATCTGCCAAGTTCTCTCCATTCCCAGCGACGCTCTGATATTTGGCAGACAGCCTGATAACGACATCAGCGATTTAATGGGGCGCATGGAGCGACTCTCCCCAGCCCAGCTTGACATTGCCAAAAAGGTCTTCAAAAATTTGCTGGCAGCCTTTGCTCTGGACTCAAATAGCCAAAATATTAAATAGTTTATTACGGTTCCAAGTCAGAATGCCTTTACGATAACTCACGCTCGAATTTCTATAATGCAGAGTCGCTACGAACTGTATCTTTCGCCTTAGATTGGCTACACATATTTTAACATTTATACATCAGTAAAGCAACACAAAGTTGCATCTCTTTGAATATTACCGGGTAAAATCCTCAATAGGAGGATGATTGCCCATGGAAAACCAGCTCTTGGCCTCAAAATTGCGTGAATTGCGAAAGGCACATGGTTATAGGCAAGACGATGTTGCCGCTGCTTTGGGGGTAGTCCGTCAAACGTACAGCCATTATGAGACAGGGAAGCGTACCCCAGACCACACAGTTCTTTTCAAGCTTGCAGGATTGTATCATGTTTCTGTTGATGATTTGATGCAGTTAATTGTAGATGTGGACCGTGATATTAACTTCGATGCGCCACAACCAACCAAATCCAGTGAAGAGTTGGCAAAGTATTTGGAATATTTTAATAGCCCTCAAAATAAGAAAAAGTTTCAGCTTTTCGACAATCTGGAAAAAGAACTCATTTATTATTTTGAACGGATGTCCGATGATGACAAGCACGAGCTTATCGAAATCGCCAAAATAAAATCTCGGAAATTTTCATAGCTACACAAAAAGAGCGCTCTCCACGGGTACAGGAGAACACTCTTCCAATCAAATATTAAGAATGTTTTTGACGGAGTCGGATAAAACATATCGCATTCTTTCGGTTTTTTCATTGTTTTCTTGAACGAGGTATACAATGTCCTTATATCTCTTTATGGCAGCCTCTCTCAATGCAGGAACGCCATAACCAACAAATACCCAGCGGGACCATTTCTCGCCCTTCTTATATTGCACATATGATTCCAGTGCGTACTTCCCATACTCAGACGTCCCCTTTGCTTTCTCCCAAGCGTCAAGCATTTCCTGTAGCTTTTCTTCCGCAATTATTTGTATCGTTTCGACCACCTCCCATATTGTGAATGAATTAAGTATACCATATATCACTGTTTACCACAATAGCACAGTTCCTTGTAGCCCAATAGCAAAGACCGGATACTGATGTATCCGGTCTTATATTGAACAGAATGAGGATTTTTAATGAATACGATAACCTAACAGCTTAATTTCGCAACCGCAAATCAATCGAGACTCAGCAAAGATTTGCCGTCTTTGCCTTGCTCAGGTCAAATAGTCGATAAGCACTCCCTCCTCCCGGCAGCATTCCCGAAGCCAGTCGACAGCTTGGCTCGGGTCATCGCAAAGCACATGCTGCCTATTCGCAATTTTGCAGAACCTGGTGTGCTGAGCCAAGATATCGCCACTCCCGTCATCACATAACACCGTTGCCTGCATTTTAACACATCCCAGGTCAAATTCCAAAACATTGTCTTGAACTTCGCCGCTCTTCCCTGTGTATACAATGTAGAGCTCAGGTTTTGGAATTGAAAGCATTGCTTCTTCATTCAGGTCGAGTTTCTGCTGCACTATATAGCGCCAGTACGCCTCGCCCTGGTGCAATAGTAGCCGCATAGCTAACTGTTGCGGAGCCAGTTGCTGGCTTTCCACCAGCAATATCAGCAGCCTCCCTTTAACCTGAATGTAAAGGTCGTTGTGGGAATTACTTCCAAGCAGAACCAGCTCGCAGTCTTCAGCAACAACATCGGCATCATCAGGGTGCAATGCCTTATAAAGCTGATAAACATAGTCCGGCTGCCGTAGGACCTCGGCAAAATCAGTTTTCTCCATCATCTTTATCATTGCTGTTCTCTTCAGTTGCCGGTTCGTCCTCCTTGCCTTCATCCGAACCCATCTCTGTGCCATCCTGCTTTTCTTCACCCGTCTGCTTTGCATAGCTATTGGCCAGCTCCTGGACACGACCGCGCCGGATATATTCCTGCGCTGCAAATCGAAGTGCGACGACAGGCGATGCATGCATCCCTTTAGCAACCTCATGGAGACTCATACCGCCGCGCATATCCCAGTATGCAGTGGCCGCAGCCATCTCTCTTACACCATTGACTTCGAGTGGTTCATCCTCATCGGCCTCATAGTCAGCCAAGGCTTCAAGAACAAGCTCAGAGACTGGGATGCCGAAATATTTGGCGATGGCCCCAGCAGGCTTCAAAACGACCTCATTCGTCAAAGCAATCGCCATTTCGCGGCTTTCGTGCAGCACATCCACGACGCTGGAAGTGGGCCGAATGCATTCCGGAAGGAACAACTCCTGCACCTTCTCCTTGATTTTTTCGGACCCGTTAATCTTCTCGTTCATAAATGAACTCCTCCTGTTTTTTTTGTTCCCAAATCAACAACCTTTGCTGATTTGTCTGATATTATAGCGATTGGGCAAACGCAGAGAGGACAAGAATAAATTAAAAAGCACGGAGGACGACACAACCTCTCTTTCGCCATGATGCAGATTGATGTTTTGTTAACTGCTGGTCTTGCATGCACCACCAATGCTATGTGGCCTACTTTCTAACAGCAATGATGTTTGATGTCGCTACAGACATTAAAGTTATTCAATTCACTCACATTCAATAAATTTTTTAATATTTTCCCGAAATAAGTATTGCAAATGCTTGCAGGGTATGCTAAACTATATTTGTAATTCATCGAGCCTGCTTGAGCGTGTCTCACGAATAAACGCCAAAAGTATCTCGAATAATCCACAAAGAGGA
>JAMOZS010000016.1 GCA_023667765.1 Roseburia sp. | reverse complement strand
CATCTATAGTAACTCCTGTTTTCTTCTTGGTTTAAAATGCACTTTTTTATCATACACTATTTTGCCATAAAACCCCAGTAAAAATTAAAAAAATCTGTAAGCCGTTTTTAGGGAATCAGAATCCTGTCATAATTGACAATTTTCTTCGGATACAGTAAATTAGATACAGTAAACCGGAAGGGACGTTCCGGTTGGAAAAAGAACGCAGGGAGGTATTGTCGTGAGACTTCGCAATATAAGCTGCTCCAGAGAAGTGATAGCAGGCAGCGCCTATGTGGTGCAGGAAGCGATACTGGAGCAATGTCCCGGAACCTGGCATGAGATTTTCGGGAATCAGAATCCGATTCAGATTGAAATTGGTATGGGAAAGGGAAAGTTTATCCATACTATGGCTAAGGAGCATCCTGCCATCAATTATGTGGGGATTGAAAAATATTCCAGCGTGCTGCTTCGGGCCATTCAGAAAATGGAACAGGATCAGCTGCCCAATCTGAAATTCATCCGCATGGATGCGGAGGATATCACGGGGGTATTTGCAAAGGGGGAGGTAGACAGAATCTATCTGAATTTCTCCGACCCCTGGCCCAAGGACAGGCATGCGAAGCGTCGTCTGCCCTCCCGGGAATTTCTTGCCCGCTATGATGTGATTTTGAAGCGGGACGGGAAACTTGAGTTCAAGACGGATAACAGGGCTCTGTTTGATTTTGCGGTGGAGGAGCTAAAGTTCGCCGGCTGGAGGGCGGAGGCGGTTACCTATGATTTGCACGATGACGAAAGCCTGATGCAGGGGAATGTTATGACCGAGTATGAGGAAAAGTTTTCCGCCATGGGTAATCCTATCTGTAAGTATATCATATGCCGTTAATCGGCAGGCAGATTTGTGTCGGCGCTGCATTCACGAATCTGTCCGGCATTTTAAAGCAGCGCAGAAAAGAGGAAAATATGGAATACAGATTTACTACGGAAAATTTTGAGGAAGAGGTATTGCAGGCGGAGCTTCCCGTTCTGGTGGATTTCTATGCGGACTGGTGCGGCCCCTGTAAGATGATGGCGCCGGTGCTGGAGCAGATTGCCGGAGAATATGCAGGCAGGCTTAAGGTGGGGAAGTGCGACACGGATGAGAATATGCCTTTGGCTGAGAAATACCGGGTGTCCAGTATCCCGAACCTGCAGCTTTTTAAAGCGGGTAAGCCGGTGGCTAATTATGTGGGCTTTATGAAAGCGGAGGAGCTGAAAACGCGGTTGGAGCAGGAGCTTGGTTAAGGAAACCTTTCAGCAGGGTTTCCTTAAATGCTCGTCTGTCAAGTTGTGGACTAAAAATAATCCGGTGTGAAACCTGGGACAAGGAAGCCTGGTTATACGGCTTCCTGTCGGGACGCGGCTGCAGCATTCTTCAGAGCCGCCGTGATGAAGCCCTGAAACAGCGGGTGGGGTCTGTTGGGGCGGGACTTTAATTCCGGGTGTCCCTGTGTGGCGATATAAAAGGGATGGTCGGCAAGCTCGCACATTTCCACGATATGTCCGTCGGGAGAGAGGCCGGACAGCCGCAGTCCGTTTTCTGTAAGCTGTTCCCGGTAGGTATTGTTGACCTCATAACGATGGCGGTGTCTCTCATAAATGGTTTCTTCTCCGTACAGTCGATAGGCCAGGGACTGTTTATCCAGCACGCAGGGATAGGCCCCCAGTCTTAAGGTGCCTCCGAGATTTTCCACGCCGTTCTGCTCCGGCATCAGGTCGATGACAGGATGTGTGGTTTCGGGCAAAATCTCGCTGGAATGGGCGTCCTGAAAGCCCAGCACATTGCGGGCATATTCCACAATCGTCAGCTGCATGCCCAGGCATAATCCCAGGAACGGCATTTTTTTTGTGCGTGCATAGTGGATGGCTGTAATTTTGCCTTCCACGCCCCGGGAGCCGAAACCGCCGGGGACAAGGAGGCCGTTACAGTCGCCGAGAAGCTGTTCTGCATTTTCGGGGGTGACGGTTTCCGAGTCAATCCATTTGATATGTACGGTGGTGTGATTGGGGATTCCGCCATGCTTTAAAGCCTCGACTACGCTGATATAGGCGTCGTGCAGAGATACATATTTGCCAACAAGAGCGATTTTCACCTCATTGGTGGGATGCTTTAAATCGTTTACCATTTTTACCCAGTCGGTCAGGTCGGGCTTTGGGCAATCCAGATGCAGGCATTCGCAGGCAACCTGAGCCAGATGTTCTTCCTCCATAGCCAGAGGCGCTTCGTAGATATATTCCACATCCAGATTCTGCAGCACATGAGTGCTTGGCACATTACAGAACAGCGCAATTTTATCCTTGATTCCCTGATTCAGGGGGTGTTCGCTCCGGCATACCAGGATATCCGGCCAGATGCCCATGCCCTGTAAATCCTTTACGCTGGCCTGGGTGGGCTTTGTTTTCAGCTCCTGGGAGGCGCTCAGATAGGGAATCAGGGTCACGTGAATCAGGATGGCATTCTCATGTCCCACCTCATGCTGGAACTGACGGATAGCCTCCAGGAAGGGCTGGCTTTCGATGTCTCCCACCGTTCCGCCCACTTCTATAATGGCAATGTGCATTTCGTCCTCTTCGGGATTGCGGTAAAAGCGGCTTTTGATTTCATTGGTGATATGGGGGATAACCTGAACGGTGCCGCCGCCGTAATCGCCTCTGCGCTCCTTCTGCAGGACGGACCAGTACACCTTGCCGGTGGTTACATTGGAATTTTTATTCAGACTTTCGTCGATGAAGCGCTCATAATGCCCTAAATCCAAATCCGTCTCTGCGCCGTCGTCTGTCACGAATACTTCGCCATGCTGAATCGGGTTCATGGTGCCCGGGTCAATGTTGATATAGGGGTCAAATTTCTGCATGGTCACCTTATAGCCGCGAGCCTTCAGGAGACGCCCCAATGAGGCTGCGGTAATGCCCTTACCAAGACCGGATACCACGCCGCCTGTTACAAATACATATTTTACTGCCATAATGTCTCCTCCTTATTTTATGTGGATAGTTTCCTGCATATTTCCATTCGCACGAGTGCGCATCTAAAAAGAGCGAGACCTTCCCCGGAGGGAGCGCCTTCGCTCTGTATCGTTTCCTTATGTATGATGTATGCTATGTATAATGTATGCCAATATTACTGATGGTACAGCCTCTGAGACTCGTAATCGGGTTCGCAGGTCAGGTTAATTCCCAGCTTGCGCAGCACATTCATATCAACCTGGGACAGAATCACGCTGGAGTGAACCTCTGAGCCATGGAGCTTTTGCAGCTGTTCGACTGCCTGTCTGGCGGTACTGTCTGTGGCCGCACAGATAGACAGGGCAATCAATACCTCGTCCGTGTGCAGGCGGGGGTTTTTGTTGTGGAGATGAGATACCTTTAATTCCTGTATCGGTTCAATAATCGTGGGGGAAATCAGCTGTACGCTGTCCTCTATGCCGGCCAGGGCCTTCAGGGCATTTAACAGCATGGCTGAGGTAGCGCCCAGAAGCTCGCTGGTCTTGCCTGTGATAATATGTCCGTTGGGAAGTTCAATAGCTGCTGCGGGTTTGCCGGTGGCCTCCGCCTTTATCTTGGCGGCGCTGATAACGGGTCTGTCCGCCGGTGTAATCCCGGCCTGATTCATCAGAAGCTCCAGTTTCAAAACCTGCTCGTCATCAGCATTGCCCTTGCGCTTCTGGCACAGGGTATTGTAATATCTGCGAATGATTTCCTGTTTGGATGCGGCGCGTACCGCATCGTCGTCCATGATTCCATGACCCGCCATATTCACGCCCATATCCGTGGGGGATTTATAGGGGCATTCGCCCATGATTTTCTCGAACATTGCCCGGAGCACGGGGAAAACTTCTACGTCACGGTTATAATTGATGGTAGTTTCTCCATAGGCCTCCAGATGGAAAGGGTCTATCATATTCACATCATTTAAATCGGCGGTAGCGGCCTCATAGGCCAGGTTTACCGGATGCTTCAGGGGAATATTCCAGATAGGAAAGGTTTCGTATTTGGCATAGCCCGCCTGAATCCCTCTTCTGTATTCGTGATACAGCTGGGACAGACAGGTGGCCATCTTGCCGCTGCCAGGCCCCGGGGCGGTAATCACCACCAGAGAACGGCTGGTCTCGATATAATCATTTTTGCCGTAGCCTTCGTCGCTCACAATCAATGGAATATTGGAGGGATAACCGGCAATGGGGTAATGTCTGTAAACCTTCATTCCCAGTGATTCCAGCTTTTTCTGATAAGCGGCGGCGCTGGGCTGCCCTGCGAACTGAGTGAGGCACACGCTGCCCACATATAAGCCATAGCCCCGAAAGGCGTCAATCAGACGAAGCACATCCACGTCATAGGTGATTCCCAAATCGGAACGAACTTTGTTTTTTTCGATATCGGCGGCGTTGATTACGATAACAATTTCGGCCTGGTCTTTCAGCTGCGCCAGCATGTTGATTTTGCTGTCGGGCTTAAAGCCGGGAAGTACCCGGGAGGCGTGATAATCATCAAACAGCTTTCCGCCGAACTCCAGATACAGTTTTCCGCCAAAAGCAGAAATCCGCTCGCGAATCCGTTCTGACTGCATGCGCAGATATTTATCGTTGTCAAAGCCTGTTTTCACCATAGCATAAAACCTTTCCCTCTTTTTATCCATGTGTATTCCGATATACTTGTTTATCATACAAAAAAAAATTGTTAAAATCAATGGGGAAATGGTCAATTATTTAAGAAAACTTTTAGAAGTGGCAATTATTTTTAACATTTCCTCTATTGATTTATCATTCTGTTATATCTATAATAGAATGAGCTGATTGCAGTTTGGCGTCGCAGCATTTTTATGAATAGCGGCCGTGACAACGGTTTACAATAGTAGATAGAAAAGAAATGGAGCTGTTATGGACAACCAGATGAATCAACATGATAATGGAAACGGTTACAACAATCGTGGAAACGGAGGCGGAGGAAATCGTCCGCCCAGGAAGCCAAGCCCGATAATGCTTGCGTTGGCAGTACTGAGCACGGTACTGCTGATTTTTATGTTTTATAATACTATGTTCGGCGGTTCCGGCAAGGATAACCGGACGGAATATACGGAATTTCTGGCTGATTTGGAGGCGGATAAGGTGGAGGCGGTCAAGGTGGCGGACAGCGGACTGCTTACCGTCACCCTGAAAAAGGCGGAGCAGAGCCAGCAGAATCCGTCTCAGTACTATAATCCGCTGCTCTCCCAGCTGCAGCAAAACAGTGCCACCACCTATACCACCATGCTGATGGAAAGTCTGGATACGCTGACCTCCCGTCTGGAGGCCCATGGCGTGAAGGGAGAGTATGTACAGCAGTCCAGTATCTGGATGGATATCCTGATTACCGTGGTATTGCCTCTTGTGTTAATCTGGGTACTGTTAGGATTTTTCTTCCGCAAAATGGGCGGAAGCGGCGGCCCTATGGGCGTGGGAAAGAGCAATGCCAAGGTCTATGTGCAGAAGGAGACAGGCGTTACTTTTAAGGATGTTGCCGGCGAGGATGAAGCGAAGGAATCTCTGGTGGAGGTTGTTGATTTCCTGCACAATCCCGGGAAGTATGCTCAGATTGGTGCAAGGCTTCCCAAGGGCGCGTTGCTGGTGGGCCCTCCCGGTACCGGTAAGACGCTGCTGGCAAAGGCGGTTGCCGGTGAGGCTCATGTGCCTTTCTTTTCCCTGACCGGTTCGGATTTTATCGAACTATATGTGGGCGTAGGCGCCAGCCGTGTGCGCGATTTGTTTAAGGAAGCCACGAAGAATGCGCCCTGTATTATTTTTATTGACGAGATTGACGCTATCGGCAGGAGCCGTGATTCCAAGTATGGCGGCGGCAATGAGGAGAGGGAGCAGACATTAAATCAGCTGCTTTCCGAGATGGATGGCTTTGACAGCTCTAAGGGTATTTTGATTTTAGGGGCAACCAACCGCCCGGAGATTCTGGATAAGGCGCTGCTTCGTCCCGGGCGTTTTGACAGACGTATTATCGTGGATAAGCCGGATTTAAAGGGACGCGTGGAGATATTAAAGGTACATTCCAAGGATGTAAAGATGGATGAAAGCGTGGATTTGGACGCTATCGCACTGGCTACCAGCGGAGCGGTGGGTTCGGATTTGGCAAATATGATAAACGAGGCGGCCATTAACGCGGTTAAGGAGAAAAGAGAGTATGTCAATCAGCAGGATTTGTTCGCCGCCGTGGAGCAGGTGCTGGTGGGCAAGGAGAAGAAAGACCGTATCATGAGTAAAGAGGAGCGCAAGATTGTATCCTATCATGAGGTGGGCCATGCGTTAATCAGCGCTCTTCAGAAGAATTCCGAGCCGGTGCAGAAGATTACGATAGTGCCTCGTACCATGGGGGCTTTGGGCTATGTGATGCATGTGCCCGAGGAAGAAAAGTATTTAAATACCGAGGCGGAGCTTCGGGATATGCTGGTTGGCCTGGTAGGCGGCCGGGCGGCGGAGGAGATTGTATTCGATACCGTGACCACAGGCGCCGCCAACGATATTGAAAAGGCCACGGACATTGCCCGCAATATGGTAACCCGCTTTGGTATGAGCAAGCGGTTCGGCCTGGTGGGGCTGGCGACCGTGGAGAGTCAGTATCTGGAAGGAAGGTCTGCGTTGACCTGCAGCGAGGAAACGGCGGCTCGTATCGATGACGAGGTGGTGGATATCCTGAAGGAAAGTTATGAAAAGGCGCTTTCCATGCTCCGTGAAAACCGTGAGATTATGGATAAGCTGGCGGCCTTCCTGATAGAGAAGGAGACGATTACCGGTAAGGAGTTTATGGAAATATTCCGAAAGGAAAAAGGCCTTCCCGAGCCGGAGCAGCAGACGGAAGAGAAGGAAACGCAGGAGAAGGAAACCACAGAGGAAAAGCCTCTTGAGAAGCCGGCAGAGGAGGAGACGTCCCGGGTCGGTGAAAAAATAGATGTGACGATTACGGACGAATCCCAAGGTACCGTGCCTGAAAGACCTCCCTATCTGAACAATTATCCCCCTGAGGACGACAGGCCGGTGGGGCGGTTTTCTAACAGGCGGCTGGATGAATAGAGGTATTCGTCGGAAACTCTAAGGAAGAGCTGACTTACTCAGCGCTTCCTTAGTTTATCGTACAAGGATGGAGGCTTAATCAGAGTAGTTGGATATAGAAGGCAGTCGTCTGGGGAGGAATGCTGGCTGTCTGGAAATTGGCGTGGACAATTCTTACCGTTTGTCCGGGGCGTAAATCCATAAGACGGATAGGGATTCCCCAACGATTTCTTATAAGCGTATTGTTCGTGATATGATAAAGGGTCTGACTGTCTATATTGTTAGGATTCCCGGTAAGCAGGGAGCCCTGGTCCGTATCGACGGAAATAATCTGGGCGGTGCTGGTCTGAGTGGAAGCGGGTATTCCTCTGCGGGCCAGTATTAAAAAGGCGGTTGTCTGAGGCGGGATGCTGCGGGTTAGTTTGGGAGAAAAAACAGCGTCTACCCACATACCCTCCTGTATATCGCACAGGCAGTTGCTGCTTCCGTTCAGATTGAGAATAGCGGTATTTCCGTTCACATTAAGCTGCAGATAACTGATGGAGGATATGCTGTTTGTGAAAGAAACGACATCGGTATTCACATAAGAAACCAATAGATAGCCTGTTGTATCATTTGAGGTATTAACCTCCTCGACCAATGCGTTATTTATCTGCATCGTATCTCCTGATTGTAAAAGAATACCTCTGTTTCCTAAAGCCATTTTGAACCTCTGTAGGGGCATTTGGTTTATGATATGAGGTTTTTTGTGAAAGGTTCATGGGTATCCCGCATAAGTTGACATTTTCTTTGAAACATAGGATAATCAGGGGAAAGTGGGGAGGGAGGGATTTTCTGCTATGTTATTTCAATTTGAGGAAGAACTGAAAAAGCTCCCCCATAAGCCTGGGGTTTACATCATGAGAGATGACAGAGATGTCATTTTGTATGTGGGCAAAGCGATTGACCTGCACAACAGGGTGCGCTCTTATTTTCGCACCAATATAGGAAGGGGTCCCGCCATAGACCAGATGGTTTCCCTGATTGCCCGTTTCGAATATATTATTACCGATTCGGAGCTGGAGGCGCTGGTGCTGGAGAATAATCTGATTAAAGAGCATTCGCCCAAGTATAATACCTTATTGAAGGACGATAAGACGTATCCATATATTAAAGTAACACTGGGAGAGGAGTATCCCAGGATTCTGTTTTCCCGTACGATGAAGAAGGATAAATCGAAGTATTTCGGCCCTTTTACCAGCGCAGGGGCAGTCAAGGATACCATAGAGCTGTTGAATAAGCTTTATCAGCTGCGTACCTGTAACCGGAGCCTTCCCAGGGATATTGGGCTGGAGCGTCCCTGCCTGAATTATCATATTAAACAGTGTCTGGGTCCCTGCCAGGGATATGTGGACCGGGAGAGCTATCGGCAGCAGGTAGCAGGGGCAATGGAGTTTTTAAACGGGAATTACAGTCCGATTTTAAAAGACCTGGAGCAAAAGATGCAGGCGGCGGCGGAAGAGATGAGGTTTGAGGAGGCGGCGGGATATCGGGACTTATATAACAGTGTCAGGCAGGTTGCTCAGAAGCAGAAGATTACCGACAGCGCATTGGAGGATAAGGATGTGATTGCGCTGTATGCAGATGAGAGAGAGGCTGTAGTACAGGTTTTTTTTGTCAGGGACGGCAAGCTAATTGGCCGGGAGCATTATTATATGACAAATGTGTCAGAGAGTGGCAAGGCGCAGATACTGGAGGATTTTGTGAAACAGTTTTATGCGGGCACGCCCTTTATTCCGAGAGAGCTGATGCTGCAATATGAGATAGAGGACAGGGCGCTGGTTGAGAAATGGCTCAGCGAAAGGAAAGGCGGCAGGGTGTATCTTCGAGTGCCGAAAATCGGCAGCAAGGAAAAGCTGGTGGAGCTTGCGGCCCAGAACGCAAAGCTTATTTTAAACCAGGACCGGGAGAAGCTGAAGCGGGAAGAGGGCAGAACCATCGGTGCGGTAAAGGAGATTGCTGCTTTGCTTTCTCTTCCTCATATTGAGCGCATGGAGGCCTTTGATATTTCCAATATTAACGGTTTCGAGAATGTGGGTTCCATGGTGGTCTTTGAGAAGGGGAAGTCCAAGCCCAGCGACTATCGGAAGTTTCGTATTAAGACGGTGGCCGGGCCGGATGATTATGCCTGTATGCGGGAGGTGCTCACCCGGCGTTTTACCCACGGCATGGAGGAGCGCAGGGAGCTGGAGGAGAAGGAGCTGAACCGGGAGTACGGCAGCTTTACGAGGTTTCCGGACCTGCTGCTGATGGACGGCGGCCGGGGTCAGGTGAATATCGCACTGTCCGTGCTGGAGGAGCTCCACATGCAGATACCGGTATGCGGTATGGTGAAGGATGATAATCATCGCACCAGAGGGTTATATTATAATAATGTAGAATTACCCATTGATACCCGTTCAGAGGGCTTTAAGCTGATTACCCGTATTCAGGATGAAGCCCATCGCTTTGCGATTGAGTATCACAGGTCTCTGCGCAGCAAGAGTCAGGTAAAGTCTGTGCTGGACGATATACCCGGAGTGGGGCCTGCCCGAAGGAAAGCTCTGATGCGGCATTTTAAATCCCTTTCGGATATCAGGGATGCCACGCTGGAGGAGCTGATGGAGGTGCCGGAACTCAATGAGCGCACCGCTAAGGAAATTGTAGCGTTTTTTAAGAAGGTGTGATAAACTGGAAAAAAATGGAACAGGAGGCTTCTATGGCAAGTGTAAGTTTAACTCGTATCATTGATAAGATGAAGCTGGATAATCTGACGCCGGAGATAGATGTGCGTAAAATTAAGATTACTCAGCCCGATATCAACCGTCCTGCCTTGCAGATGGCCGGATATTTTGAACATTTTGATGCAACCCGCCTGCAAATTATCGGATTTGTGGAATATACTTATATGGAAGGCCTGGATGAGGAAAGAAAACGGGAGGTCTATGAGAGGCTGATGTCCTATGAGATTCCCTGTGTAGTATACTGCCGGGAGCTGAAGCCGGACGAGGTCTTTTTGGAGATTGCTCTGAAGCATGGTATTCCTGTGTTTTCCACGAAGAAAGCGACTTCCGCATTTATGGCGGAAATTATCAGATGGCTGAATGTGAAGCTGGCTCCCTGTATTTCCGTACACGGCGTGCTGGTGGATGTATACGGTGAGGGCGTATTGATTACGGGTGAGAGCGGTATCGGTAAATCTGAGGCGGCGCTGGAGCTGATTAAAAGAGGTCATCGTCTTGTGACGGATGACGTGGTGGAGCTGCGCAAGGTAAGTGAGGACACGCTGATAGGCTCCGCACCGGATATTACGAAGCATTTTATCGAGCTTCGAGGTATCGGTATCGTAGACGTGAAGGCTCTGTTCGGCGCATCCTCCGTGAAGGATACCCAGAATATCGACCTGGTGATTCGTCTGGAGGATTGGGATAAGGATAAGGAGTATGACAGACTGGGGCTGGAGGAAAGTTATACGGAGTATTTGGGCAATAAGGTGGTGTGCCATAATATCCCTATCCGTCCCGGGAGGAATTTGGCGATTATCTGCGAGTCTGCGGCGGTAAACCATCGTCAGAAGAAAATGGGCTACAATGCGGCTCAGGAGCTGTATGCCCGTGTGCAGAATTCTCTGGCAAAAAGGCGGGAAGAGGATGAGGAAGATTAGTATGAATAACTATGCGTTTGGAGTGGATATCGGCGGGACTACCGTTAAAATGGGACTTTTTGATAAAGCGGGCAGCGTGCTGGATAAGTGGGAGATTCCTACGATAAAGGAGAATAACGGCGCTGCGATTCTGCCGGATGTGGCAGAGAGCATTCTGAATAAAATGCAGGAAAAGGCGATTTCCATGGAGGATATTGCCGGGATTGGCGTAGGCGCTCCCGGAGCGATTGACGACGAAGGGACGCTGGTGGGAGGCGCAGTCAATATCGGCTGGGGAGTATTTAATATTCCTCAGGTGTTAAACGCTTATCTGAATGTGCCCGTAAAAGCGGCGAATGACGCCAATGCGGCGGCCTTTGGAGAAATGTGGCAGGGAGGCGGCAAGGGCTATTCCAATATGGTGGCTGTGACGCTGGGAACCGGCGTGGGCGGCGGTATTATTGTAAACGGGAAAATTCTTACAGGAGCCACGGGAGCCGGGGGAGAGATTGGCCATATTCATATCCAGGACGGTGAGCCGGAGCAATGCGGCTGTAAGAAAAGAGGCTGTCTGGAGCAGTATACTTCGGCTACCGGTATTGTACGGCTGGCAAGAAGGCGGCTGGAAAAGGACGACAAGCCCAGTGTGCTGAGAGGAGAAGAGCTGTCGGCCAAGGCGGTCTTTGACGGAGTGAAGGCAGGAGATGAGCTGGCCATTGAGATTGCGGAGCAGTTCGGGGATTATCTGGGAAAAGGGCTGTCGGCAGTAGCGTCAGTAGTGAATCCAGAAGTATTTGTAATTGGCGGAGGCGTATCCAAGGCAGGAGACATTCTGCTGTCCTATATTGAGCCGGCTTTTTTAAAATATGTTTTTGCCCCCTGTCGGGGCGTTAAGTTCAAGCTGGCAACCCTGGGAAACGATGCGGGAATTTATGGCGCTGCGGGGCTGATTTTGAAATAACGGCTGCAGGGCGGCCGTGTGGACGACAATAATAGGAGTAAAGGGAAGCTGTAGTATGATTAGTGAAGCGGTAATAAAGGCTTTAAAGGGATTTGTACCGGAGGATAATATCTATTTACAGGAGCCGATGTCCCGTCATACCACCTTTCGAGTGGGCGGGCCGGCAGATTGCCTGATAGAGCTGGAGAATAGGCAGCAGCTGGCGAAGGTACAGAATTATCTGCACAAAATAGAGCTTCCCACCTTCATTCTGGGAAACGGCAGTAATCTGCTGGTGAGTGATAAGGGGTATCGGGGAATTGTATTACAGCTTGGGAACCGTATGGACAAAATAGAAGTGGAAGGCAGCCGCGTTACCTGTCAGGCAGGAGTGAAGCTCTCTCAGGCGGCAATAGCTGCTATGGAGAATGGATTGACCGGTCTGGAATTTGCCGCCGGAATTCCCGGCACGGTGGGAGGCGGCGTAGTGATGAATGCAGGAGCTTACGACGGGGAAATGAGTCAGGTGGTAAAGAGCGTTACGGTACTTGACAGAGAGGGAGAATTTCTGGAGCTGGATAATGATACCATGGAATTCGGCTACCGCCACAGCACCATTCGAAACCAGCCCTTTATTGTGACAGAAGTGTCATTTGAACTGCGGCCGGGAGACAAAGAGTCAGTCAGGGCCCGTATAGAAGAGCTCGCCATAAAGCGCAGAGAAAAGCAGCCGCTGGAATTTCCCAGTGCGGGAAGCACCTTTAAACGTCCCGAGGGATATTTTGCAGGAGAGTTAATTATGAAGGCGGGGCTTAGGGGCTGTCAGCTGGGCGGGGCCCGGGTATCGGATAAGCATTGCGGCTTTATTATTAATGCGGGGGGAGCTACCGCCGGGGATATCCGGGAGCTGATTGAGCATGTGCAGCAGCGCGTGAAGGAAGTCTTTAACATATGGCTGGAGCCGGAGATAGTGTTTTTGGGGAATTTTTAGTGAAGTATGGGAAACCTGCAGGGATGTTTTTTGCATTTGGCTTAGTCGGAGCGGACATGGGGTATGAACGTGAGATTTGTAGTAGTGACAGGAATGAGCGGCAGCGGTAAGAGAACCGTTATGAAAATGCTGGAGGATATCGGTTTTTATTGTGTGGACAACCTTCCGGTATCTCTGGTGGAAAAATTTGTGGAGCTGATTGCCATGCCGGGCAGCGAAATCAGCAAGGTGGCTCTGGGGATGGATGTGCGGACAGACCAGTCCTTTGAGGACGCCACCAGGATACTGAACCAGCTGAAGAAAAAGGGCTATCAGTTTGAAATATTATTTATGGATGCGGATGAGACTGCATTGATTAAGCGCTATAAGGAGAGCAGGCGCGTTCATCCCCTGGCGCCAAAGGGCCGGGTGGAGGACGGCGTGCATAAGGAGCGCAAGGTTCTGCAGAACATTCGCAAAAATGCGGATTATGTCATAGATACCTCCAATCTGCTCACAAGGGAATTGAAGGGGGAGCTTGACCGTATTTTTGTCAGAAATGAGGAATATAATAGCCTTATGGTGACAATTATGTCCTTTGGCTTTAAAAACGGAATACCGGCAGATGCGGATTTGGTGTTTGATGTGCGCTTTCTGCCGAATCCCTTCTATATAGAGGAACTGCGCAATAAGACCGGCAATGATAAGGAGGTACAGGACTATGTGATGGGCTTTCCGGAGGCCGGGGATTTCCTGAAGAAGCTTACGGATATGGTGAAGTTTTTGATGCCCAATTATGTGAAGGAAGGGAAATATCATCTGGTGATAGCCATTGGCTGTACCGGAGGTAAGCACAGGAGCATCACGCTGGCTAACGCTCTGTATGAGAAGCTGAAGGAGGAGCGGCAGTATGGAATGAAGCTCTGGCACAGGGATATCAATAATGGGAAGATGTGATTGGAATGTCATTTTCAAGTGAAGTAAAGGACGAGCTGGTAAAGCATATCAGTCCCGCGAGACATTGCCAGCTGGCGGAGCTGGCCGCTATCATGCATTTTTGCGGACAATATGGTAAGGATAAAGAGGGCAATTATACGATTGGCTTTCAGACGGAAAATGAAGCTGTGATAAGAAAAGGCTTTACATTATTAAAGAAAACATATAATATAAATACTGATGCTGTGATAAGCCAAGAAGAAATGCAGGGAATTTTGTATAAAATAGGCGATTTAGAAGAACCTGTCAATCAAATGCTGATTAAAAATTCCTGTTGTCAGAGAGCTTATATCAGAGGAGCTTTCTTAAGCATAGGTTCCATAAGCGACCCCAGAAAGGCGTATCATATGGAATTTGTGTGTACGGAGGAGGATAAGGCGAGACAGCTGCAGGAGGTAATCCGGGAATTCGATATAGAGGCCAGAATTATTCTTCGCAAAAAATATTATGTGGTCTATTTGAAGGAAGGTTCGGGCATCGTGGATTTGCTCAATGTCTGTGAAGCGCATGTGGCGCTGATGGAGCTGGAAAATCTGCGTATTTTAAAGGAAATGCGTAATTCCGTCAACAGACGTGTAAACTGTGAGACAGCCAATATTACCAAGACCGTGGCAGCGGCATCCAGGCAGATAGAGGATATAGAATACATTCGTGACCATTACGGGTTAAAGAATCTGCCGGAAGGTCTGTGTCAGATGGCATGCGTACGTCTGGAGCATCCTGACGCGCCGTTGAAGGAGCTCGGGGAGTTGATGGAGCCGCCTATCGGCAAGTCCGGTGTGAACCATAGACTTCGCAGGTTGAGTGAGCTGGCAGAAAGCATCAGATTGTAAAAGAAGGAGAGAGATTATGACAAACAAGAACGTCCAAATCAAATTGGAGAATGGTCTGGAGGCAAGACCGGTAGCGCTGCTGGTACAGGAGGCAAGCAAGTACGACAGCATTATCTATATTCAGTCCGGCGATAAAAGGGTGAACGCCAAGAGTATCATGGGCATGATGAGTCTGGGACTGGATAACGGCGAGGAGCTTACGGTGACTGCCGACGGAACGGACGAGCAGGCGGCAGTAGAAGGTTTGGAAAGATTCTTAAGCGGCCAGGCAAGCTAGTAAAAAAGTCTTTTTTGAAAGACTTGATTTATGATAAAAATAAAAAAACGGAGGTAAACAACATGTTAGTATCTGCAACAGAAATGCTGAAAAAGGCAAAGGCAGGCCATTATGCAGTCGGCCAATTTAACATTAACAACCTGGAGTGGACCAAGGCGATTCTCCTGACAGCCAAGGAATTAAAGTCGCCGGTTATCCTGGGCGTATCCGAGGGCGCAGGCAAGTATATGGGCGGTTATGACGTAGTAGTGGGTATGGTAAACGGATTGTTAAAGGATTTGGATATCGATGTGCCCGTAGCGCTTCATCTGGACCATGGTACGGTAGAGGGCTGTAATAAATGTATTGAGGCAGGTTTCTCCTCCATTATGTTTGACGGTTCTCATTACGCCCTGGACGAGAATATTGCAAAGACCACAGAGCTGGTTGCAAAGGCGCATGGAAAGGGAATGTCTATCGAGGCCGAGGTTGGCTCCATCGGCGGCGAAGAGGACGGTGTTGTAGGTATGGGCGAGTGTGCCGACCCTAAGGAGTGTAAGGCGATTGCGGACCTTGGCGTTGATTTCCTGGCAGCAGGCATCGGCAATATCCATGGCAAATATCCGGAAAACTGGCAGGGCTTAAGCTTTGAGACTCTGGACGCCGTACAACAGTTGACCGGAGAGCTTCCTCTGGTGCTTCACGGCGGCACGGGCATACCTGCCGATATGATTAAGAAGGCTATCAGCCTGGGCGTGGCAAAAATCAATGTCAATACCGAGTGCCAGCTGGCATTTGCCGAGGCTACCCGTAAGTATATTGAGGCCGGTAAGGATTTGGAAGGAAAGGGCTTTGACCCCCGCAAGCTTTTGGCGCCCGGCTTTGAGGCAATTAAGGCTACTGTTAAGGAGAAGATGGAGCTGTTCGGTTCCGTGGGACAGGCTTAAGAGGAAAAATATCCCCGAAAAGGGAGGATGCCAAGGAACGCAAGTTCCTTGGCATTTATTATGAAAAAGTTATTTATTAAACAATTAACTGTGGCTTTCTGGTTTAGAAGTTGTTGTTTTCTTTAGTTATAGTATATGGGAAAGAAATGTATAAAACATGAGAGGAAATTGAAAATTGTTTGAATGAATTGTTAATAAAATATGAACAACAGAAATTGCCCGGAGCTGGAAAAGTGCCTTAGCACTTTTCCGGTTCCGGATAATCCACGCCGAAGGTTTCCACGGTAACGCTTTTCATTACCTGATTCTCAAGAGGCTTGTCATTGTAATCGGTGGGAACCTCCGCAATTTTGTTTACTACATCCATTCCCTCGGTGACTTTTCCGAAGGCGGCATAGGAGCCGTCCAGATGAGGAGCGTTATGATGCATGATAAAGAACTGGCTGCCGGCGGAATTGGGCATCATGGTACGAGCCATGGAGAGAACGCCCTTTGTATGCTTCAGGTCGTTTGGTACGCCGTTTTGGGCGAATTCTCCCTTGATGCTGTAGCCGGGGCCGCCCATGCCCGTGCCCTCAGGACAGCCGCCCTGCAGCATAAAGCCCCGGATGACACGGTGAAAAATCAGGCCGTCATAGAATTTTTTGTTGATGAGGCTGATAAAGTTATTTACGGAGACGGGAGCAATATCGGGATACAGTTCTGCTTTTATCACATCGCCGCTCTCCATGGTGATAGTTACAATCGGATTTTGTGCCATAGTGTTTCCTCTCTCTTATCTGACATATTTTGGACAGTGCTTTTTATATAGCCGTTTTCAGGTTTATTTTAGCGTAAATTATTCTGCGCGTAAAGAGGAGAAGTGAATATTTGATGAATTATTTGAAGAAGCTGATTGCCGCATTCCGTAATCCAAAAGCCCTCTGCGCCTGCAAAGAGCTGGGAAGAAGAGCAAAGCAGGCCGGGATAGTCTGTCAGTGCCTGCAGATAACGGAAATTGGTCGGGAACATAAGGAGGAAGGGGTTCTCTGGCTGATGGATGACGCCGTCTGTGCCGGACGGCTGGCGCAGGCGGGAGAGGCGGTTCTTTATTGTATGAGCAATGAGGATATAAAGGAGGAGCCGCCTGAGTTTTCCTGGGTTCGGTTTGCCTGCGAGAGGCCAGAGGAGCTGGAGCTTTCTTATCTGGAGGGGGTATACAGGCGTTACAGAGGGATTCCCCGGGATATCTGTGAGACCGCAAGATGTCTTATCCGGGAAACAACGCTGGAGGATGTGGAGGCCTTTTATGAAATCTACAGGGAGCCGGCCATTACCCGGTATATGGAGAATCTTTATGA
Organism: Roseburia sp.; assembly: GCA_023667765.1. Classification (GTDB taxonomy): domain Bacteria; phylum Bacillota; class Clostridia; order Lachnospirales; family Lachnospiraceae; genus Acetatifactor. The sequence continues at coordinate 30,946 of JAMOZS010000016.1, read as the reverse complement.
TGACCCGGAGCAGGAAAGGGCTTATATACGGGATTATATAGATAAGGTTTATGCCCTGTATGATTTCGGTATATGGACGGTGGCGCTCAAGGAGAGCGGGCAGGTAATCGGAAGAGCGGGTCTGACCTGCCGGGAGGGCTTTGAGGAGCCGGAGCTTGGCTTTGTTATCGGTGTGCCCTGGCAGGGGAAGGGGCTGGCCTTTGAGGTGTGCCGGGCGGTGTTAAACTATGGGCGGGAGGTTCTGGGCTTTTGGCGGATACAGGCTCTGGTGGAGCCGGAAAACGCGGCCTCTGTCAGGCTGTGCGAAAAGCTGGGCTTTGTGCGGGGGGAGGAGCTTGAAGTAGAGCATAAAGCGTATGTGAGATTTATAAGACAGACCCTGTGACAGGTTCTGACGTCGTTGCAGGGAATGAGCGGTGCGGCGACGCAACGACGGGCAAAACGGATTGACAATCTTGCATGAAACGGGTATAATAAAACATGTTAAGCAGGCATGCAGCTTCCGTTTTGTCAAAGGGGATATCCTCATCATAGCGTAAGGGGTAACGGTTCGGTGGAAGGCTGAACTGTTACGTAAGGAATGTTTGAGCTTACATAAGAAAACGGAGCCAGATAAAAAGCCGAGGAGACAGAGTGGATATGTTCCCCGGTTTTTTGATATATTGATATATGAAAATAAAATGAGAATAAAGCGGAGAGAGTATCATGGAGCTTGATTGGCTGAATTCCAAAATTGCAGAGGAAACCATAGAGCTGGTTTTCGTGTTTGACGAAGAGGGCAGAATCCTTTTTGCCAACCGAACGGCGGCTGAAAAGCTGGAATATAAAGACGGGGAACTGCTAAAATGTAATATGTGCCATATCTTCCGCCAGGATTTTCCAGAGGAGAAGGAAGGCGACCGGGTCTTTGACCGAGGGAAGCTGGAGGAGAAGGAGGAGACGGCGGCATACAGGAAAAACAGTTCCTGCTTTTCTGTTAAAATTCGCATTTTCCCGGGAACAAAGGAGGGCGTTTATCTGCTTCTGGCGGAGGACGTCACCGGGCAGAAGGATGTCAATGCGCGCATTCGGAAGCTGCGGGAGGATGAGGAGAAGAACCGGAAAGCAAGAAATGAATTTACGGCGAATGTTACCCATGAGCTGAGAACGCCTCTCAACGGCATCAAGGGACATGTTACGACTCTCATAGAGGGCAATGTGAATGCAGAGCAGAGAAACACACTGGATTTGATTCTCTACTGCTGCGATAATATGTCCGCAATTATTAACAATATTTTAGATTTTGCCAAGCTGGAGACAGGGAAGTTTACTATTGACGAAGAAGAGTTTGATTTCTACAAAATGATGGACAGAGTGATTGCCACTCACAGCGCCGAGATAAATAAGAAGGAGCTGCGCCTCTCCGTGAGCATGGATGAGAAAATTCCCCGTTTCGTCATAGGAGATGAGCTGCGCCTGGTGCAGGTATTGAATAATCTGCTTTCCAACGCCGTTAAGTTCACTCTGATGGGCTATGTCAGCATTGTGGTCAGTCAGACCATGCGGGTGAATGATGAGATAGAGTTGTTTTTCATGGTGAAGGACAGCGGTATCGGCATTTCTCCCAAGGAGCAGGATAAGCTGTTTCAGAGCTTTAGCCAGGCGGACGCCTCCATTACCAGAAATTTCGGCGGGACGGGTCTGGGTCTTGTGATAACCAAACAGCTGGTGGAGCTCATGCACGGAGATATCCATGTGGAGAGCGAGAAGGGGAAGGGCAGTACTTTTTCTTTCTCCGTGAGGGTCAAAACCAATCAGAATGTCGGTGAACTCCACAGTCAGGTATATGAGACATGGGCCGATTTCATCAGGGAAGAAAACAGATGGAGTGAGGAAAATATTTCCGGGGAGGAAGAAGTAGACAGCCGGGCGGAATTAAGCAAACGTCTGGATAAGCTTGCGATGTCCATAGAGATGGGAGCCTGGGATAAAGCTGAGACGCTGGCCTCAACCGTTAAGGCATTAGCGGGAAGAGAGGACGAGAATCTGAAGAGGCTGGTGCTTCGCATGGAGATGGCTATTCGAAAGAGTAATTATGAGAAGAGTATAGAGGCCTTTGGAAAGGTGAGACAGGTTCTTGAGGAACAGATGAACAGATGATGGAAGGAGAGTCGGAGGATGGAAACGGAGCACATGAAGAATAAGCAGACTCCCGTCATTTTGATAGTGGACGATATCAGTATCAATGTGGAAATCCTGGAGCATATTATTACGCATGCGGGATATGAGACCATGTGCGCCTTGAGCGTGCCGGAAGCAATCAGCCTGATAAAGACGACAAAGCCCTCTCTTATTCTCTCGGATTTATCTATGCCGGAGGTAGACGGACTGGAGTTCTGCAGAATGCTGAAGAGCGACCCGGGAACAAGAGATATTCCGTTTATCGTGATTTCCGTGTTGGACACCAGTGAGGAGAAGGAGCAGGCATTTCTGGCGGGAGCCGTGGATTTTATCCCCAAGCCCTTTGAGGCGGTAGAGGTTATCATGCGGGTGAACAACCAGTTGAACAGCTATCGTATGAAGCAGGAGATGGCGGATTATAATCGAAGAATGCATAAGCTGGTGGAGAACCAAAAGAAGCAGCTGGAGCAGGTGCAGAAAAATATTTTGCTTGCGCTTGCGAACATTATGGCCAGACGGGACGAAGGAATGGAAAGGCATTTGGAAAACGTGGGCTATAACTGCAGGCTTTTAGCCCAGGGGCTTCAGTTTATACCGAAGTACGAGAGCGAGATTACCGATGAATTTGTGGAGACTATAGAGACGGCGGCAAAGCTGCATGCAGCCGGCAGTCTGGTATTGACTGGAGAGGACTGGTTCCGGGGCGGAAGAAGAGACGGACCGGACAAGGAAAGCATCAGGAAATACACAGAGGAGGGTGTGGAAATACTGAGGGAAATCTGTACCGGATTGAATGAGAGCCGCTTTCTGTCCATGGCGCTTCGGATTGCAGAATGTCAGTATGCAAATTGGGACGGTACGGGCTATCCGGCGCTCAAGGGGAAGGAGATTCCGCTGGAGGCCAGGATTGCCGCCCTTGTAAATGATTTTGACGGCTTTGTAAGCGGGGGGCAGGGGAAGGACGAAAGCCCGCCCCAGGAAGGATTTCAGAGAATCAGTGAAGGAAGCGGTATTTTCTATGAGCCTGACCTGGTGGATGTTTTTAACAAGATTAAGCGGCGTATCAGAAGTTGAGGCCCGGTAATTTACGGTAACAGTTCAGCCCTCGCATTCATAAAAGCGTCTGCTTCGCATCCGCCGCCGCTGTGCGGCTCATCTTTTGTTTCATGTGAGGGCGCTCCGCTTATGGAATGATTTACATAAAATAAGATGTCGAAAAGATTGACAAAGGGGTACAAAAGTTTTAACATAATATTGTGTTTTCAGACAGAAAAAGACAAATGAAAATATCGATGTCTCAGGAGGCGTAACGTGATTACAGACAGCGAATTTCAACGTATTGTAACTTATATGAAGAAGAATTACGGCATTGACCTGAGCCAGAAGCGGATTCTGGTGAGCGGAAGGCTGGAAAATTATATTCTTCGGAAGGGCTATGCGGGTTATGACGATTACATGTCCAGGGTGGAAAAGAATCCCAACAGCCAGGAGGCTACGGACATAGTAAATGTGTTGACTACCAACCATACCTATTTTATGAGGGAGAGCGCACATTTTGATTATATGCGGCGCATAGCGCTGCCATGGGCCAGGGCGGCAGCAGCCAAAACAAAGGACCTGCGCATATGGTGCGGGGCCTCCTCTACGGGAGAGGAGCCGTATACGCTGGCCATGGTGATTCACGATTTCTTCGGACTGGACCGCAACGGATGGGATACCAGAATTTTGGCTACGGATATTTCCACCAGGGTTTTAGAGCATGCAGCAAAGGGCATATACTTGAAGGAGCAGGTGGAGCCGCTGCCGGAGAACTGGAAACGGCACTATTTTAAGCGACTGGATGAGGAACGCTATGAAGTGAGGGAGGAATTGAAGAAGGAGGTTATATACAGGCAGTTTAACCTGATGAGTCCCTTTCCCTTTAAGAAAAAGTTCCATATTGTTTTTCTGCGGAATGTAATGATATATTTTCAGGATGATACAAAGCATGAGCTAATCAGAAAAATATATGATTATATGGAACCGGGCGGCTATCTTTTTATTGGCACCACGGAAAGCCTGGATAGGAAAAAAATTCAATTTGAGTATGTTCAGCCATCAATTTATAGAAAGCAGGGATAAATTATGAGGCCGATTAGAGTATTGGTTGTGGACGATTCCATGATGTTTCGGAATCTGTTGGTAAAGGGGCTGGATGCAGACCCTAATATTGAAGTGGTGGCGCAGGCTCAGGATGCCTATGAGGCAAGGGATGCCATTGTGAAGTACAGGCCGGATGTGATGACACTGGATGTGGAACTGCCCCGGATGAGCGGCATTGAATTTCTGAAAAAGCTCATGCCCCAGTATCCCCTTCCCGTTGTCATGATTAGCGCCTTAAATGACAAGGTGTTTGACGCTCTGGATGCGGGCGCTGTAGACTTTGTGAACAAGCCTGATAATATGAATCGCGAGCAGCTGAATGAGTTTCTGACCCAGGAGCTGGCCACAAAGGTAAAGATTGCATCCACGGCGAAGGTGGGTAAGCTCAAGCGTGTGGATACGGGTTCGGTGACGGGAAGTATCAGCGCTGCCAATAAGGACCGCATTGTTGCGATTGGCGCATCCACCGGAGGCACAGAGGCGATTTTTGAGGTGGTAAGGAAATTCAAAAGAGATATTCCGGGTGTTGTCATTGTACAGCATATGCCTCCCGGTTTTACCAAGATGTATGCGGATCGTCTGAACAATCAATGCGAGGTGGCCGTAAGGGAAGCAACCACCGGAGACAGAGTTCTTCCGGGTCAGGTACTGATTGCTCCGGGAGACAGGCAGATGCGCCTTGTGAAGGTGGGCGGAGCCTATCAGGTGGAATGCAGAGGAACAGAGAGGGTCAGCGGCCACTGTCCGTCCGTGGACGTACTGTTTAGTTCCGTCGCAAAGGCGGCGGGGAAGAATGCAGTCGGCGTTATTCTGACAGGTATGGGCGGAGACGGAGCAAAGGGACTTTTGGAGATGCGCCAGGCGGGCGCGCAGACCATTGGACAGGATGAGGCAAGCTGCGTCGTATATGGGATGCCAAAGGTTGCCTATGATATGGGAGCGGTGCAGCACCGCATGACATTGTCGGCTATTGCAGGAAAGGTATACAGCCTGTTAAGCAACTAGATATATTATATATTAATAATCAGGGAAAGGAGTAAGGCGCAAATGAAGATTTTATTGGCAGAAGATGATTTCGCCAGCCGGAAATTCATGGATAAGCAATTGTCAAAATACGGCGAATGCGATGTGATGGTGGATGGTGAAGAAGCTGTGGATGCATTTATGATGGCGCTGGAGGATGAGGAGCCTTACGATTTGGCATGTCTGGATGTCATGATGCCGGTTATGGACGGGTATCAGGTTTTAAAGGCAATTCGGGACATAGAGATGCAGAAGGGTATTCCCCAGGAACAACGCGTTAAGGTCATAATGACTACGGCGTTGAATGACGAGCGTAATGTGAAAATGGCATTTGAAATGGGGTGCGAAGCCTATGCAGGAAAGCCAATAGATATGGAAAAATTTGAGAAGGTGTTAAAAAAGCTGGGGCTGATTTAACCGTGAAAGAAAATTCTGAAGATTGGAGGAAGTATGGCAGAGGAATTTAATACAGACAGCATGCTTTCCATGTTTTTGTATGAGAGCAGTCAGCTTCTGGAAAAGCTGGAGGGCATTATTTTAGAGAAACAAGATGAAGAATGCTTTGACGATGCCGATATCAATGAAATTTTCCGTGTCATGCACACCATTAAAGGTTCATCCGGGGTCTTGATGTATGAGAATATTACCAAAGTATCCCATAAGTTGGAGGATGTGTTCTACTACCTGAGAGAATCCCATCCGGAGGATGTTCCTCATCTGGAACTGGTGGAGAAGGTGCTGGCCGTGTCAGATTTTATTACAGGCGAGCTGGATAAGATTAAAGACGGAAATACGCCGGACGGAGACGAAAGTGATATTGTAAAGGATTTGGATGAGTTTCTGGGCCGTATCAAGGGTGAGATTAAGAAACAGGGAATCAGGCTTCCCAAGGAGAATAAAAATGTGGAGCCCACTCAGTTCTATATAACCCCTGTGGCGGAGGAGGACAGTCACTTTTACAGGATTGTCATTCACTACAAAAATGATACGCAGATGAGTAATATCAGGGCCTATTCTGCTACCTATGCCCTGAAAGAGGTGGCGGAGGATTTGCTTTATCTGCCGGAGGATATTCTGTCTAACGAGGCAAGCGGCGATACGATTTTGGCGGAAGGCTTTTTGATGCTGTTACAGACCAAGGTATCCAAGGAAGAGGTTTTGACTCTGATAGACAGCTTCGAGACGGAAAAAATTGATTTGGACGAGATCAGCAGTCAGGAGTATGGAAAAGAGCTGGTGACCATCCGGCAGGGAGAAACTCCTGTTGTGATTGATTTGGGGGAAGAGAAAGCGCCGGAAAAGGAGAAAAAGCCGGATCCCATGCCCGGCGATTATGTGGTTAAATCCAAGGAGACCGGTAAAGGAAAGACTCTGGCGAAGCATCAGGTCAAGCAGCAAAGCGTTATCAGCGTAAATGTGGAGAAGATGGACAGCCTGATGGATTTGATTGGAGAGCTGGTCATTGCGGAGGCAACGGTGTTACAGAATCCCGATTTGAAGGTGCCGGGGCTGGATCTCACCAATTTCCAGAAAGCGGCGGCGCAGCTGTCCAAGAATACCACGGAGCTGCAAGAGGTTATCATGTCCATGCGTATGATGCCGCTGACCAATACGTTCCAGAAAATGAAGCGTATTGTGTTCGATGTATCAAGAAAGCTGGATAAGGATATTGAGCTGGAGGTAATCGGTGAAAATACCGAGGTGGATAAGAATATCATAGAGAATATTTCCGACCCGTTGATGCATTTGGTGAGAAATTCACTGGATCATGGTATTGAGGTCAGTGCGGAGGAACGTATCGCTTTGGGTAAGCCGGCGAAGGGTAAGATTACACTGGAAGCCAAAAATGAGGGCGGAAAGGTTTATATCAGCGTCAAAGACGACGGTAAGGGCCTGAATAAGGAGAAGCTGTATCAGAAGGCAATGGAACATGGCTTAATTGAGAATAAGCCCATGAGCGAGTTCCAGGAAAAAGAGATTTTCCGGTTTATAACTTTGCCGGGCTTTTCCACCAAGGAAGAGGTTACCGAATATTCCGGACGAGGCGTCGGTATGGATGTGGTAGTAAAGAACATCCAGAATATTGGCGGAAGACTGGATATAGAAAGCGTGGAGGGCGAGGGTACGGAGATGACCCTGGTAATACCGCTCACGCTGGCAATTATCAACGGCATTGTCGTACAGGTAGGAGGTTCCACCTTTGTGCTTGAGACAGCGTCCATCAAGGAATTTGTTCGTATGGGAGAGGATTCTCTGGTACAGGAGCCCAGCGGGGAAGAATATATCGTCTTGCGGGGCGAATGCTTTCCGTTCATCCGCCTGAATGAAAAATATGAACTGTCTGAGGGCAGGGGCAACATAGAAGACGGTATTGTGGTGGTTCTGGAGCATGAAGGAAGCCAGGTATGCGTTCTGATTGACAGCTTGCTTCAGGAACAGGAGATTGTTGTAAAACCGATTCCGCCCTATGTCAAGAAGGTTAAGGGAATTTCGGGTTGCACGCAACTGGGAGACGGCAGCATTGCATTAATTCTCGATATTGCCGGACTAATACTCGATGAGGAAAGGAGATAGTACATGGCAGAGGAATTAAAGGAAGAGCTGCTGGAGGAAGACGCTCAAAAAGGGAAATTTATGACCTTCCAGACCGGCAAGGAGTATTTCGGCATAAGTATCAGCTATGTCAATGAAATCATTGCCATGCAGCCTATAACGGCCATACCTGAGACAGAGGATTACATAAAGGGTTTAATTAATCTTCGCGGCAAAATTATTCCTGTGATTGATGTTCGAACCAGATTTAAAATGGAGCCGAAGGATTATACAGACAGAACCTGTATTATCGTAATTGATGTAAAATCAACGGTAATCGGCTTGATTGTAGAAAAGATAGCAGAGGTTGATACCATTATGGAGGATGACATTGTTCCTCCGCCGACTCTGGGGCGTAAGGAGAATGAACAGAATAAATATGTTTACGGTTTGGCAAGAACAGGGGATTCGGTGAAGCTTTTGTTGGATCCGGAGAAGCTGATTAAGCAGGAAGTTTTAGAGGCACTCGAAGAAATTGCAGTGGAAGAAGAACAATCATAAAAAAGGAGAACAACACTATGAATAAGAAATTTTCTATCAACAATATGACAGTAAAACTGAAAATTACTACATTCAGTGCGGTTATGCTGATACTCATGGTAGTTATTGCAGGGGTTGGCCAGTTTTCAGTTGCGAGCATCAATAAGGAAAGAGCTAATCTGTATGATAATTACGCTATGGGCCAATTTGATTTAAGCGAAGCCTTCAGTAATTTCGCCAAGCTTCAGGTGTGTACCCGCGATATTCTGCTCAGGTATTATAATGACCCTGCAGGTCTACAGGAGCAGGAGGCAAATATGAACAAATATTACACAGCTATGCGTGGGTATGCGGATGATTTCGAGAAGAGAATAGACATTTATTCCCCTGAAATTGCTTCTCAATATCAGACGGTAGAAGATGCTATGGAGAACTGGATGGCAGGCGTTACAAAGAATATTGAATTAGCCGTGAGCGGTCAGGCACAGTCAGCCGCAACGGATGTTCTTACGGGCAGCGGAAAGGCAAATGCCGAACAGGCGGAGACCAGTTTGACCCATTTGCTTGAGTTAATAGAGCAGGAGGCAAACACGAACAGCAAGAAGGCTGAAAGAGATATGAACGCCTTAACAATTATCGTTTTTGGCGTTGCAGCACTGGCATTCATTATTACCATCACTTATGCGATTATGTTGATTAAGGCAATTGCCGTACCCGTTGCAAAATTGTCTGCAGCTGCCAGAAAGCTGGCTGTGGGTGATGTAGATGTGGATTGTGCAAAGATTAATGATGATGATTTGGGTGAATTAATGGATGAGTTCGCAGAGATGGCCGCAGCAATCAAGGAGCAGACTAGGATTGCGGATATCATTGCGAAGGGTGATTTTACGATAGAGGTAAATCCTCGAGGCGACAGAGACGTACTTGGCAGATCTCTGAAAAAGCTGGTTGAGGATGAAAATGCGACTCTGAGCAATATCAAGGAGGCCGGCGCCCAGATTACCGTTGGTTCCGAGCAGGTGGCCAGCGCAAGCCAGGCATTGGCACAGGGCTCTACAGAGCAGGCCAGCGCAATACAGCAGGTAACAGCGTCTATGGATGAAGTGACACAGCGTACGAAGGACAATGCAACGGAGGCCGGAGAGGCCAGCAATCTGGTAAACAGCATTAAGGAGATGGCAGTAGCCGGCAATGAGCAGATGCAGGCTATGATGCAGGCTATGGACAGCATTAATGAGTCCTCTGAGACGATTTCCAAGATTATTAAGACGATTGACGATATTTCCTTCCAGACGAATATTCTGGCACTGAATGCAGCTGTTGAGGCAGCAAGAGCAGGCGTTCATGGTAAGGGCTTCGCAGTAGTGGCAGAGGAAGTCAGAAATCTGGCTGCAAAGAGCGCTTCTGCAGCAGGTGAAACAGCTGAGATGATTGAGGATTCCATCCATAAGGTTGCCAGAGGTACGAAGATTGCAGAAGAAACCGCTAAATCTCTGGATGAAATCGTAAAGTCTATTGATGAGATTGTAGCTTTAATCAGCAATATTAAGGTATCCTCCAATGACCAGGCAACTGCTATTTCTCAGATTGATCAGGCTATTTCACAGGTATCTACCGTGGTACAGACGAATGCTGCTACCAGCGAACAGTGTGCCGCTGCCAGTGAGGAGCTTTCCAACCAGGCTGTTACCCTTAGAAACCTTATCGGTCAGTATAAGCTGGCAAAGGGCGGTAGCATGGGAATGGATTACGGTTCTTCTTACAATGATAATGAGCAGATTATCTCCCTGGATGGAGATTTCAGCAAGTATTAAAGAGTAAGGAAAGAATCAGTTTAAAAAATAAGCTTGCAGGAATATGATATGAGAAACATAAAGAGAGCGACCATTCAGGCCGCTCTCTTTGTATCTGTTTTTCTATCCGTCTTTTGTATCTGCTTTACCTGGCTGCTGTACCCATTTGTTTGATTGCCTGTCTTGTTTAGGGGCTCTTTTTTATCTGCCGTAAAAAATCTGAGCGATGGGTGAATCCGGCGAGAGAATGACAGTTTTATTGCTGCCCTGCATAGAGCTTTTCAAAGCGTCCAGGCTTCTCACAAAAGAGTAGAATTCCTGTTTGGATTCGCTGTTATAGGCCCCGGAGAGAATCTCCATGTATTTGGCTTCGCCCTCGGCAACCAAAATTTCGGCGTCCTTCTCGGCTTCGGAGAGCAATACAGTAATCTCCTTATCCGTGGTATTCTTAATTTTCTGAGCCTCAGAGCTTCCCTCAGCTCTGTAGGTAGCAGCGATATTGTCACGCTCGGAAATCATACGCTCATAAACGGCGGCTTTATTGTCATCCGGTAAATCCAGCTGTTTGGTCTCGAAGGAGAGCAGTTCTATCCCATATTGATCCAGCGTATTTCCGATATTGGCGATAATTGCTTCGCTCAAAGCGCCGTCCCGACCGGTAATGACGTCATCCTGAGTGGTACTGCTGATGACATTCTTGGTAGAGTTGTAGACAATCGTATTCAGACGGTTTTCCGCATTGGTGACGGAGCTGTTCAGGGTCTGAGCAAATTTCAGAGGGTCTGTAATCCGCCATAAAATATAGCTGTCACAAATCATGGTTTTCTTATCGCTGGTGATAATATCGGAGGGAGACAGGTCATAAAGCAGAGTCTGCTTAGGCAGGGTATCTACGCTCTGAACAAAGGGTATCTTGAAGCTTACGCCGGCATTGTCTACCACATGGTCTATTTTGCCGAACTGACGAATCAGACTGTATTCATTTTCGTTGGTGATGACGATGCAGGAGGAGCCCAGGATTATGAGGGCTGCTCCTGCCACGGCCAAAAGGATTCTTCTTACAGTTTTCATATTTAACCTCATTTCTGTGTGTTTATTTGTGCGTTATCAAGATTTGTGACGATGCCTCCTCTTGCGCAGGATGTACACGGACTTTCATTCATTTGCGGCATCCTCGTTGGAGGAATCCTCTGTCAAGGAGGGGGTCTCTTTGTCGGGAAGAGGAGAGGAAGCGTTATTGTTATTTGCACCTGTAAAGGGTTCCACAGGATAAATGGTCTGCATGTCGCCCTCAGGACTTTCGATAATAACCTTTAAATCGGGAAGGATTTCCTCCATGGTCTCATAAAACATACGCTCTTTGGTGACGACCGGATTCTTTGCATATTCCTGATACATGGCGTTGAAACGAGCTACCTGGGCGGTTGCCTCGTTTATGCGCTGGGTTTTTCGGGCTTCGGCGTCCTTTATGATGCCGTCGGCCTTGGCCTGCGCAGAGGGAAGCTGTTCATTGCGATATTTGTTTGCATTGTTTAATGCAGTTTCCTTGCCCTGCTTGGCAGTTTCGACGGCCTTGAAGGCTTCCATAATCTGAGCGGTAGGAGGTTCGGAATCCTGAATGGTGATATTAACCAGCTGAATACCAATATCCTGTGTATCCAAATCCGTTATAATCATCTCCTTAATGGCAGCCTGGATTTCGTTTTTGCCGGTAGTCAGCACATCATCCACGGGATAGCTGCCTATGACGGTACGAATACAGCTCTGACCGATGTTGCGCAGGATTTCCACGGGATTCTGGGAGGCATACAGAGCCTTCACAGGGTCGCTGAAACGGTATTCCAAGAAGAAATCCACATTTACAAAGTTATAGTCGGAGGTAATCATCAGGGATTCGGCTTCGTTGCTTTCGTTGGAATTCAAGTCGTAGCCGATAGAAAAGCCCTGGATGGTTGTATTTACTTTCCTGACCTGTTGGATAAAGGGGATTTTGAAATGTAGGCCGGGGGAGGTGACTGCCTGGGCTTTTCCCAGTGTAATCAGTACGGCCTGCTCCTGCTCCCTGATTTCGTAGGTGGCGTTAAAGGCCAGAATCATCAGAACCCCTATCAGAAGTATGATGCCGACTATTTTACCTCCCCGGGCAGGTTCTGTTGTTTTTTTGCCCCCATCCATGGTCTGAAAGCCATTGCGACGGTTGCGGGCGGAATCATGTTGCATAAAGTCTCCTTTCTACGCTGTTTTTGCACAGTAAGCATTTCTTTTATTAGGGAAACGCTGATTAAAGCGTTTCTTTAATCAGACCTTCCTTAGTTTGTGTGTTATGCTAGTATCATACTGGAAGAAGGGATTTTGTGCAATAGGGAAGAAACGCACATTAGAGCTTCCGAACGTGCGGTCTGCCGATAACAGTCAGAGAGGAAACATTATCTCTGGCGTAACAGCTCCGTCGAAAGCGGCAGAGCTGCCCTTTGTCGGAGGCTGTCGACGACTTGGCGTTGACAGACCGTGAAAAAAGCAATATATTCATATAATGTGGAGTAAAAAAGAAAGGAAGGGTGATTTATGATGAAAAAGAGGGTAAGAATCTTTTCCGCAGCTTTGGCGGCAGCTATTATGGTCTCCTGTATGTCCATGCCTGTCAATGCGGCGGTATGCATCCAACATGTATTCTATCAGAAATATCTGGCGGTAGTCAAGACCACAAGATCTGAACATACGGTGAGAGATGAGAATGGAAATCAGGTAAGCCGTATGATTACGATAACTCATAACGTGGTTGACCAATGTAAGAATTGCGGATATCATGGTTCCAATTATCTCATAACCCAGGATTCCTATAGCATAAATCATTAATAATTTTATGTCAGCGAAGAGCCAAGGCCGGATAAACCGGCTATTGGCTTTTTGGCGTGATAAGGACATTGATAAGAACAGAAGGAGATTCCCATGAAAAAAAAGCTTTTGATTATGAGCCTGTGGTTATCGCTGGGGCTTGTCTGTTCCTGCGGGAAGAGCGGGGAGCAGGCATCGGAGGAACAACCTGTCTATCATATTCCCACGTCCCGGGAAGAGACGGTACAAACGAGTATGGAATCGAGTGTCGAATCGGGCATCGGGGACGGGGAAAGCGTCGAGGGTACAAAAGACGATACATCGGATGTGGAAGTGTTTGAGGGAGAGGCCTTTTTTGCTGATTTTGAGGGCGTGGGAGCATACGAAACAACTGCGGCGAATACCTCGGATTTTCGGAATGCCATCATGTCCTCTATTGTGTGCAAGGATGAACAGGGTACGATATATTATGTAAATTACGGAACCTATGAGGACAATTATATCTATGCCTACAAGGATGGAGTCAGCAGCCTGCTGGTGGATAAAATTTGTAATTTTATTAATTTTTATGAGGACAGCCTCTATTTTCTTGTGAGCGAGACGCCGCCGGATTGGCTGGCCTTCTCCTGGGCGGGGAAGCTTTATCGGTATGATTTGGCTTCGGGAGAGACAGAGCTTGTGCTGGATGAGAATGTATGTAATTTATATGTGGCTGACGGCAGGATGTATTTCTGCGATGAATTGCGTGTCGGCAGCGACGAAAAGGTATATGGAGGCGATTGGCATTCCATGAAAATTGGAGACGCCCGGCCGGAGAGGATGGGAAGATTGCTGCCCTTTTTTTATGGGGATTATCAGCTCGCTTATTCGGAGGAAGAGAAGATAGGCTGCCTGGTGTTGACAGACGGTGAGGAGGATATCCCGATAACAAGGGAAAGCTATCTCGGGAATAATCATTATACCATCATAGGTGACACTTTATGGCTGTCCGCCCGGACGGAGGAGGGGACAGCTGCTGTGGCGGCAGTCAATCTTGCCGACGGAACCCATAAATGGTATCCGGCAACAGCCTATACGCCTAGTGGGGGCATGATGGTAACAAATATCGGCCTGGACTATGCAATTATAGATAACAGAATTTATGCGGTATCTCAGAGCGGCATCCTTGCTTATGATGAAAATCAGGGATGTTTTGATAAGTTTGTGTTTGATTCAACCGCATATACAGGACTTTACACAGACGGAGAGAGTTTATACGGACTGGCCTGTTATGGCATTCCCTTTGAGTATCACACCAATGGCATTGTAAAGATAACGCCGAATCCGGAGGATGGTCAGATAGGCCAGATAACTTTGGACAGCGAATACAGGGAGGTTATCAGTGAAGGAGGGAAATAACAGGCAGACGATAGGAAAGAGACTGATGCTGGCAGGGCTGTTATGTGTTACCTTGTTGGGAGCCTCCTGCGGGGGCGGGAAGGAGACAAGCGGTAAACAGGAGGAGGGGCCTGTATTTTTTACCTATGAGACGGAGGGAAACATTAACTGCGTCACAGTGGATGACGACGGAACCGTTTATGTATGTAGTACGGAGGAATCCGGCGAAATGTGGAAGAACAGAGTGATTCTGTATGACAATCAGGGGAATGAGGTGCATCGGTGGACGGACGAAGAGGAGCGCATGAGTTCCTCTATTGAAGTCATTGCGGTTTATCAGGACAAGGCATATTTTACTGCCCTGGATAATGAAATCAGAAAATGCATCTACGAGCTGGATTTGTCAAACGGGGATTGTACGGTGTTTTGCGAGATTCCCGACCTTGTTAAAATAAGCAGAATGTGCCTTTCCAAGGATAAGCTGTTTTTGCTGGGCAATAGTATTGCAACGCCGGCATCTTCGAGGGGCAGTATGCAAAACGGGGGAAATAAGAGCCTGTATGTGATAGATATGCATACAAAGGAGAGAAGGGAGCAGTTTCTCAATGAGGCGATTGCGTTATCGGACATGCCGGATGGAAATATCATGCTGTATGCCTATGACGAAGAAGAGGGTTATGTTTTGATAAGTATAGATGCGGAAAGTATGAAGATTCTTGACATAACGCCGACACAGATAGAAGGTATCTGCAGCTTCGCCTATGATGGCAGGGGACTGCTGTTTTACAGCCCCAATGCCGTGCGGATTTCCGACCTCAATACCCTTTCTTATTCCGTGCTGAAGGAGGGAACTGTTGCAGATGTGATGCCGAACATGGCGGTTCCGGATGGAGCGGGGATTTTTTTCAGGAATGGTTTTACTTATGTCTGGAACGGAATGGACGGAAAAATCGAGAGGCTTAAGAATTCCGTCTACATTAAGGATACCCGGGAAATACGAATAGTAGGTTCGGGAGTATATGGAGCGTTTGTGTTTTTCGCCGGATATACGACGACCTTTGAAGAGAAAAGCGATGAAGAATTGTCGCTGGCAGTTCTTTCCAATGACAGGGATTTTGACGTGTTTTATATGGGCTCTCATCAGAGCATGGCAAAAAATTTAAAGGAAAACGGCGTTTATTATCCTCTGAACGACGTGCCCTATGTGAGAGAATATATGGAAAGCTGTTTCCCGTATATAGAAGAGGCCGCAACGGATAAGGACGGAAATATATGGATGATACCCGTTAATGTAAGCATCCCTATATTGATTTATAATGAGGAGAAATGTAAAGCATTGGGGGTGGATTTTGCTTCCGCAGATACTCCCGAAAAACTGCTGGCCGGCGTCAGTAAATGTGCGGAAAGCCGGGAGTATGAGTTCCTGTTTAATCCCTCCTCATTCATTCAAAGCAATATGGAAGTATATCTTAGAACCCATACGGCCTTTGATACGGCAGACTTTCGCAGCCTTGCAGCCAATATGAAGGAAGCATCACAAATACCCTGGGGAAACGGTAATCCGTCTCTGAGTTATCTGACGGGAGCCGGAAGCGTCAGCTTTTCCTCTGAGGAATCGGAGGCGCTTGCCTATGAAGAGCTGATGCATTCGGATGAGGAAAAAGCATGCAGTCTTTCGACCTTTGACGGAGCGTCCAGTTCGGCCAGATGCACTTATATTTGCGTGAATCCGGCTTCGGATAATCTGGACACGGTGCTTGCCTGTATTTCTGCTCTGTGTGAATATATGCTGTCGGTTGATAATTACGGCCTTTTCGGCGACAAAAGCAGATATCCGGACAGTCAGTTTGCCGCTTCGGTTTATGAGATATACAAGGACGGGGTTATTGATTTTTCGGCGCCGGGGGAAATTTATATGTTGGATTTAGAGAGATATTTTGCGTCGGAGCTGTCCCTTGAGGATATGATTAAAGAAGCTGACCGCCGTATGTCGGTATATTTAAATGAATAAAGGGTGGATAAGATAAGAGATAAGATAAGAGATAAGAGGTATAAGATTGAAGGGTAAGGGATTAACGTGGAGATTAAAGTGCATTATTTGTATGCTCCCCAGTCTGGCAGGTACGGCAGTTTTCTTTGTAATGCCTTATTTTCGGGTACTTTTTTATTCCCTGATAGATAATCAGTTTAAAAGAAATTTTGTTGGACTTGATAATTATGTGAAAACATTGAAAAATGAATATTTTATGCTTGCCTTGAAAAACAGTTTACTGTTGATAGCTGTCTGCGTACCGGTATTGATTATCAGCGCACTGGTGATTGCCATCGCCATGACCTTTGCCATAAAGAAACGCAAGGTCATAAGAACGGCGTTTATCCTGCCCATGGTGATTCCTACGGCGAGCGTGGCGCTGATATGGCAGCTTTTTTTTAAGGACACGTCTACGGTATTGCCCATATATCTGCTTTTTGTCTGGAAAAATATAGGGATTTGCATTATTTTAATGACAGCGGCGTTCGGCTCTATTGACAGTAATATTTTTGAGGCGGCGAAACTGGACGGGGCAGGTTTTTTCCGGTTACATACCGGAATTACAGTACCTGTGATTGCACCGACCATTTTGTTTTGCGTTTTGCTGTCCATTGTAAACAGCTTTAAGGTATATAAGGAGAGTTATCTGTTTTATCGTACAAATTATCCGCCGGAGCACAGCTATACCCTGCAATATTATATGAACAATCATTTTCTGAAGCTGAACTATCAGAGCCTTTCTACAGGCGCTGTCCTTACTTCCCTCATTATTCTTGCGATAGTGTTGGTAGGCTTAAAGGTGCAGAGGAGGTACAGCCAATGAGAAAGCTTATGACAGGTATGGTATCTCTTCTGGGACTGTTCTTTTTTGTCCCCATTGGGGCGACAGTGGTTTTATCCTTTTGGCAGGAGGGGGCTTTTTCGTTTCGGGGGTATGGAGATTTATTGTTTGACTGCTTTACCTTTTATCCCATGTTTTGGAATTCTGTGTTCTATGGCCTGGCAATTACCGCAGGCCAGCTTATCATAGGGCTTCTCTGTGCGTTTGGCTTTTCTCAGGGACGGTTTAAGGGGAAGAAGATACTCTATCTGGGATATATTGTGCTTATGATGATGCCCCTTCAGGTAACCATACTGCCGAATTACATAGGGCTGCGGGATATGGGATTACTGAATACCCCCCAGGGAATTATTCTGCCCCTTTTCTTCTCGCCTTTTTGCGTTGTTGTAATGCACCAATATATGGAAGGGATTGACAACGGCATGATTGAGGCTGCCCGCCTTGAGACAAACTCCATGCTTCGTATCATACTGACGGCTGTTGTGCCGCAAATAAAAGTATGCATTTTTGCAGTCGTGCTGTTTGTGTTTACGGATTGTTGGAATATGCTGGAGCAGCCCATGCTGTTTTTGAAAGAGGATAAGTACCGGACGCTTTCTATTTTTCTGGCGTCCACGGAAAAATATGTGGGGAATGTATTGTTTCCGGCGTCGGTCATCTTTATGATTCCGGTTTTACTGTTTTATCAGTATTTTAATGAGTATCTTGAAAACGGCCTGTGTCTGGGGAAGCTTAGCGACTGACAGGGAAGATGATTTTCTGACCAAAAGGAGGGAAGGTGCAGAATGAAGAAACACTGGCTGATGATAAGCGTTGTATTCTATATGGCCATGTTGGTATTAACCTTTACGGCCCGTTCCATTCATGAGAGGAATCTGCCGCAGGTTACTGCGGAGTATCTTGGGGAAGCGTTGATTCCCATGGAATATGTGGATGAAAACGGGGAAACCCAGACGGGCACCACAAGCCGGATGGTCATATCCAGAGAGCTTACGCAGCAGCCGGTATTTGTATTGTATAAGGATATCAAAAACGGAGAGGAACGGGACTTTGTGCGGGAAGTGCAGCTGGTGACAGGAGTGGAAAGGGAGGACTTGCTGGAAGTGGTTTCCGGAATCGGTTTTCGGGACAGAGTGGTTGTAAGTTCAACAGGTGAACTTGTGGATGGCGCTGAGGTGACGGTTACCCGTACAAAATAGGGTGACCGTCCTATCTTTTTGTTCTCGTATCTTTCTTATTTTCCTCCATACCCGGACATAAGCTGCAAAAGCAGCCACACTCGGCGCAGCAAAGCATAATCAATGCATAAGAAGCTCCGACATTGACATGATTTAGGCAAAAAAAGAATAAAATAGCCTAAGAGTAACAGGCAGGAGCTGATATCTTATATGCTGAATTATATCTGGGCCTTTATGATTCTTTTGGGAATTATCTATGGAGCTTTTACCGGTAATTTAGAGGCGGTGACGAAGGGCGCTCTGGACAGCGCGGGGGAGGCTATTTCTCTGTGCATCACCATGGCAGGGGTCATGGCGCTGTGGATGGGACTTATGGAAATTGCCCAGGAGGCAGGACTGGTAGCGAAGCTGACACGGGGCATCCGGCCTCTTCTGGATTTTTTGTTTCCCCGGATACCTAAGGGACATCCGGCCTTGGGATACATAGCCACGAATATCATTGCCAATATTCTCGGCTTGGGGTGGGCCTGTACACCGGCGGGTTTAAAGGCAATGGAGTCTTTGGCAGAGCTGGAGAGGGAGAGAGGCAATATGGATTATGAAACGGAGGAAGAAGCTGCCGGGAAGGGAAGGGAGCGCAGGGCCAGCAACGAAATGTGCATTTTTCTGATTATCAATATTTCCTCTCTGCAGCTGATTCCGGTCAATATGATAGCTTATCGCAGCCAGTACGGCAGCGTGAATCCCGCGGCAGTAATTGCGCCGGCCATAGCCGCCACAACAATCAGTACCCTGACGGCAATTTGTTATTGTAAATATAAGGACAGGGGGGCGGGCAAATGAACATTATGACACAGGTGTCGAATATAATCATCCCTGCGGTGATTTTCTTTGTGGTGGGTTATGGAATGGTGTCCGGCGTAAAAACCTATGAGAATTTTTTGAAGGGAGCCAAGGAGGGTCTGAAGGTCGTTGTGGATATCATGCCTACGCTGATTGGTCTGATGGTGGGAGTAGGAGTTCTGCGAAGCTCCGGTTTCTTTTCGTTTTTGGGGATTATCCTTGCGCCATTGACAGAGGCGGTACATTTACCGGCGCAGATACTGCCGTTATTAGTAGTGAAGCTTTTTTCCTCCTCGGCGGCTACGGGGCTGGTGCTGGATATTTTTAAGACCAATGGCCCGGATTCCTATGTGGGCTTCATAACTTCTATTCTAATGAGCTGCACGGAAACCGTATTTTATACCATGAGCGTTTATTTTCTGGCGGCGAAGGTGACTAAGACCCGTTACACTCTGACCGGAGCCCTGCTTGCCACCCTGGCGGGGACGGTGGCAAGCGTGGTGCTGGCGGGGATGATGGGGTAATGCAAAGAGAAGATGAGTTTCTAAAATGACATAACGTCAATTTTGCGGTAAAATACAAGGAGAAAAGAGTTTTGGTGCTTATGGATTACTCTTATATAAAAGCGGGCAAAGAGGAAATAATAAAAATGAAATTCGGCCTCAAAATATGGACGAAAGAGCATGGTTAAACATTGAAAAGGTAGAGAAGATACAATATAATAGATATAGGAGTAGAGATAATTTGTGCCTGCAAGTCCCGCAAAATTGCATAGAACCGCAATCTTGACTTTGCGGTGCCGTATGGTTGAACTGTTACGAATGAGAATAATCTTATATAAGGGAGAGGGTGTATGCGAAAATTAAAGGTATATTTAGATACATCAGTTATCAGCTATTTATTGCAGGAGGATGCACCTGAGAAGATGGCAGATACGAGAAAGCTATGGGAAATGTTCAAAGATGGAAAATATGATGTATATTTGTCCACAGTTACATTGAGAGAGATACAAAAGTGTTATGAGCCGAAGAAAACAAAACTTATAGACTGCCTGAATGAAATCCAGTTCACAACATTGGATATTACGGACGACGTTCTGTCGATGGCAGAAAAGATTATTGATATGGGTATATTGACACAAAGGAGTTTCGATGATTGTCAGCACATAGGGGCTGCTGTTATGAATGAATGTGACTGTATTATATCGTGGAATTTCAAGCATATTGTTAATGTGAAAACGATTAGAGGCGTAAGGGCAATTACAAATTTAGAAGGATATAAGATGATTGAGATATGGAATCCTTCTGTATTGTTAGAGAGTGAGGAATGACTATGATTACAAAGCCTGTTATTAGTCCTGATTTTACGGTTGAGGATATTCACAAAATCAGAGAATACCATTATGAACTGACCAAGAATATGACAACACAAGAAAAGATTAATTTCTATAATGAAGGTGGGAGAGCTTTTTTAAAGGAAATGGAAGATAGAAAGTTACAGAAAGTATAATATATATCGGGAAACAAAACGCAAGAAATAAGAAATCCAATCAATTTTTGGCATTAAGCGCTGCCGAGCTCCCCGAGCTAAGAAAGAAAAATAAATTTCTACTATTGTAGATTTTGCTGCCCAACTATAGTAACTATCGCTAAGAAAGAAAATTAAGTTTCTACATCCGCAGATAAATCAATAATTATTTGACGCAGGAACTTTATGTCAGTATAATATAACCGGATAGAATCAGATTGAGAATTTGAAGTGTTTTTCAAGCCTGTATCTTGTTGAGACAAATATAGGAACAGGGAATATTGGGAGGCAGGATAATTGTAAAGTATATCGGAATGTATTTGTAGGATTAGGAAAGCATTGGAGGATGTATATGCCATGCAGTATTTAGGGGTAATCAACGAGACTTCATACTTATCAGTGCCAAATGCACCGCAATATAGGACGATTATGCGCATCTTTTATCAGGAATATGAGAAGATGCGCTTTCAACTGTATAAGGAGGATGTGCTGGAGCTGCTGCACAGGAATCCTGCATTTGTGGATTATAGCATGGAACAGTTGAAGCAGGATTTGGATGCTCTGGTTCGTTGGAAGAATCTGACGCCAATTCAGGATCCGGGAAAGGTATATACCATAGCGGATTATAAGAATAAGCAATACAGGTATGTGATGTCGGAATATGCGGTGGAAATAGAAAGGCTGACTGTGCGGCTGGAGAATATCTTTGTGGAATCAGGGAATCTGTCCACGAATCTGTTTGTGCGGCTGGAGCACAGTCTGGATGAAACAGAAGAGATTGAGGGAAAAAGTTATAAGGAGATTAATGAGTGGTGGAGTAATCTACAGGAAGATTTCAAACGGTTGAACCGAAACTATCAGGATTATCTGAGGGAGTTTTATTCGGGAAAATCGGACAGGCTGATGAAATCCGTGGAATTTATTTTACATAAGGACCGGTTCATTCAGTATCTGAATGACTTTATTAAGGAGATGCAGAAGCATTCCAAATATATTGCAAGACTGTTGACACAGAAGAGCGGGCAGATTGAAGGACAGCTGCTGGAAAAGGTGGTAAAGAGTGAACTGGAGATTCCCCGTGCATTGTCAGAGTTACAGGCGAACATGGAGAAAGGTATTCGGGAAAATGTCTGGGGGAAATGGAATTCCCTGAAAAGCTGGTTTTTGGATAGCCCGGAACATGAGTGCGAAAGTCATAAAATATTGATTATTACCAATGACATTATTAGGAATATCATACAGAATGCAGCATTAATTCTGCAGATGCAAAATTGGGGAATGAGCAGAAAGGATGACTATCGCAAGTTTCTGGAGCTCTTTTTGGAGGCGGGGACTTTGGACGAGGCGCACAGGATTTCCGCCCATGTTTTTGGCATACAGAATATCCGGCATCTGAAGGAAAATGCAATTCGGGATACGGACAGTATAAACAGCAGCGTCTATGAAGAGGCTCCCTTTGCGTACGCATTGAAACCCCATACAAAGGCGTATCGGGAAAGGCGTAAACAATCGGGATTTGCAGATAAAACCATGGAAAAGCTACAACAGAGAATGGCCCACTTGAGACAGTTGGATAGCGAGAAAGAATTAGTGATGCGCTATATCAGAGACGGAAGGCTGGAACTGGCGGGTATTGAAGATGTGCTTCCCGATACAGTGAGGATGACTTTCCTACAGTGGATATCTCAGGCAAATATGAATTCTGACAAAATCGGAAGGACGGAATATGGTCAGGAATTTCGTCTAATCAGGAAATCAGGGACCTGTGTACTGCACTGTCAGGACGGGGACTTAACCATGCCGGCATATGTGTTGGAATTTGGTGCGAAGCGCCAATAAGGAAGAAGCGGGATTTTCCTATTTTGAATGGATACAGTTATACAGGAAGGCGGTATGCAAAAGTTGAACAGGGTCAGGTCGCTGTTGGAAAACATATGGATTTGTAAGGATACCCAAAAAGATGAATATTATAAAATAAAACACGAGCTTCCCCTGTTTCAACGGTTTGTCAGGGAGATGCTGGGGTGGAAGCTGATTAATACAGAACGTCTGTTAAAATTGGAAAAGATACCGGTTCATGCAGAAAGTTTTATGGGGATACAGGAGTTTACGGAAATCAGGGATTATTGTTTTCTTTGTGCAGTTCTGATTTTTCTGGAGGACAAGGAGGAGCAGGAACAGTTCCTGTTATCGGAACTGATTAGTTATGTGGAGACCCGGTTGAAAGAGAGCATAGAAATAGACTGGACATCTTTTTCCCAACGGAAATCTTTGGTGAGAGTGTTACAGTATATGGAAAAGAATAATATGCTCAAGGTGTATGAGGGCAACAGTGAAGGTTTCGGACAGGAGTCCGGTAACGAGGTGCTCTATGAGAATACAGGACATTCAAAATATTTTGCTACCAGCTTTTCACAGGATATTTCCGGATTCCACAGTGTGGAGGATTTTGAGAGAACGGCTCTTCAGGAGATTGATTCTGAGAGAGGTAGGACGAGGATTAACAGGGTCTACAGGCAGTTGGTGACTTGTCCGATGATGTACTGGAGCAATATGGAAGACGCAGATTCTTTATACCTGAAAAACCAGAGGCAATGGGTAGTAAAGAATCTGGAGGAGAATATAGGAGGCCGTCTCGACCTGCACAAAAACGCCGCATTCTGGATGCTGGAGGAAGATGACTGTTACGGAAAGGTGCATCCCCGGGATGCCATACTGCCGGAAGCAGTGCTGTTAGTGTGCGCCGAGATAAGGAGTCGGATAGAATCCGGAGTCTGGGTCAGACAGATGGACGAATGTGTTTATGTGTCGGAGGAAGCGCTGGATGAACTGATTCGGAACTGTCACCGCCGCTGGAAGGATGCGTGGGGCGCCATCTTTCGTGAAAAGGAACCTGGGAAGGCGGTGGAGGAGATTAAGGAGTATATGGAGGCATGGATGATGTTTCGGAGAGAGGAAGGGCGGATAAGCCTGTTTCCCATTGTAGGAAAACTGTCCGGCTATTATCCTGGGGATTATGAGGAGAAACAGATACAATGAATGAACGATGGATGATGAATCGCATTGGCTTTGTCAATTTCTGGCTTTATGACGAAGAGGAGTTTGCTTTTGAGGAAGGGAAGCTGCTGCTGAGAGGGCAGAATGGTTCCGGTAAATCCATTACTACACAGAGTTTTATCCCTTTTATTCTGGACGGAGACCGTACCCCAAGCCGGTTGGACCCCTTTGGTTCCAGCGACCGAAGAATGGAATATTACTTTCTGGGGGAAGAGGGAAAAGAGGAAGCCACAGGATATCTGTATCTGGAATTTCGGAAAAAGAATACCGGAGAATACCGCACCATAGGCATCGGGCAGCGGGCCAGAAAAGGGAAACCCATGGATTTCTGGGGATTTATTATCCTTGACGGAAGAAGGATAGGAGGCGATATCTGGCTGTACAGGGAGGTGGGAAGCAATAAAATCCCCCTGGAGAAAGGAGAACTGAAAAAGGTTCTGGGAGAGGAGGCGCCTTTTACAGATGTGCCCAGAGAATATAAGGAGCTGGTAAATAAGTATCTCTTTGGCTTTAGCAGGGCGGAGCAATATGAGCAGTTCATCAGGCTGTTAGTCAAAGTGCGGGCGCCAAAGCTGTCCAAGGAATTCAAACCCTCGAAAGTATATGAGATTCTTAACGATTCCTTACAGACCCTGACGGACGAGGATTTGCGCCCTATGGTGGACGCCATGGAGAAGATGGATGGCATTCAGGGAAATTTAGACCAACTGAAGCGGGCCATGGCAGATGTGACAGTCATACGGAAAGAGTACATGAGGTACAATCGGTATATGCTGGGGAAGAAAGGGCAGGCATATCTGGCGGCAAAAAAGGAGGCTCTTCAGGCTCAGGCACAGATGGACAAAAGTATGCTGGATAAAGAGAGTCTCACTCAGGAACAAGGAGAGAAGCAGGAGGCGGAGGCGGCGTTAAGAAATCGTGACAGACTGGCAGCCGCGGAGTTGGAAAGCTTATTGGATACGGATATGGAGGAGATGGATGCGAAACTGGACAAGGCGCATCTGGACAAAAAAGAGGAGCAGGAAAGAAAAGAAAGAATAGAAGAGCGAATACAGAAAAGCAGGGAAAGCATTCGGGGATGTGACAGGAAAATACATATCCTGCAGGGGGAGAGAGAAGTCTGCCGGTCTGACCTGGCAGAGGAGACGGAGGAATTAAAGAGCGGTCAGGAGATTTTGCGTTGGGAGGGTCATTTCGGAGTGTTGGAATTGACCGGAACCCGAGACGTACAGAGAGCAGATAATCTGATGGAGGAACTGCAGAAATATCGGAAGTCAGTGGCGGCGGGAAAGGATTGTATAGAAAGGCATGGAAGGGACCAAAAACAACTGGATGAGATTTCGGAAGAGGCAGAGGGACGTAAGCGGGACTGGGAGGAAAAGAGGTCGGCATTAGCCCGGGCGGAGCGTGAAACAGAGCTTTCCAGGGAGGGCTGTATCCAGGATTTTTATACCACAAACAGCCAAAATGGGGAATGGAAATTGTCGGAAGAGCTGCTGCTCCAGGCAGAGAAGCAGCTACAGGAGTATCAAAGCGCCGCAGACGGCAGAAAAATCAACCAGATTTTGCAGAATGTTTATCAGCAATACAAGGAACAGCTTTCTTCTAATATGTGGGAATGTGAGAAAAAGCTGGAGGAGCAAAAGGGGGTACTGGCACAACTGGAGGCCCAGCGTACCGAGGTGCAGATGCAGGAAGATTTAGAACCGGAGCGGAGGGAGGCGGTAGCTGCATCTCGAAAGAGATTGGAGGAGATGGGAGTGAAAGCGGTTCCTTTTTTCAGGACGGTAGAGTTTGCAGAAGGACTGGAACCGGAGGAATGCGCCGGAATCGAATCTCAACTGGCGGATATGGGACTGCTGGATGCACTGGTGGTTGCAAAAGAGGATTTCAGGCGAATCAGGGAAGATTTCCCGGAATTTGTGGGCTGTGTCATAAAACCTCAGGAAAGGGGAAATTGTGGATTCTATGGACTGAAAGTAAACGAGACGCTGGAAAAAGGGATTCGGGAGGCTGTTGAAAATATTCTGAGCCATATTTCCGAAAAGGGTCAGGAGAGTGACGCCTGTGTCCGAATGGAAAAGGAAAGATATTTTGAGCAGGGAATCCTTTCCGGCAGAGCGGATTGGAAGGAAGAAGCGGAGTATGTGGGAGTGCTGGCCAGGGCGCAGAAAAAGGAGAGGAGACTGCGGCAGCTGTCCGAAGAGATGGAACAGATACAGGCTGATTTGCAGGTTCTTGACGGGGAAAAGGAGCATTTGGCGTATCGGATTACAACGCTGGACACAGAGTACAGCCGGTCCTTTGCTACGGAAAGGATTGATACCGCTTTGGAAACGGAGGGGAAGCTCCGTCTTGCCTGTGAGCAGGAGGAAAGAAACTACCGCGTGATAGAAACGAAGCTTGACCTATATCGGCAGAAGGAAAAGGAAAGCTATCAGGAAATGCTTGCCGCCTGCAAAATCTTTCCCTATGGAAGGACGACGGAGGAATATGAGGAGGTGTTGGATGCGGCTGACGCATACCAACAAAATCTGCAAAGACTTTACAAACTGCTCATCCGGCTTGAAAAGGCGGAAACCGATATCCGGACACAGGAGGAGCTGATAGAGAGGGAAGAAAGCAATATGGATGATGCGGCTCTTGACAAAAAGGATGCCCTTGGGAAAATTGCGGAGTTGGAGCTGAAAATCAGACAGTATGAGGAATATTTGAATCGGCCGGAGGTGAAAGAAAAGGCGCAGCGCAGGGAGCTGTTAAAAAAAGAGAGGGAAGAGATTAGGGAACAGATTTCCTCCATTGGGAAAAGGCTGGCTGTGATAGAAGACCAGTTAAAGCACATTTTAGAGGAAGAGGGGAAACTGAGAGAAGATTATGTACAAAAGACTGCCAGAGAGAATCTCTGCCAAAGATATTTTGAGGAGGAGTTGGAACTGAGGCTTGTTCTTGAGAAGGATGCGGGAAATCCGGAAGCCTGTGCGAAAGAAGCTTTGCTGCGTATGCGGGAGGGCGATGAGGGCAGGGATGTGGGCACCATGACAACAGGTTTGTATCAGGTGTACGCAGCGCATAACGGCAGCCTTGTAAGTTACGGAACGGCGATTGAAGAGTGCTTTGAGGAAGCGGAGGCAGAATCGGGGGCCCTTCGGAAGCGGCTGCGCATTATTTCCGTATGGAACGGGAAAAAGCTGTATTTGGAAGAGTTTTATCAGATGCTGAATACTACTATTGATGAGACGGCGCTGTTGATTCAGCAAAAAGACAGAGAACTTTTTGAGGATATTTTATCAAAGACCATCAGCCAGCAGCTGACTGACCGTATTGCCGAGAGCAGAAAGTGGGTACAAGATATGTCGGCCCTGATGAAGCTGGAGACATCCATGGGACTGTATTTTTCTCTGGACTGGAAACCCAGGACGGCAGAAAACGAACAGGAACTGGATATAAAGGAGTTGGAGAAAATATTGCTGCGAGACTATTCACTTCTGAACAGTGACGATATCGAAAAGGTGGCGGCGCATTTTCGCAGCAAGATTCAGACCCAGAAGCAAATCGCAGAAGAAGCAGGGGAAAGTATTAATTATATGGATTTGGTTCGGGACGCATTGGACTACAGGAAGTGGTTTGAGTTCCAGATGTCTTATTACAGGAATCTTGAGGGAAAGAAGAACCTTACGAATTCCGCCTTTAATCGTTTCAGCGGCGGTGAGAAAGCTATGGCTATGTATGTACCGCTGTTCGCTGCGGTAAATGCCCAGTACCAGAAAGCGGAGAATCGAGACCATCCTCGGATGATAGCGCTGGACGAGGCCTTTGCGGGAGTGGATGACAAAAATATCAGCAGCATGTTCAAGCTGGTGGAAGATATGGATTTTGATTATATTATGAATTCGCAGGCACTATGGGGCTGCTTTGATACGGTTCCGGCGCTGCGTATTTCGGAACTGTTGCGCCCGCTGAATTCACAGGTAATCACGGTGATTCACTATACTTGGAACGGGCATGAAAGGATATTGGATGAGCAGTAGCGAGTTGAGGGAGTGCGTAGCCTACTTTAAGAAAGAGCAGGGATTTGACCGATGCTTCCAGGAAATGCGCAAAAAGTGGAAAAGCTATGGGAAAGCGGCGGGGAACATAAAAATCCGAGCTGCCACTGAGAAAGAGAAACACGCTATAGGACATTTCCTGAGCAGAAAATACTGGGATGAGGATATCGTTTTTCCGTTTTTTGATTTTGAGAAGGCTTTAAAGGAGACCAGGTTTGGGGGCGTGCCATTAGAGAGGCTGCTGGAATATTATTTTGAGGAAGAGCTTGTTACCAATCAGGAAAAGAAGGCTTTGGAAGAACGGAAGAAAGAGGAATTCTGGAGCCGTATAGCTGCATGGTTGGAGGAAAAAGGAGAAACAAAAGAAGCTGTTGCGGCTCTTGCCTGGATTCAGGGTATGGAAGCAGATAAGCAATATGGTTATGGCACGGTGATGGGACTTTGGAAGAACAGCGAGAGACTGGCAGAAACTATGGTGCGCAATGTGTGTCAAGGGTATCTTTCGACAGCCGGCGCAGGAGAGGCGGGGATTCCGTTAGCAGTTTTGGCGGCAAAGGTGTCTGGAAATCCGCATTATTTTGACAGAGGACAAAATGCTGCCGTGCTTTTGCTACATGTTCTTTGCTTTGCCGACGGCAGAGAATTTCCAAGGGATGCTGCAGGAGTGCATGAGGCATATCGGGATGCGGGGATTATCACGGATGAGATTGCAAGTACGGTAGCGTTTTACCGTATTCATATGCGTAAGGAGGGGGTGGAAAGCGGGATTCTGGAAGCCTTTTGTGCGGCGCAGGAACCCGGAATATTGTCCCTTGCCAATCTGACCGGTGCGGAAGCCATATGGGCGGAAAGGGAGTGCGCTTATGTGGTGGAGAATGAGATGGTGTTTTCTTATTTGGTGAAATGTTGTCGGGAAATGCCGGTTACTTTGCTGTGTACCTCCGGTCAGCTTAGCTATGCGGCGCAACGGCTGATTCACCTGCTTTGTGAAAACGGAACAAAGATTTATTATAGTGGGGATATGGATCCGGAGGGGATTGGTATCGCAGACCGACTTTGGAGAAAGTATCCCCGGAACATCCATATCTGGAGAATGGATGTAAAGGATTATCAGGATGCGTTGTCAGAAGAGGAGATAGAGGAATGGAGGATGAAGAAGCTGCGAGGTGTGGAGCATCCTCTGCTGTGTGAGACGGCAGAGTGTGTCAGACAGACTGGGAGGTCGGCTTATCAGGAGAACATACTGGAGCTATTGGCGCAGGATATTTTATATTATAGGAAATAATGTGTTACTGTGAAGGGTTAAAGTATATGGTTTTCCTATGATATAAAAAATGGTATGCTTCACCGATATAAGCATAGTATCTGCGGTATCCGGTTCTTCTCTTAACGGCTCCCTGTTCTCTGAGGCAGTCCGTTCATGCAGGGGGAAGATTTCCTTCGAGAAGGGAATGGTAGATTTCATGGTCCTCATCCGTAAAGACATTAAATATGACCTCCATTTCACTTCCAGTCTTTTCCCTGTACTCTTTCACAGTTCTTACGGCAATTTCGGCGGCCTTCTTCTTTGGAAAGCAGAATACGCCGGTTCCGATACAACAGAATGCGATACTGCTACAATGGTTTTTCTCTGCAAGCTCCATGCAGGAACGATAGCAGGAAGCAAGCAGCTTACAATGTTCGGGAGTAGGGCTTTTCGAACCGAAGGCCGTTGAGCTTACAATGGGTCCCACTGTGTGAAGCACATATTTACATGGCAGATTGTAGCCTGGCGTGATTTTTGCCTGTCCGGTCGGCTCGGGGAAACCTTGCTCCTCCATGATTCTTGCACACTCCAGTCGTAGCTGTATGCCTGCAAATGTATGGATACAGTTGTCAATACAAGCATGGTTGGGTTGATAGCATCCTGTCATTCCACTATTGGCCGCATTAACAATTGCATCAGCCTTAAGCCTTGTAATATCTCCCTGCCACAGGTAAATGCCCTTTTGCAGCGGCTGTAAATCCGAAATTTCTACAATTCCTTTTTTTGAGAGTTCCTCTCTCAGATAATCGTCCTGCACTTTTAAGAATTCGTCAGAAACCATCTTTGGCATACGCACATTAAACAATGCGCGCAATAGCTTTTTCTGCGCCTGTACGTCCCTTGGTATTTCTATAGATTGATATTGCGGCTGCTCGTTTAACAAGCCTGATAGGAGATAATTTCTTCTTTCCTTCTGTTCCATTTGCAATTCCCCGTCCTTTGCTGCTTTCACAGAACATTTCCGATTTCCGTTTGTCTGCTTGCTTTTCTGATTTTTGTAGTCTATACTCAGTATAAACTATAGCCGTCAAAAATAAAAGTACGCATTATTTTATGATGTAGTAAGTTTTTTCTTAGTTGTTGCAGAGTAACGATTCAGCCATACGGCGCCGTGAAGTCAAACTGGCATTACAGGCAATTGAGATTTCCCTGTAATTGTTGCGATGCAAAAACAAATGTTACTTTGTATTGAAGGACGGATAGATGGTGTGATTAAGAAAGGTAAAATGTGGTGGTGTCTGCTTTCTTCATTCTCTGCTCCTTTACATACAAAAAGGCGCATAGATTCTGCGCTTTCTATGCACCCTAACGCTGTTATTTTGAATGATATAATCAAACATTAGTAGTTTGATTGTCAAGAATTGTTGATTATGCTAGCTGCATAATCTCGTTTTCAATTTTTCTTAAGTCATCAAGTGACAATGTTGGAACACAATCTGCAATATCTTCAAGCGACATTTTCCCTTTTTTTATCAACCGTTCGGCTGTTTCTCTATCTTTCTTATGAGCAAGGGTATTTTCCATATCCTTCCAATATGTTTTCATTATCTGCTCATCATCAAATAAACTCATCATAATTGTTACAACCTCCACTTCTCGGCTCATCAGATATTCTTTTAAAATATTCCTGTCCTTACAGATACGGATTGTTTCCTTAACCGCCTGTTCTGTCATTCCATACAATTTTCTCTGTTCATCAAAAACTTTACAGAAA